>JALHFX010000069.1 GCA_022837595.1 Propionibacterium sp.
GTCGGTGATCTGGGCACGACGGGGCGCCACCTGCAGATGCGGCGTATCTTCGTCGGTGAAGTATCCACGCCGTGCCGTCGTTGCCGGCGCGGAAATTTCGAGCTGCTCAGCGACTGACATCAGTCTCACCCCGTCCAAAACGCCATTTGGCCTCAATAGTCGCGCCTATCGTATGAAGCCAATGCCGCAATGGTGGGACGCCACGCGGGGGAAACCGAGATTAATCGAGTATCGGCCCCCGATCGCGTCCGCGTTTCAGTTCGAAGAAGCCGTCGGTGGCCGTCACCTTCGATACGCCATCGAAGAGATTCCCGGCCGCCTCACCGGTGGGCGCAGGCGAGACCACCGGCCCAAACAGTGCCTTACCGTTGATATGGATGACCGGGGTACCGACGTCTTCTCCAACCGGCTCCATACCTTCACGATGCGATGCCCGCAAGGCCTCGTCGTATTCCACGGTCTGAGCGCGGTCGGCGATAGTCGGATCGAATCCACACTCGCGCAGAGCAGCCTTCACCACCTCGGGATCGCCCACCGTCTCCCGCCCAGGGTGATACACGCCGATCCACCCCTGTTTCATCGCCTCGAGGTAATCCGGGTCCAAATCGCGGCCCTCATTGAGCACCGACAGGCTCATCACGTGGAAAACGGTGTGCACCGGACGAACCTTCTCCACCTCCAGCATCCAACGCGAACTCATCCATGCCCACGGGCACATCGGATCGAACCAGAAGTCAACCTGCTGAAGTGCGTCGCTCATGGGACCAAGACTAGAACTGCGTCCGAATGGAAATCCACCTCTGCCCCATTCGGTGAACAACGATCTCTTCCACGCCGACACTCGTGGGCTTACCACGAAATGCGGAGTCAGCCGGTAATCTCCACAGTGTTACGTGAACGCGGATTCTCCGCGCGCTGACTATAGGTAGTGCCCGCGATTACGGTGAATGCACAACGATTGGAAGGTTTATGACTAACTCGGTGAACATCACCAGGGATGAAGCCCAGCAGCGCTCCCGACTCATCACCAGCCACGCCTGTCGCGTCACTGTCGACTTGACCGGGCGGGGCGTGGACGACGAGCCGCTGGCCGATCCCACGGGTACCTTCATCTCCACCTCGACCGTGCAGTTCGCCAGCGAAGAAGGGCGCAGCTGGTTGGACCTGATCGCCGACGAAGTGATCGACGCTTGGCTGGATGGCGTCCAGCTGCCCAAGGACGCGCACGACGGTTACCGTTTGGCGCTCGATCTCTCCAGCGGCGAGCACCAGCTCACCGTCATCGCGCTATGCCGCTATTCACGCACCGGTGAGGGATTGCATCGTTTCGTCGATCCGGTCGATGACAAGATTTATCTCTATACACAATTCGAGACTGCCGATGCCCGCCGCATGTACGGGTGCTTCGATCAGCCCGACCTGAAAGCCACTTTCGAGCTGACTGTCAAAGCACCAGAAAACTGGAAGGTCTACTCCAATACGCGTTCGGGTGATTCCGTTCCGCAAAGCGACGGATTCGCCATCTGGCATTTCGAGCCGACGCCACCAATCTCCAGTTACATCACCGCGCTCGTAGCCGGTGAATTCCATGTACACCCCGGTCACATCACCTCAATCAAAGGCCCGATACCGGCCGATCTGGTTTGCCGCGAATCGATGGCACCTTATCTGGAGACCGAACAACTGGCTACCACAACTCAGCGCGGTTTCGAGGTCTACGAGCAAGCATTCGGGCGGGCGTATCCGTTCGACTCCTACGATCAGCTCTTCCTACCCGAATACAATGCCGGAGCGATGGAGAACGCCGGCTGTGTGACTTTCCGCGACGACTATCTCTTCCGTTCCAAGGTCACCGCAGACGACTACGCGCGCCGCGACAACACGATCCTCCACGAACTCGCGCACATGTGGTTCGGGGATTTGGTCACCATGAAGTGGTGGGACGATCTGTGGCTGAACGAAAGCTTCGCGGAGTGGTCGGCCTATTACTGTCAGAACGAAATCACCCATCGCTACGGTGGCCATGATTCTTGGACGACCTTCGCCAATATGCGCAAGCTGTGGGCCTACCGTGTCGATCAGGCGCCGGGCACCCACCCGATCGCTGCCGACATGATCGACCTTGAGACCGTCGATCAAAACTTCGACGGCATCACATATGCCAAAGGCGCCAGCGTACTCAAACAACTGGTTGCCTACGTGGGCGAACCGCAATTCCTTGCCGGTGTCCGCGACTATCTCGACGAGCACGCCTGGGGTAATACCACCTTCGCTAACTTGCTCGACGCACTCCAGAAAGCCAGCGGACGCGATCTATCCGGATTCGCCGCCGAATGGCTGGAGACCACCGGAGTCAACCTGATGCGGGCAGATTTCGATATCGCTGAAGACGGCACCTACTCCCGCTTCGAGGTAATCCAAAGCGCAGACCCGCAACATCCGACACTGCGCACCCATCGGTTGGCAATCGGTCTCTACGACCTGCATGCCGACGGCTTGTTGCTCCGCGAGTCAATCGAATTCGATATAAGCGGACCGCGCACTGTCGCCGAAGCCTTGATCGGCAAACCGCGCGCCGATCTTGTATTACTCAACGACCGCGATCTGACCTATACGAAGGTTCGCCTGGACGCCGGCTCTCAGCGAGTGGTCACCGAGAAGCTGGCAGAACTCGTCGATCCGCTCGCCCGTGCGGTGGTCTGGACGTCCGCCTGGGACACCTGGCGCGACGCCGAGATGACTTCGTCCGCATATCTGACTTTGATCGTCAACGGATTGCAAACCGAATCCGATGTGACTGCCGTCATCAATCAGTTGCGTCAGGCGCATCTGGCGGTCACACGTTATGCGCCGTCGTCCCAACGTCCGCACCTTCGCGCACGCCTGATAATGGCGCTTGCTGAGCTGCTGAAATCTGTTGAGCCCGGCTCCGACCGACAGCTCGCGGTCGCCGATGCGTTGATCTCCGCAGTTGACTCCCCCGCAGGTGCGAGCCTGCTCGAAGCTTGGCTGAGCGATGAAGAGATACCCGAGGGCTTACCGATTGACGCTGATCGTCGCTGGGCGATCATCACCGCGTTGGCACGCCTGGGACGAATCACTTCAGAGCAGATCGAAGCTGAGTATCAAAACGACCGCACCATCTCGGGTGCCGAATCAGCAGCTGGGGCCCGTGCCGCGATGGCTGACCCGCTGGCGAAGGCCGAGGCGTGGCGACTGGCCACCGATGATCCGGACCTACCGAACGGTACACATGTCGCGGTGGCTGCTAATTTCTGGAAGTTCGGTCAAGAAGAACTGCTCGACGGCTATCAGGACGCATATCTGGAACTGTGTGACCAGATCGCCACCTCATCGGGCAATTGGGCCAAACGTGGGCATGTAGCACGTCAAACCGCTCTGACCTATCTGTGGCCGGCGGTTCTGGCCGATCGTGAGTGGATCGCCAAGCTCGATGAATGGACGACCGGACGTGACCTACCCGAACAAGTTCGCCGCATCCTGGCCGATTCCCGCGCCGAGGCACTGCGGGGCATCGCCGTACAAGAACTCGGACTAGAAGAAGCAGGGAGCGAGCAGTGACCAACTATTCGATCAAGGGGGCTCGCTCAGCCTCCGGTACCCCGATCGATCTGCACATCGTGGACGGTCGTCTGGCCGCACAATCGGGGGCCGGCGCCGAAGTGATCGAGGCGGATGGGCTGCTCGCACTACCGGGGCTGGTCGATATCCATACTCATCTTCGCGAGCCCGGCTTCGAGGCATCCGAGACGGTCGCGAGCGGCACTGCCTGCGCGGCGCGTGGCGGATTCACCGCGGTCTTCGCCATGGCTAATACAAACCCGGTGACCGACAGCGTCGAGCGCGCGGCATATGTTGCTGAGCTCGGACGAGCCGCCGGCAATACCGACGTCTTTCCGATCGGTTCGATAACGATCGGGCTTGGCGGCGAGCAGCTCTCCCCCATCGCCGAGATGGCCGCTGCGGGAGTGCGGATCTTCAGCGACGACGGCAAGTGCGTGATGAACTCTGCGCTGATGCGTCAGGCCCTGCAGCTATCGGCCGATAACAATGTGATCATTGCTCAACACAGCCAAGACCACGTCTTGGCTGGGCCGGATGCCGCTGCCGATGAACGCACCGTCGCGGCTGAACTCGGAATCACCGGCTGGCCATGGGCTGCCGAATCGATCATGATCGCCCGCGATGTCCAGCTTGCCGAGCTCACCGGTGGACGACTGCATTCCTGCCATGTCACCACCGCTGAGAGTGTTGACGTGGTGCGCTGGGCGAAGGCTCGCGGTATTCGGGTCACTGCTGAGGCGACGCCGCACCACCTCCTACTCGATTCGGAACTGCTGCGCGCGAAAGACACCACATTCAAGGTGAACCCGCCACTACGCGGCGCCGAGGACATCGAAGCACTGCGGGCCGGTTTGGCCGACGGCACCATCGACCTGGTCGGCACCGATCATGCACCCCACGATCCTGCGTCCAAACAAGGTGGCTTTGCTCAGGCCAAGCCCGGCATGTTGGGCCTCGAGCAGGCCCTGGCGTCGGTGATCGAGACGATGGTCAACACCGGACGCATGGATTGGGCCGACGTCGTCCGTGTGATGAGTACCACTCCGGCACGTCTCACCGATATACCCGATCAAGGTGGAATGTTAAGGGTCGGAGAGGTGGCCAATCTGGTACTCATTGATCCGACCAGGCGAGCTGTCGTCGACCGCGAGAAGTCCCTGTCGAAGGCCCGCAACAACCCCTACCACGGGATGGAGTTGCCTGATCCGATCGAGATGACCTTCTATTCAGGCCGTCTCACTTACTCTCGCCGGGCCTGATACCTCAGCACTACGAATAGCGGCTACTGAAAAGTGCAGCCACACCCACAGCGGCTACCGATAGTTGCAGCCGCTATCGAAAACCCCGGCCACACCCACAGCAGCTACCGATGGTTGCAGCAGCTACCGAAGACCCCGGCCACACCCACAGCAGCTACCGATAGTTGCGTAGGCTACCGAATGTTCGGTAGCGGCTGCGCTTTTCGGTAGCCGCTGCGGCAGGGCCGGTACATTCCGGTAGCCGCTGGCATAGAACCCGCGTCTTTCGGTAGCGGCTGCGCCTTTCGGTAGCGGCTGCGCTTTTCGGTAGCCGCTGCGGCAGGGCCGGTACATTCCGGTAGCCGCTGGCATAGAACCCGCGCCTTTCGGTAGCGGCTGCGCTTTCCGGTAGCCGCTGCCGTAGGACCGGTGCATTCCGGTAGCCGCTGCCGTAGGACCGGTACATTCCGGTAGCCGCTGGCATAGAACCCGCGCCTTTCGGTAGCGGCTGCGCCTTTCGGTAGCCGCTGCGGCAGGGCTGGTACATTCCGGTAGCCGCTGCGGTAGGGCCGGTACATTCCGGGAGCCGTTGAGCCAACACCCGCACACACGAGGTAGCGGCTCCCAGGTAATCCCGGGAGCCGCTACCTCGTGTCAAGAACCAAGCGGACGACGCTCAGGCCTGCATCGCCTCCATCTCGCGCGCTCATCGTCGATCTCCAGGAATCGCAGCACAGCGCCTACGGCGTCGGCCAGGTCGATGTCGCGCACTTCATCGGCCAGACTCGAGGCAGCCGCGTCCAAGACCGGTGCACCGACTCCACGCAGATGCAGCGTCCACCCGGCGACCGCACGGGTGGCGCCGGTCGCGACCTCGCCACGCTCAAGGAAAGCCTTGATGTGCGGCACCGCACGAATCGGCAACTTCTGACTGCCGTCGGCAGCAATACGCGCCAATTGATCCTTCATCTGTGGATTGCGGAACCGCTCCAACAGCGCCGCGCGGTAAGCCTGCTTCTCTTCGTCCGGTAGCGGTACCTGTTGCACCGCGTCGTCCCAGAAGGCGTTGACCCACCCCAGAACCCGCTCGTCGTTGATCGCCTGGTAGACGGTCTCGAGTCCGAGTACCGGCCCGCAGTAGGCCATCAATGAGTGGGAGCCGTTGAGCAGGTAGAGCTTGCGCATCTCGTGGGGGCCGATCTCGTCCACGAACTTCGCACCAACGCTCTCCCAGTCGGGACGTCCAGCCTTGAACTCGCCGGCGAGCACCCACTCGGTGAACGGCTCGCAGACCACCAGCCCCGGATCGACTATCCCGGTCAACTCGGCGATCCTGGCGGCATCCTCTTCAGTGGTGTGCGGGGTAATGCGATCGACCATCGTGGTGACGAAGCCGACATTCTCGTCGATCCACTCGCTGAGGCTCGGATCGACGTACTGGGCAGCCTGCCGGATCACCGTCTCGGCCATCGCGCCATTCTCGGGCACATTGTCGCAGGGCACGAACGTGATGGCTCCCGCACCGGCGGCCCGCCGTGCCAACAGGCCACGAACGAACTTCGCCGGCCCGGTGAAGACCGGCACATCGAGCTGGCCGGCCTTCAGCTTGTCAAGATCGGCGATGACAGCCGGGTTCTTGAGATCGAGATCGCCCTGCGGATTACGGCAATAGCCTGCCTCGGTAATCGTCGAAGTAACGATCGCCACCTGAGGATCGGCGAAGAGCCTCGTCCAGGAGTCGATATCGTGCGAACGGAAACTCGCACTAACCGAACTGATCACTTCGACGTGGTCACCATCGGGAGCCTGAATATCAAGTTGATAGAGGCCCTCCTGGGCATCCAACGCATCGTCACGAGGTGAAATCCGCGGTTCCAAGGTCGTGCGACCTGGGAAACCTGCGATACCCCACTGATCGGCATCACTAGCGTGCTCGGTATACCACGCCTGATGGGCGCGAGTGAAGTTGCCAATACCCAGATGAATGATACGGATCGGCGCAGCAGGGCGTCCGTCCTGGGCCCTATTCAGAACACGGCTCACAGTTTGAATACCTTCTTCGGGTTGTCGACGACCAGTTTGCGGGCCTGCTCGATGGCCTCGTCCTCGTCGAGACGGTAGAGGGCTACCAAGTTGGCCAGGTGAGCGGCATCCATCCGGCGCATCATGTCGTGCCGAGCAGGAATCGAACAGAATGCACGCGTGTCATCGATCATCCCGGAGATTCGGCTGAAGCCGGCCATCTCTGTTACCGCTTCCTTGAAACGCATGATCGATTCAGGAGCGTCGACGAACCACCACGGCACCCCGATGTAGACCGAGCGGTAGAAGCCCGCCAGCGGTGCGATTTCGCGACTGTAAACATCCTCGTCAAGGGTGAACAGGACGAGATTCAGGTTCGGATGGTTGCCGAAGGCATTGAGCATCTCGCGGGTGGCCCGGGTGACCTCAATGGCATGCGGGATATCGCAGCCGACGTCGGCTCCATACTTGGCGAAGGTTGCCCGGTCATGGTCGCGCAGCGAGCCCGGATGCAACGTGATGGTCAGGCCATCCTCGGTAGCCATCCGCACCTGGTCCATGATCAGGTGGTGGTGCAAGGCGTCGGCTTCGGCAGTAGTCAGCTGTCCGGCGCGTGCCTTCGCGTAAAGCCTCTCGGCTTCCTGGGTATCGAGGTAAGCAGCGTCCAGATCCTGAATACCGTGATCGGTGCTCACCGCCCCGTGTGCCTTGAAGTAGGCGCGGCGGTTCTCCAAAGCTTCGGTGAAACCGGCCAGCGTGCTGACGTCGATGCCGCTGACCTCACCGAGCCGATCGGCCAGATCGTTCCAGCCCTCCTTGCCCGGAACGAGGTATTTGTCAGGACGGAAAGTCGGAGCGACACGATGCTTGGCAGCAAACTCAGCATCTGCGGCCAGCTTGTCATGCTCGTGCAGATCATCACAGGGGTCATCTGTGGTCGCGATGAACTCGATATTGAACTGGTCCATCAACGCACGCGGACGATGGCTCTCGTCGTCGATCCAGGCCTGAATGATGTCGTAGATCTCGTCAGCGTTCTCGGCGCTCGGCCGTTGGGTCACGCCGAAGACTCCCACGAGCTGATCGGTCAACCAGTAACGCATCGCTGTGCCGTTGAAGTCGCTCCAGTGCTCGCAGAAGATGCGCCAGGCGGCCCTATTGTCGGCCTCCGTCATGTCGGTACGAGTAACCGGAACACCCAGTTGCGAGAGCTCCACACCATTGGCGTGCAAAATTCGGTTGATGTAATGATCGGGTGTCAACAAGAGTCGAGTCGGATTGTCGAAAGACAGGTTCTCGCTCAACCATGCGGGTGGCACATGTCCGTGCGGCGAAATAATCGGCAGATCCCTGGTCTCGGCGTAGATGCGACGCGCGATCTGGCGGACGGCTTCGTCCACGGAAAACAGGCGGTCGTCATGCAAAGTAAGTAAAGATGCCATAGGCCACATTGTGGTACATGCCCTGGGCGACCCCGAATGGTTGCCAGCGATTGCCAGCCATCTCATCTAGCCGGCGAACTCGTCGGGTGAAACGAAGTCCGCAGCCTGTATCGTAATTCGTAGACGTCGCAGTCGATCTCAATCAGGAGAGTGTCATGTCCATACCTACTGTTGGCGGCCCGGGTTATCACATCGGTGTCGAAGAGTTCGAGGGATTCGTCGCCGAGGCTATCGGCGAAGTGGATCTGGCTGGCAAAAGTCTGTGCGTAATCATTCCGGACGACACGCGAGGCTGCCCGATGCCTCGAATCCTGCGCGCTGTCTACCAAACAGTTATCGACAAGGCAGCGAGCGTATCCTGCGTGATTGCGTTGGGCACCCACGAGTACATGGAGCCGGAGGAGATTGCGTTTTGGACAGCCGGCGACCGCGATGCCGACCTCGAACAGGTCTATCCGGGCATGCCGATCATCAATCACCTGTGGAAGGATCCCGAGCAGCTCGTCAACGTCGGGCACATCTCTGGCAAGCGCATCAGCGAATTGTCGGGCGGGCGTTTGGATGTCGGCACCGACGTGCTGATCAACAAGACTGTTGTCGAGGCCGACGTGCAGCTCATTGTCGGGCCGATCCTGCCCCACGAAGTCGTCGGCATCTCCGGCGGAAACAAGTACTTCATCCCGGGCTGCGCGGCCCACGAACTGATCGACATGACCCATTGGGTGGGCGCATTGATCACCTCCGCCAAGATGATCGGATCCCCCGGCATCACCCCGGTGCGGGCGATGATCAACGAAGGCGCGCACCTGATCCCCGGCGAGAAATACTGCCTGGCGTTCGTCGTCAAGGCTTACTCCGATGAGTTGGAGTCAGCGTCTTTCGGCAGCCCCGAGGATGCCTGGGCCGAGCAGGCGAAGGTAACCGCCCAAACCCACATCGAATACGTCGACGAGCCGTTCCCGAATGTCATTGCAGAGATCCCCGAGCGCTATCACGACATCTGGACCGCGGCCAAGGGCTTCTACAAGACCGAACCGGCGGTAGCCGACGGCGGCGAGACGATTCTCTACGCACCACACATCACGATGGTCTCTGAGGCGCACCCCGAGATCTACGAGATCGGCTATCACTGCCGCGATTACTACGTGAAGCAGTGGGACAAGTTCTCGCACATCCCGTGGGGCGTGCTGGCGCACTCTACACATGCACGAGGCGCGGGCACCTACGATCCTGAGACGGGCATCGAAGAATGCCGACTGAAGCTCACTTTTGCCACCCAGATCCCGCCGGAAGTTTGTGAGTCGATCAACGTCGGCTACCGGGATCCGGCCACCATTGAGGCGCTCATGGACGATCCGAACTTCCATGTGGTCACCGATGCCGGTGAGGTCCTCTTCCGGCTGAGTTCGGAGCGCCCCGAAGCCTGACCGTGAATCCGTCCGAGACCTCGACGCCTGATGCCCGACGACGAATGGGATGTCAGCGTCGAGGTACCGGACCGGTCGATTCCCGGACGATCAATCGCATCGGCAGCACCGAGGGACGATCAGCCTTCGGCTCCGGTTCTTGACCGTTGGCCAACGCGATGACCGCCCGGGCACCGCGCTCACCCAACAAGGTCAACGGCGAAGCAACCGTGGTCAACCCCGGAGTCACCAGGTCGGAGACGAAGATATTGTCGATGCCCACGACCGAAAGCTCACCGGGAATGTGAACTCCAGCAGCCCGGGCCGCGCGCATCACCCCGACGGCCACGATGTCATTGAAGCAGATCGCCGCAGTAACACGCTGCTCACGGATCTGCGGGAAAATACCCATACCGCCACGCACTGTCGGCGCGGTCGGTCCCACGCGGTGCTCCATCAGGTCGAGCTCATAACAGCCTTCCCGGAATGCCCGCTGTCTGGCGCCATCCGCCCAGGAGGCGCTCGGCCCGGTGACATAGACCACTCGTCGGTGTCCCAACTCGGCGAGATGTTCCAGTGCGCGTCTGACGCCCCGCGCGTTATCGGTGATGACACTAGGAATGCCAGGTACCAGGCGGTTCAAGGAGACCACCGGAACGGTCTTCGCGGCGTTGCGCAACACCGAATCCGAGAGCCGCGAAGTGGCAGCGATCATGCCATCGACCAACGGCAGCGTCCGATCGAATAGCCTGCGCTCGAGTTCATCGTTCTCTTGAGAGTCGGCAAGCAGAATCGAATAGTCTTCTGCGACCGCGACATGTTCGGCTCCGCGGATGATGCCGAAAAAGAAAGGATTCGTGATGTCGGACGCACTGATGCCGAGTATCTTCGATTGCCGTACGGCATCGACCTTTGCCGTCTGTGGCGCACGGTAACCCAATTCAGCCGCGACCTCATGAATGTGGGCCGCAGTTCTGGCGCTCACCCGTCCGGGTCGAGAAAACGCCCGGGAGACTGTCGAGGGGCTCACCCCAGCCGCCGCAGCCACGTCGTAGATGGTTACGGCCTTGCCTATTGAACCCGCGTTGTCCACGCTGAACACTCTAACCGACCATCACCCGACAAATGCGGCGATCCTCGTTGGCAACATTGCCCTGATTTCTGGCTGGAGACCCGAGATCGGCCGATTTGGCCGTAGCTTTGTTCTAGACACTGACAGCGATGCCTGATGCGATTGATCCAGCCACCACGATCGGTGGTCTGGCACAATCAGTTGACCGGGGCAACGGTTGCCCGTAGGCAACCCACCGGACGGGGTTGCGGTCCAGGGTTGTTTGGCTCGACAAAAGCAAGGAGAAGCAGCATATGTCAGATAAAGCCAATATCGGCGTCGTCGGTATGGCGGTGATGGGCTCAAACCTGGCCCGCAACCTCGCCCACAAGGGCTTCACCGTCGCGATCTTCAACCGCACATACGCTAAGACTCAACAGGTTCTGGCTGATCATGGGCACGAGGGCAAGTTCATCGGCTCAGAATCGGTCGCAGATTTCGTGGCATCTATCGAGCATCCACGTTCCATCATCATCATGGTGAAGGCCGGCGCCGCCACCGACGCGACGATCCAGGAACTGCTTCCCCACCTGGAGCCGGGCGACATCATCCTGGACGCCGGCAATACCTACTTCCGGGACACGATCCGCCGCGAGAAGGAGATCTCGGCCAAGGGCTTCCACTTCGTCGGCACCGGCGTGTCCGGAGGCGAATACGGAGCTCTCACCGGACCTTCGATCATGCCCGGCGGCACTCCGGAGAGCTACCAGATCGTCGGCCCGATGCTCGAAGCCATCTCGGCTCATGTCGGCGACGAACCGTGTTGTGCATGGATCGGCCCCAACGGCGCTGGCCACTTCGTGAAGATGATCCACAACGGCATCGAATACTCCGATATGCAGGTCATCGGAGAGGCTTACGAATTATTGAAGGCAGCCGGCTTCGATAACGCCCAGGCGGCGGAGATCTTCAAGACCTGGAACGAAGGCGAACTGTCGAGCTACCTGATCGAGATCACCGCGGATGTGCTGGCCCAGATTGATCCGCAGACCGGTAAGGCGCTCATCGACGTCATCAAGGACCGTGCGGGTATGAAGGGCACCGGCACCTGGACCGTGCAGACCGCGCTCGAACTGGGTGTGCCGGTCAACGGGATCGCCGAGTCGGTCTTCGCCCGCGCGCAGTCAAGCCATGATGACCTGCGCGCTGCCGCGCAGCAGGCGCTCCAGGGCCCCGACCGCGTGTTGCAGGTAGCCGATAAGGATGCCTTCGTCGAAGACGTCCGCAAAGCTTTGTGGGCCTCCAAGGTTGTCGCCTACTCGCAGGGCTTCGACGAGATCCGTACCGGCGGTATGGAGTTCGGCTGGGACATCAATGTCGCCGATTGCGCGAAGATCTGGCGCGATGGCTGCATCATCCGCGCCAAGCTCCTGGAGAACATCCGCCAGGAGTACTCGGCCGATCCTGACCTGGTTTCGCTGATGTGTGCTCCGTCAATCGCACCGCAGCTGGCTGACTACAACGATGCTTGGCGTCGTGTTGTCTCGGACGCAGTGCAAGCCGGTGTACCTGCTCCGGTCTTCTCGAGTTCACTGGCCTACTACGACATGGCACGCGCACCGCGCAACAACGCCGCGCTGACTCAGGGACTGCGCGACTACTTCGGCGCTCACACCTATGAGCGCGTCGATCAGCCAGGTCACTTCCATCTGGATTGGTCGGGCGATCGCTCCGAGACCAAGACCTCGGACGACTGATCAGCTGATCGCCAGCCACTGAACCAAGGACCGGTCGGCTTCCCTCGGGGAGTCGGCCGGTCCTTCACATCCGCCTGTGGACCGCGAGACTCCGCCTGCGGCCCGCAAGACCGGTTAGTGAGATCGACTCAGCTGGTGATGAGAAGCTTTTCCAGCGCGGCGCGCGCGGATCCTGGTAGTGGACGCTTCCGTCCATCACGGTCGGCGCAAACCATGACCGTTCGCGCTTTCGCGTGCACGGTGCCATCGAGCGGATCGACGATTTCGCTAGCCAACACGACCGAACTCGTGCCCAACTGAACCGGAGCAGTCACGACGTCGAACGGCTCGACGCGGAACATCATCTGCACCAGATAATCGATGTCCTGCCGCCCGATCAGCCAGTGCACGGCTTCGTCATTGCCCATCGCCACCCGGGCCATCGAGGGATCGGCGCTGCTCGTCATGTCGATGCGCCCGGCCAAGATGTAGTCGAGATAGCAAACATTGTTGACGTGGTGATAGCGATCCGGATCCGACCATCGAACTTCGACAGGAGTGATCTTGCCGCGACCGGCTAACTCCGGAGCTGTCAGCTCGGTCAATGGCGGGGTTTGCTCGTCGAGCCAGGATGCAAAGAACCAGCGCTCTTTGCGGGTGAGGCGTCTGGGCACCATCCGCTCGAAATCATAGGGACAGACCACTGTACGGGCTTCGGCGCAAAGTGTGTCGTCCTGAAATAATCGGTAAGCAATGACGACCCGCGCCGCCCCTAATTCTGCTACCCACAGCTCCGCGCGCAGGGGATCAACGCTGTAGTGGATCGCCCTGCGGTAGATGATCTGGTGGCTGACCACCACGACGCCAGTGTCCAGCATCTCGCCGGCATCGCCCGAGAGCATGAATCTCGCGCGCGCCTGCTGCATATAGTCGGCCACTTTCACATTGTTGACATGCCCTTGGGCGTCCAGATCGGTCCAGCGCAGTTGAACCTGGGTCCGGTAGGCGGTTGTCATGACACCACCAGGTTCGATCTCGGTGCGTCGTCGGCATACATCGCATTGATCTCATCTGCGTAGACCGCATTCACCTCGTCGCGACGCACCTTGAGGCTGGGTGTCAGGGTGCCGTCGGCCAGGCTCAGCTCTGAAGGCAGGATCGTATAGCGCTTGATCTGTTCCCAGCGTTCCAGCCGCGAGTTGACCTTGCGCATGAACCGGTCGATGGAGTTGCGGATACCGGGATCCTGGGTCAGTTCCGCGTAGCTCAGGTCGCTCTTGCCCCGGCGGGAGGCCCATTTGCGTAACTGCTGCTCGTCCAAGGTGACCAGCGCGGTCACGAACTTGCGGTCCTGGCCGATCGCCACCACCTGGCTGACATAGGGGATATTCGCCATGACGGTGCCCTCGATCTTCTGCGGGGCGACGAACTTCCCGTTCGAGGTCTTGAAAAGATCCTTCTTGCGGTCGGTGATGGTCAAATAGCCATCGGAATCCAGAGCACCGATGTCACCGGTGGCGAACCACCCGTCGTTGAACGCTTCTGCGGTTTCCGCGGGCAGGTTGTGATAGCCGCGCGCGATCGTCGGGCCCTTGATCATCACTTCACCATCGGCGGCCAGTTTGGTCTCCAAGCCAGGAATCACCGGACCAACCGTGCCAAACCTTGGATTCTGGGGCAGATTGAGGAAGGCAATAGCGCTGGTCTCGGTCGCGCCATAGCCTTCGACGACGGTAATCCCCGCGCTATAGAACCATTCCTGCACTTGGCGGGAGAGTTTGGCCGAGCCCGAGATCATGAACCGCATCCGGCCGCCCAACTTGCGCTTCAGCTTGCTGAAAACCAACTTCTCGGCGATCGCGTAGCGAACCCTCAGTGCCACGGGAAGTGGACGCTCAGCGAGCCGATAGGGACGGGATTCGCGCCCAACCTTGAACGCCCATCGGGAGATACGCCCCTTGAGCCCATTCTGCGGATACATCGTCATCACTGCCGCACGGACTTTCTCGAAGATCCGCGGCACCCCGACCAGCACGGTCGGGTGGGTGGTGGCGAGTCCGTCGACGATTCGATCAACTCGACCGTCCACGATCGAGCGGAAACCGATCTGCAGCTGCACTGCGACGAGGTCTCTACCGAAGACGTGACTCAGCGGTAGCCACAGATAGTTCACGTCGTCTTCACCGATGAAATTGAGGTGCTCTATCGCAGCCCCCTCGTAGGCCCAGCTCTGGTGCAGGATTTCGACGCCCTTAGGCACCCCGGTCGTACCAGACGTGTAGATCAAGGTTGACAGCGAATCGGGTTTCAGCATGTCAATCGAATCGTCCACACACGTCGGATGGTCGAGGAGATAGGCTGCGCCACGATCAAGCAACTCGGTCCAGACGATCACCCGCTCGTCGGTATGCGCATCTGCTGGACGGTCATCGTCGATGATGATGACCGCATGCACCTGATCGTCCAACTCCGGCGCCTGATGCACCTTGGTCAGTTGTTCGTTGTTCTCCACCACCATCATCACCGCGCCCGAATCGGTGATGATATGGCTCATGTCCTCGACATTGGTAGCGGGATAGATCGTGGTCGTCGTGGCGCCGGCGCTGGCGATAGCCAAGTCGGCCTCGATCCATTCCAGCCGAGTGGCGCATGCGATGGCTACCCGCTGCTCATACCTCAGCCCTAGCGAAAGAAGGCCCGCCGCAGCACGATCGACGACATCGCGCACCTCGGCCCAAGTGACGTCTCGCCAGCTATCACTCTGGGGCACGGTGAAAGCGACCTTACTCGCGCTAACCGCCACCCGGTTGCGGAACATCGTCGGATAGTCGTTGGCACAGCGCGAGCGAATAGTCTCGGCGACCTGGTTGGCGTGGGCGGTCATGGAGCTCCTCATTGGCTACGGGTCAAAACAGCCGAAGACGTTCTGCGGACGCTTGATCTTAACGCGGCTCGCGCAGCCAAGGCTGTTGGCGCTGCCCCAGTCGGCACACCCCGGCAGTTAAGCATTCAACTGCACAACTAGGATAGTTGCCATGTCCGAGCAGGAAACACGCTGGCTGACGCCGTCCCAGCAAGTGATATGGCGCAACTGGCTGAATGCCGAGGCTTGGATCAATGAGCAGCTCAACGCCGACCTGCGCCCCCATAATCTTGATCTCAATGAGTATGAAGTGCTGGTCGTTTTGTCCGAATCGCCTGGTCGGTGTATCCGGATGTCTCAACTGGCCGAAGGCGCCAACCAATCGCGCTCACGGTTGACTCACACTGTCAAAAGGATGGAAGCCGACGGGCTGATTACCCGCGAGACAGCCGTCCATGACCGCCGTGGAGTAATCGCGCAGCTCACCGACAAGGGATTCGACGTGTTGACCAGAGCTGCACCCGACCACGTTGCCTCGGTGCGCAGAGTGCTGATCGATCCGATGTCCGAGGAGGACTGGGAAGGATTCGGACGAGCGATGCAGGCAGTCCTCGACGCGGCCGGCATAGAACCGCAAACGATTCCCGCAGATCCCCAGACCCATTGCGCGAAGGGCGACACCGCCGGCACCAATGGGTTGGGCACGTGAGCAGATCAACCGAAGCACGCGATGCGGTCGCCGAGCTGCGCTCGCGGCTACGTGATCCATCCTGTCTTGATGACTCGGCCCTGGCCAGAGCGTTGTACTCAACCGATGCGTCCCTCTATCGCGTGGTGCCCGAAATCGTTGCCACACCCCGCACCACCGATGAGCTTATCGAGCTGGTGCGGGCAGCGCTGGCGGTGGGCTTACCGATCACCGGACGCGGAGCAGGCACCTCTTGCGCCGGCAATGCTGTCGGGCCCGGTTTGGTGATCGACACCTCCCGATATCTCAACAAGGTGCTCTCGATCGATGCCCAGACCGGTACTGCAGTAATCGAACCCGGTGTCGTACAGGCGGTGCTGCAAGCTGAGGTCAACCCACTCGGCTGGCGCTACGGCCCGGATCCGTCCACCTCGAACCGTTGCACCATCGGCGGCATGATCGGCAACAATGCTTGCGGACCTCGTGCCTTGGGGTATGGGCGCAGCTCCGACAATATCGTCGAGCTCGAGGTGATCACCGGCACCGGGGAGCTG
>JALHFX010000001.1 GCA_022837595.1 Propionibacterium sp.
ACCTTCCAGAGCGACGGCAAGATGATCGACCTGGATGCGCTCGTGGCGGGGCTGGAGCTGGGATGACGGAAATTTCGGCGGTTCCGGCTTAGAGCCCCTGAAGCAGGTATTTTCAGGGAAGCCTCAAGTTCAAAGCTACGCCAACATTCTTGCTGTGAATGATGATGGTTCGCTCACTGCTGAGTTCGAAAAGGAACCCTGGCCTGCTGTCGTCCTCGAGGGCGAGGTTCAGCCTGGCGATCGAGTGGGCGTTACCGCAGTGAGTAACGGTGTGCTCTGGTGCACCAAGGCGTGAGATTGCGGGCCGATACCACGCGGTCCATCCGTTTCCGCAAGCCAATGCTCTCTGGTGTAGCGGTACCCCGGAAACTCAGTCTGGAGTGTGGTCTGCCCCAAGAGTAGCCGGCGGGCAAGTTGCGCAACGACTGCCAGTTCCGTTTCATTTCGCACCTCGAGCGGAACGATGAGTTCGACGCCTGTTGCCCAGCTCAGACGCTCGCGACTCCAGGATGTCCCGACTTCGAACTCGATCCCCTCGACGGTCATGCGCTGCTCGATCTCCCTGCACGAGTTGTAGTAGCGCTGCTGGGCCTCCGATGGCTTCCTGCTCGTGTAGCTCACGAGCTTCTTCCGCGAACGGCCCGCGCGCTTGTAGTTCTTCGTCCCGCCTTCGAAGAGCCAGTCGTCACTCGGGTCGTCTCCTGCAAGCGTTCGGGCACGTCGCCCAATCTCTTCCGAATAGAGGTGGCGAGGGTGTTGCCACCAGACGATGACGCGGCGCCTGTTGAGGATGAAGCCGACATCGTCCCACCAGGAGAGATCGGCGTTGGTTTTCTCCGTGTAGTCGTGCGGGATGTAAAGGCCGCCGCTGGCAAGTTGCCATGGATGGTTTCGGTGGTACTGCTTTTGCGCGCGTCCCAGCTTCTCAAACTTCTGGCTCTTCAACGTTCGCCTCCGTCAACGTAAAAACCCGCCACTGAAAGATTATCAGTGACGGGTTGATTGAAGTCTGCGGTGAGCGCCGATCAGATCGGCAAGCCGCTCGGTGCTGCACTCGTTGCTGCTGTTGCAGCCGCAGGCGAGGCGAGTTCCTTCTCCCGCGCTGCGAGTGCTTCCTGGTATCGCTCGAGCTCAGCCCCCTGGAACAGCATGGGAGCCATACGCTTCGCATTCGGCATCTCGGCCGCTTGCAACTTCCCAACCCGGGCGATTGCTGCAGCAAAGGTTGAGGATGTACCGTTACCACCTGCCTTCGACTGTGAAGAGGCCACGGGGACTTTCACTGTTTCCTTGATCTCTCCCGTCTCAGGATCAACCTCGGAAGCATGTGTCGGCATCCCGAAGGGCATGTCTTCGCCTGCGTAGATGTGAAGCCCAAGCCCAAAGAGCGCGAGGTTCTTCACTAAACACCGCATCAACGTGTTGTTGATGTCGAGGATGTCCGGGACCTGCTTTGCCTTGTTCCGGTGATCCATCACCGGCAAGTAGCACTCTTGGGTCATATTGGCGATGGTGACCCGAGTCCAGACCATGAACCCGATATCGGTTCGCTGGTATGGCAGCCCGCCCTCGGTTCTGATGCCGTTCGCGTCAAACGTCACCACGGTGAACGCGGCGTCTGGCTCCGCCTTCTTCACCAGTCCCCAGGCGTTTGCCCAGGACAGGTACGTCAGGTTCCCCTTCTTCTCTTCGAAGGGGAATGTCTGGATCTGCGACAGGTTGTCGAAGATCGCCTTTCTCACTTCATCCATTCTGAATCTCCTTTTGATCCTGCGACGCAAGGTTGCTGATACTGCAAGCAGGAGATGCATGCATCCGTAGGTGAAATCGCACCGCGAATACTGTACATATAACCAGCATCTTAGCGGGATGCGGAGAACGATTCCAATAACTCCGGTTAGAATCGTATTCAATTCTTTCAGCGGATGCTTTCATGTTGCTCCGAAGTGCCTTCGTGTTCTCCTGCGACTGCCCTTACTCCCCTGAGGAGCTCGAAGAGGTGCTGGCAAGCCGCAAGTTCAGTGGCATCGGCCAGTTGGATGTAGATCATCTCGGGTGGATCAACCCCAAGGAGATAGAAAGTGCCCCTCTGGTTCATGTCGTCGACTCGATCTATCTTGTCGCCCTCCAGAAGGAAAGCAAGATCGTCCCGGCCTCGACGGTCAAGAAGAAGCTTGCGGCCGCGATGGCCGAGGCCGAGAAGCGGGAAGGACGCCCCGCGACGCGGAAGGAGCGTAAAGCGCTCAAGGATCAGGTCTACGAGTCGCTGCTGCCTGGAGCGCCAACCCGCATCAAGCACACGTTTGGCGTTCTGGTTCCTAGCAGAAAGCAGTTACTCGTACTGACCTCGTCGGCAAAGTGCGTCGAAGATTTTCATGGAGCATTCACCGACAGCTTCATGAAGCGTGGCATGAGGCCTTCATTTCGTAAGCTAAGGACGGTCGAGCCGCCAAGCAGAAAGATGACCGAATGGCTCTTGAACAATGAGTGCGAGGGCGGATTCATGCTTGGCGAGCATTGCGAACTCACCCACGAAAAAAGCAAGGTTCGGTACACCGCACACGAGCTCGACAGGCCGGAAATTCGTGAGCACCTTCTTGAGGGGAAATCGCCCGTCAAGCTTGGCCTTCGACACGAATCAACGACGACATTCATCATTACGTGCAGCAGTGCAGACGACGATTTGGGGTTCTCGAAAATTCACTATGGCGACAACGACGGAAAGTCCGAAGGTGATGCCTCGGCTGACGAAATCTTTGACGCAGACCTCGTTTTCTCCGTCACGGAGTTCTTGGGGATCGCTAACGAGTTGTTCGAGGTCTTCGGCGGCATCGCGGCTGATGCTGATTCGCTCGCATCAGAGGTGGAGTCGCTGTGATGCACAACTTCAAGCCTGATCTTGTTCTGGTTTCCGAGCACGAAGGGGTCCGGGAGGGGTGGCGCCTGCCGACGATGGAAGAGTTGCTCAGCATTGTCGATGAGACACAGTCCTGCCCGACCATCGATCCAATAGCATTTCCTGATACGCCTAAAGGGACCTTTTGGACAGCCTCGCCGTGCGAAGACGATCCCAATCAGGCATGGGTGGTGGATTTCTCCATCGGAGAACCTGACACGGAGATGACCGAATGCCGTCATTTCGTCCGCCTGTGCAGGCGCACCGGGGTGATGGAGAAGTGGCCACCCGGCACGATCTACGATTCACGGACAAGCCTTCTTTGGCAGCGCTTCATCATTGCTGAAGAGTGGGATGAAAAGCGGGAGGAGGGCGTCGGACGGGCAGTCCGCATGAGTTGGGATGAAGCAGTGCGACGGTTTGGAGGCGCAGAAAAAGCGAAGAACAGAAGAAGGAGATTTGCTTGAGCCACGGCAAACACGCCTTTGAGCCCTGGCGCCACAATCTGCGTCGCCGAAATTTCTTCATTGGCGCCCTGGCCGCTGCGACCGCCAATGCGGCACTCCCGATTGTTGATCTTGGTCTCCAGGTGAATGTCATTTTGTGTGCGGCGTTGGCGTCATTGGCCGCACATCACCATCGACGTGCCTATGCGCGTCAGCACGGCCAAGCGGTGGAGGCGAAGTACGGCCAGCTGGCGAAAGACCGGCTGGAGTCAGACGGCTACAACGTCGTGCTGGGCCAACGCCTGCACAGCGGGGGCGACGTCGATCTCGTAGCAAGGAAGGACGGGATCGTGGCGGTGGTGGAGCTCAAGAGCTTCCGATACTGGGGCGCCCGGGGCCAGGACGGTAGGCGCGAGAAGAAGGCCGTGGAGCAGGTTATCCGGCAGCAGGAGGCGCTGTCCGCCAAGGCCGCCTTGATCTGGCTGCCGATGGCCACGCCGACGCTTTGGCAGCTCATTTGGGGATACAGCTTCGGGGGGCAGGGCGTAGGGGTCGTTCGGGGTGGCGCCCGCCATCTTTCTCGGGCCATCCGCAGGAAAACCTAAGGAGCCGAAACTTGATCCGTCCTCCGGTTGAGACTGAGCTTGCTGCCGCACTGAAGGCGTACAAGGCCGGCTAGTGCGACAACCTTGAGCATGCTCAGGCCACATGATTCCTAGCGTCGCTGAGGCATCTCATACGCACATCAACTGAGAGGCTACACCGATGCGATCAATGACCTATGCCGGAATCGGCTCACGCAACACCCCTGAGCCGGTCTTGGGGCTCATGCAGCGCTGCGCCACCCGCCTCGAGGCGCTGGGCTACACGCTGCGCAGTGGCGGCGCCAACGGAGCGGATTCTTCTTTCGAGGCCGGATGCACCCGCAAGGAAATCTACCTGCCCTGGCCTGGCTTCAATGGTAGGCAGTCTGAGTTCCAGGCCGTTTGCGACAAGGCGCTCACCCTGGCCGCGACGATCCACCCTCGATGGGATCGGCTTGGTCGCGCAGCTCGCAACCTGATGGGGCGCAACTGCTACCAGGTTCTCGGTCGAGGCCTTTCTAGCCCTGTCGACTTCGTTCTGTGCTGGACGCCCGATGGCGTCGAGGACGAGCAAAGTCGCACGCAAGCCACAGGTGGCACCGGGCAAGCAATCGCCCTTGCATCACGACACGGCATCCCCGTGTTCAACCTCGCAAGAGGGGACGCTTTGGTCCGTTTGCGCGGTTTCTTGGAAATTTCACCGCAATAAAGCGCCTTCATCACACAGACCCGGCTATGCCGGGTTCTTTTTTGGACTGATCCGTTTCTTTTCTCTTCGCCTGAACCGCATTGCTGAGTGCCGTCCAACCATATCCCAAGGAGGGAAGAAGTCGATGAGTACTCAATCAGTGATGTCAGGAATGTACCTGTCTGAGGACACCGAAGCAGCCCTTAGGGCAGCTCAAGGTGAACCGTGTAGAAGCTGTCAGCGTTTTGTCGTCACGCAGAGCGCGATCGTTGACGATGTTCTTCGATCGTGCAGCGCAGCAGGCAACAACGATGTGCTGGGCAGAGTGCTGTTGCGCCTGGCCGAATCGGGGCACTGCACCGAGGCCGAGCCTTTCGCATGTTTGTCTCGAAACGATCCCCGGACTCTAGGGGCTCTGATGCGAACCATGCCGTTCTTTGCCGAGGTGCCCATTGAGCCAGAGATTGCCGAGCTGGATCTTGAGTGCCACGTCGGTTTGGAGTGCGCCAAGCTGTTGGAGCGTGCATCCGATCTCATCGAGATCGCTGGCGATGTTCGTGAAGAGGTGACTGCGGCCACCGTGCGGCAGATGAACATCTTCTACTTTGGCTAACCCTGGAGGAAAACGTCATGCACCAGACCACAAGCAACACCACCGAGGTCTTCGAAAAATTCGTCCGGGCGCTTCCGCTTGAGAAAGTCACCTTGACCGAACCTGAAGGCCTTCACCTCTACGGCGTCAGGCACCGGGTTCCGGATCGCAAGGCGCTGCAAGCAGCCATTTTCAAAAGTGGCTGGATGGGCGATCTCAACCATGCCGAGTCGATCATCGAGGAGCGGATTCGCCACCTCAATGAGCAACACGGCCTCACACGGTAGGAGTCAAAAATGGTGAGCGTTAAAGATTTGCCTGCAATCGCCCAAGACGCGATCCGCGCGAACTTCGCAATCCGGAATGCGCGGGTTTTCGATACCCCATCCAGGCATCTTCGGCGACGGGCCACCCAGCGTCAGAAGATCCGGGAGTGGGTTGCCGTTTTGCGCATCGTTCGCAATCCATCCATGGCCGAATACGTGCAGCAGGAGCTCAAGGAAGCTGGGCCGCTGATGGCGCATGACCTGCGTAGTCGAGTCATCTACGCCGGCCTGGAAAGCAAGCTCGCCAGTCTCGGTCGCTAACCGCAGAAAAATCCAACCACCAACACCCCGCGGGTCTCACGTACCCGCAAGCGGATCGTGTGGCGCAAGGGGCTTCATCAAGGAGTCATTGTGAAACTGGGTAGCAACTTTGAGGAAATTTTCGAGGCCTTCCAGCGTGTCGACCGCGAAAACTGCGGTCATCGCATCACGGAAGCTTCGATCGTCGGGAGCAACCTGCGGTTTCGGTTGCAGGGCAGCGGCAAGCTTGGCGTCGTCGTCGGCGCAATCGGTCTTCGTGATGCTACGAAGGCCGAGCTGGTCGAGTTCGAGGAGTCGGTGGAGCTTGGTCAAGTCGAGATTTACACGACTCCACTCTATGTCTCTGGTCGATCGATGCCCCGGGCAGTGCTGCACCAGGCGACAGGGTATCCCTTGAATCCTGCAAGCGCAGCAGCACGTCGGCAACGCGAGCGGTGGGCACAAGCCGAAGCTCGTGCGGCAAGGAGAAGCACGTGAAGACCTACGATTATCGCTTCGATGTAAACGGGATCGAACTCACCTCCGCAGTCAGCCCGTGCGTGTGGATGTACCCAGACTATCCCCTGCAGATCAGTGTCCAGTTCAAAGGCGGGGGTGTGGCGTATCTCAAGAATCCGCAAAAGACGTGGAGCACCACGACCGAGCAGGACGTGATCGACTTGGCCTCAACCGTCAAGTTGCAGCCCTGTTCGCGTTGCAGCAAACCTGCATACGATCCGGCGACGGTTGAAACGAACCGTGGCGGCTTGTGCGAGTCTTGCTTCATATCTGACCTGGACGCCAAGTTCCAGAAACTTGTTAAGCAGGAAGAAGAAGCTGTTCGTCGGCGCGATCGGAGTATGCGCAAGAAGGGCTACACCCACCGAGTCTCCGGCTGGGTTCATCCTGCTATGGGCGAAGACATGAACATGGACTGGTATTTCGAGGGGCTTCCGTCCAAGGCGCAGATCGAAAAAGCACTCAGGGAGGCGGGCAGTCAAGTGTTGAACGACTACCAGGAACCGATCGAAATCTAGGCTCACCCCTCGCGGGTTGAAGCCTGAGCACAACCGGAGCCCGGCTCTCTCTTCAAAGAGAGGCCGGGTTTTTTTTCGTCTTCTGCCGTCGTGTTTGTCACTCAATGACGGACAACATGGATCGGTGAGCCAGGCGTTAGAATCTCTCATGGAGAGGGGTTCGCACTGGCCCGACGAAGTGACCGGACGGCACGCAAATTCCCAGCGCCGCCCGCCCGCTTGATCTGTGCCGGCTGCCGCCGATCGCGGTCAAGCTGGACGACGTCGGTGAGCTGCCGGCGAGGGTCTGCCCGGTCCTAGTCTTGATCCGGTGACTGCGATTCGACCACTTCTGCAAGCGCGGCCTCCTCGTGTGCCTTTCGCTCTTGCATTCGTTCCTCTTCACGAGCCTGCCAAGCCCAATGCTGATGCCAAGGACCGGCTAGTGTTGGCCACTCCCCGTCAACACGAGGGGCGTTCTTTAAGCTCTGAACCCAGTCCCAAATAGTCGGCACAAAGCAAAACTCAGGAAGTTCTTCGCCTGGATGGACTTCCGTAGAGGTTGGATAGCGAACGGGGCGACGGTTCAAATAAACGCATCGTGCCAGGTAAGCAACCACCTCTTTTTCATCTATCTCGTCGACCGGTGTGCTACGGTCCCAGTCGATAACCTCAACCGAATCCAATGCGTTCGCCAAAGACAGACCCATTGCTTCGGCCTCATCTGGAAAACCGAGAGCAACCAGGTTGTATTCTCCGTCTTCTTCGTAGGCTCCATGGCCAAGGCGCAAATGCGGCGGCATTGCTGCTTGGCGTTCAGGAGAAAGCAGGAGTCCTCCATGGCTGCCGGTGGTGATGGACGCGACCCCCGGAGCAATTTCTTCTTTTTCTTCGATTGGCCCCCAGGGCGAATCGTTGTCTTCCATCGCTCGCCTGTACTTCGGTGAAAAACCGACTCCGGAAGTCGAGATGACACGGAACACAGACCCATGCGCGTAATCGAAGCCCAAAAGCCGTGCCAACTGGAGGGTGAATCGCTCCTCAGCATCATCGGGGCCTTTGTCGATATAAATTGGGGTGTGAGGTTCCTTCAGAACTGTCGTCATCTGACGCCAGCTTTGATGCCCCATCGCTTTCGCTAAGAGCTCCTGCGTCTGCTGGAGCGTCAAAAATTCCGCATCCGGGTTGAAACCGTCAGACGTAATGCCGTGGAACTGGAGGGCATCGCACAGACGGCGAGCCATTTCCTTTGCGTCTTTGGTGTGTGCTGGCAGCAATAACATGACAACTCCTTGGTCGAGAGGTCATTGGTGGCTCGCTCACCATCGACCTCGGCAAGAAGTTGATGGAACAAATGAAAACGGACAAGCGGCAGTGCCATCACGGCTTACCCATTGCGAGCGGGACGCTGTCTGCTAAGCGCACTTCATTCTATGGAAGTCGCAGACAAAAGCGCAAGTTTTGAACCAGTTTTTTTAGCTCACTGCTTCTTTGACGTAGACCCGAAGCGCTCGGACGAATCTATCTGGAAGTTTGTGACCGTCCCCGCGTAATTCACAGATCAGGAAACGGACTTCCTCGGGTAACCGCTCATCGAACTCTGTTGAGCCACGCGCAGTCATGCCGAGGATGAACAATGCCTCGCGTTCAGCATCTTCTGGATCCAAGGCATCCAAAATCCTTTCAGTAGTCTCCCGCGGGGGAGGCGTAGCGCTCCCACTCTCAATGCTACTGATGTAAGACGGTGAGAGCTGCGCACGGTTGGCGAGCTCCCGCAAAGTCACCTTGCGCGTAATTCGAATTTTTCGTAGGTACCGCCCAAAACTCGTGATCGGGGCCTGGTCTTCCGTGTGAGCCAGCTGGCTATTTTGCATCGCTACCCCTCGTGTGTTCAGGTTCATACAAGCCTAGACCTTAGGTTCAACGGGGGGAACGACAAAAGTGCGTCCCGAAAGCCAGTACTTTGTCACTTGCAGCTGAACAACCCCTGCGCCTTGATCCCTACTGGCCCTGCATCTGACGCAGAAGCCGTTTCCCAAGCCCCACCCGGCATCTCCTGATCACAGTCCAAACCTCAGGAGAAAACCATGTCACTCTCGCAACTCCCCCCCGATACCTTGGCTCGTTGGGGGGTCGATCCCTCCTGGTTCACCCTACCCGGCCAGCCCACTGACCAGCACTGGATTCCGGTCAGCGGCGGCGCCGACAGCAGTGCGCTGGCCATCCTCATGCACCTGTTGTACCCGGAGGTCGAGTTCAAGCTTCTGTTCACCGACACCCTAGCCGAGGAACCCGAAATCTATACCACGCTGGACAAGCTCGAGGCCTTTCTGGAGGTCACGATCATCCGGCTGAAACCCGAACTTGGCCTCTACGAGCTCATCGAGAAGTTCGGCGGCTACATGCCGTCCGCTTCTTCGCGTTACTGCACAAGGGAGCTCAAGCTGCGGCCGTGGGAGATGTTCCTCAAGGGGCAGATCCAGTCCGGGCAGACCGTTCATGCCTATGTGGGGATTCGCTCAGACGAACAGCAGCGGCTGGCCTTCACGCACGACCTGATCGAAACCCACATGCCGTTTATCGATCTCGATCTCAGGCGAAAGGAGGTCTATGCGGTGCTGGCCGACACGATCGGCATTCCTCGCTCCTACGACCGGCGTTCGCGAAGCGGCTGCTCCTGCTGCCCGTTCCAGCGCACGACCGAACTGGTTGGGCTGTACCAGGCGCAACCGCTGGAGTTCGTGCGCGGGATGAAGATCGAGAAACCAGCTTCGCGCGACGTGGATCGTTTTCCCGCCAATGCGATGCCGGTGACGGAGGAGGTAGGCCTCACGGCCAACCACCTGTCTTTCCCAATCCCCGAACGGCTCATTGACCCGGAAGCCTCTCCTGTTGCATGGGGGAAGTGGCAGGGCAGGGGAGAAGCGTCGTTGTTCGGGACCACGGGCTTTTTCGTGGCTTACGAACTGCTTGTGCATCCTGGCGTTGGGGGCGATGGCGTCTGGTGGCAGGGCTTCGTCACTTTCTCCACGTCGCTTTCGGGCGTAAGGAAACAGCTCGACACGTTCTACCAGCATCGCCTCGCAACCGCGGAGCTGAAAGGGATCGATGAGGATCAGATGCGCGAGGAACTGCGTCTGGTCATCGCGTTCATCGAGGCGCCGGCCGATCTCGTCGACACCGACAAGCTCTCAGCCCAATCCTTCACATGGAAGCCTGGGGTCTCTTTTGCTCAGATCCGCCACCTGGTGGACTGGGGGCGCAGGTCTTTGCACGCGGCCTGGATCAGGCAGGAGTTGGCTCGGACAGTCGATACAGAAGACCACCCCCTTAGCTGGAGGTACGAGCATCGACAAGGCTTGAAGTCAGCGCTGAAAAAGCTTCACGACGTGACTGGCGATGTCGTGTGCTTCGATCTCTACGAGCCGAAGGAGCCTGACCCCGAGGAAGAGTTCGACGAGAACTTGATAGCCTGCCCGATGTGCAGCATTTGACCTTCCCAAACCCCCGCGAAGCGGGGGTTTTTCGTATCAACTGGACGACATGTATGCATTTGACTGCATTCGTGCAGTCAGGAGAATGTGGCTGATTACGTGGCTTCGAGGGCCTACCGCTTTGAAAATCGATCGCTACATCTTGATCCTGCTCACATTCTTTTCCCTGAACGCATTCGCGAACGGCAACCCGCAGATCACCGGCACGGTCGTAGGTGTAGCTGACGGAGACACGCTGACGGTTCTTGACTCGAGCAAAAGAGAACATCGCGTACGGCTCGCGGAAATTGATGCGCCAGAGTCGAGTGGTCAGGCCTTCGGGAACCGAGCCAAGCAGGCGCTCAGTAGGTTGTGTTACAGAAAGCTTGCAAAGGTCATCGTTCACACCAAAGATCGCTATGGACGCAACGTCGGCGCCGTGACGTGCGATGGCGTCAATGCAAACGAGAAAATGGTCGAGAGTGGGTTGGCTTGGGTCTATACCCAATACGCCGCGGCGAACTCGCCGTTATTCCGGCTTGAGCAGCAAGCTCGGCTCGCAAAACGTGGACTTTGGCGCGACGCGAACCCTGTTCCCCCGTGGGAGTGGCGAAAGAGGCGCTGAAATCGCCCCAGGATCTGCCCTTCCATGCGGTGCATGAGTGCAACCCAAGGCTATGTTGCGCGCGACAGCCATGCGAGCTGGCGACCAATGCCCAGTCCCGCCATGGGGCGCTCGAGATCGAGACCGACCAGCGGCTCGCAATACCTCACGCCGGCGAGCGCGACAAAGCGGCTCCCGGCCACCGATTCAAGCTGCTGCCGTACTCGATCACCCCACACCCGCCGATCGGTCGCATTCATCCGGTTCAACGTGCGCTCGTAGGGCGCGATCACCGTTTCAGGCGCGAGCAGGCCATGCTTTGCGGACAGGATGAACCACTGGTCGCAGTGCCGCTCAACCCAGGCCCGCGACTTCGTGAACAAGGGCGACAGGTACAGGTCTTGCGCGGCACACGGCACCGCCCCCTTCGTCGCGCAGCACGCCACCAAGCCGATCCTCAAAACGCCTCTCCTCAAAGAAAAAACCCCATAGGCACCGTTGAGTAAGGTGCGCTACGGGGTTGTGTTGGTCAAGCCGCCAGGAGCGGCATCTGTTGAGAATCTTCCAGCAAGAAATCAGTGCTGATTCCGTGCCGCGCAAGGACCTGGTCAATCACATCGGCCACGGCCTCGTGTGCCGCCTCACGCTCCTTTTCATCGCTACTGAACAGACGGTCGATTGCTGTGCGTTCCCACCGTTTGCGGTTCGTATTCAACGCCTGGCGAATCTCCTTGTCGAACTTTTCCGACTTCTCGTACTGCTTCCAGAAATCCTCGGAAACTCGCGTCCCTTCAGGTGGCAACCACTGGCGGTGGCGGCCGACCTTGCGGTTCAGTGCATCCGTCAGCGCAGCGCTCCTACTGAAGAAATGGATGGTCCCAATCCCCGGATACCACCTGCAATCGAAGTAGCTCGATGACACCCGGGCCCCTCTCCGCATCTGCTCGAGCTCCGTGGTGAAGATGTCGCACAGACCAACTTCCGGTTTGAGCTTACCCCCGTCAAGCATCGCGAAAACCTTGTCGAAATCCTGCAGCATCTTCATCTGGTTCCATCCGAGCTGACGCTGCCACCCTTCGAGCTTGAATCCCGGCAAAATGAAACGTGTCGTCTTGATTCTCATGCCGGCCGTCCGGTGGCGGTCGTTCGATGCCCAACCCCGATAAAGCGTCCCGTTCTCCTCCGTATGCCATCGAATAATGTGATCGAACACGTCGCAACACATCCCGATCGCGATTTCATCCTGGCTGTCGATGATGCCGAGGATGAACCCCTGGACATTGGACACTGAGAACTCCATCTGCTTGATCTCAGCGAAGCTGGCTTCGAGCCGACGCTGTGCCCCGAAAGAAAGCCTATCCATCACATCGACGCTGCGAAGCACCGATGCCCAGGCGCGATCCTTCAACTCCAGGTAACGCGAGGCCATCTCGCCCTGTACCCACGATGTTGAGATGTCGCGCTTGCTACCGCCTTCAGCGCCGTCTCTGACCGCCATCGTCTCCCCAATGAGGCCCGAGTAATAGCCTGCGCGCGCCTCGGCCAGTACTGCGTCCTTCATGGCTCGAACAGCGGCATTGAAGGCTACCACCGTGTTCTCGAGCACCGAGTTGGGCAGAGCAAGACACTGCGCTTCGGCATACCCACCCGCAAGCGATTCGCCGGTTTCTTCATCTGTTTTCATCTCACTGAGAATGTCGCCGACAATCTCCTCCACCTGAGCCTTCTTACGAAGGTAGATGAGCGCAACCTCGACCTCTGTCCTGCGTTCGGCCTCCTCCGTTGCAAAGGCCCCGGTATGAAACTCCACGCTGCCATGCTTCTCGATCAGGCTGAGAAGATGATCCCGCTCGGTGCTGTAGGCGTTTTTGAGCGACGAGGCGTTCAAGATTGCGACGATCTCGCAGTCCCACGTAATCTCCCATGCATGCAACACATGCTTCACACCATCCCGGAACGGAGGATTGAGAACGATTGCGTCGTAAAGATGCCCGTTCTTAAACTGCAAAAAGTCCGTCCCAACCACATTCAAGCCTTTGGCCCGAAGGGTAGGGTGCCGCTTCAGGTCAATCTCACAACAATCGACAGGTACACGGCGCCTGTAATCGTCTCGCCATGCGGGGCAAGCCAGCGCCAGGTCACCGTTTCCGGCACTGGGCTCCAAAACACGCACCCATTCCTTGCTCTTGAAGAGCGACCACGCCCTTGAAGCAAGCGTGGCGGGGGTGGGGTAGAACTGATACTGATCCATTTCACATCTCCTTGGTTTAGCGCCTGACCATCAGGCTGCGTCTGCAGTACTGGAGATGCGGCAGAATCCATGTGAAACGCAGGACGTGCGCGAGCCTGTGACCATGGAATCGAAAGACAAGCTCCGCCTGTGACCTCTACGAAGACGGAGCACCCCTTGCCTTAGGAGACGACATGACCAAGAAAAATGTTGGTGTTCGCGAAAAAGCTGAAGCCTGCGTTGAGGCGGTGCTCGTTGCAACCCTCGTCGACACTTGTAGCGTCGCTGAAATAAGCGCAAAAGTAAGCGCCCAGCTCGGGCGTGGATGGACTCTCGTCTCGGCCCTGCAGTGGCTTACTGGGAAGACGGCTCAGGATTACTTCTCCCTACTCCCCGCAACTAGCTCCATTTCTGGTGTCCCTGTGACGGCAGTTCCGCTACTGCTAGAGATCGCCAAAGCCTGCTGTGACCAGCTTGGGCGGACGAGACCGACCGAGGAGGAGACGTTGGCGCGACTTAGGGAAATGGGCTTGAGGTTTCGCGTTTCCGTTCAAAGAACAGGGGCTGGCTCAGCATTGCACTGAAGCCAGCCCCTCACTACCCCAGAGTCAGGGGCGCTTCTTCAGCGACTCGAGCTCACCCCCGTTCTCAAGGTACGTGATCACCCACGAAGGTCTCCGGCCGTGACCACTCCAGCCCTCCTGGGCGTTCACCGGATTCCAGTACACCGGCGGCAACTTCTCCTTCTTCACGGCAGGTGCCTTTTTCTTGCGTCCAGGAGCAGCTTTTCCGGCACCTGACTTCACGCTCGACCCTTCTCGGCCGGACAAGCCGACCTCAGCAAGCATCTCGTCGGCATCCAAGCCATGTTCGGCGGCCATCTGCTGTACTTGCTTGATCAGTGCCTTCTTCGACTGAAGTGTCCTCCGGTCCAACTCCTTCTGGACGACGACAGAGAGCTTCTTCAGTTCAGGAAGCGAAAAGTTCTTCAGGTCCATCATTGTTTTTCCTTGTAAACGCGGGAATAGAGGGTTCCGCAGCCCTCTGCGGCACAGTTTAGCCCTAAACCTTTTTTCTCACACAAGAAGTTGCATTGCTGCAGGCAGGACTATCGAACGGGAGATACGATGCAAGTTACAGCGATGCACTTAAATAATTGGGCTTCTGGTGACAGCGTCATTATTGACGGAATGGTTTTCGAGATCTGCGGAGTCAGTTCCGAAGTCGTCAGCCTCTTTTCACCTTGCGATCTTTCCGAACATCAGATCGAACGGAGCAAACTGAATGGATGTCGATTCTTTATCGATCTTCCTGGAATCGAGAATCGCTACAAGCGACTTATCAAGACGATGATTCAAAGTTGTCTTCTAACTACGGGTGAAGCGACGAATGCACTCTTTGGACTGAGAGTGCGGGGATTGCATGACCAGGGTTCGGAAGCAGTAGCCCATGCCGGTGGATCTGCTGCAGCTGTCCGCCAAGCGTTACGTTGTCGGCACTACGTGCGGATCTCTAAACGATGACACACAGCCCGGCCTCATGAGGTCGGGTTTTTTGTATAAGAAGAATCCTTGAAGGCAAACCTTCCCAGTGTTAGCCTTACTCAATGACGCAGAGCAATCCTATCCGCTTCGACCAATTCCGCTGGAAAGGCTTTTGGCGCGAAGGAGTATCCAGGACCACAGAGGGTGGCGCACTTTTCACTGAGGAAGGGTTCCGCTATTACGCTTTCTGGTGTCGCAAATTCAAACGCACAGAGCCATACCAAGGAATGAACTACGAAGAGTTTGCTCTTGGATTTCTGACGATTATAAAGCTTCATCGCTGCAAAAAGGATGCAGGCTCCGTTGAATATAGCAATGAGCAATCTCGAGATTACGGTTGAGATCCATCGACGCGCACAAGAAGCCCGTAAAACTCTTTGATGAAGAAGAGTTGAAAAATTTTCGTGAAGGCCGCAGGGCTGCTCGCGAAGGATTCGTCGCGCCTTTCGATCTAGCAATACAGGACCCTTTCTTTGCTCGGGGCTACAACCAGGAGCGCCTTCTTGTCCAGAGCGAGCAGGGTAAAATTATTCTGGTCAGGGGCCTAGCGACCGTCTGTGCGCGTTGCAACGAAATGCACCTCTATGAGAAACCTGGCTGCCCTTGCTGGGACAGCGATGAGGTCAACTTGCTCAAAGATTGGATGAAGACGGGCCTTCCGCCTCATCATGGAATCGAAATACTGTTGAAGCAGTATCACCTTACTTACGGCGTTTTTATTCATCTGCCGCGAATTGCAAAGTTTGGCTTTGTTGAGATGGATACCTATCTCAAGGGACGCAAGGAAATTGGCTTGCCTGCCATCACGTTTCCTCACGGCGAACCGTTTTTCCTTTGACGTGCGGGCAAAGCCTGAACCAGTGCCGCCCCGAGCTCAATACGGGCAGCTGTAAGTGCCAGGGTTGCTATTCACAACCCGCGCGTGCTGGGCCTTGAGTGCAACAACGTACTGCGCTCGCTCCGATGTATTTCCCATAGCTTTTTCAATCCCAGCATTGATCTTCGCAGCAGATTCGGGTGAGAAATGCTTTCCCACACAGGCCTGCGCAATCCCATAGGCCTGTATCGCATTGTTTTTAAGCGCTGGCGAGTTCTCGTGGAAAGCCTGCATCCCAAGCTGATACGCTTTACCAAGCTGTTCTGCGGCCACCCGGATCGGGTGGGCTGCCTCTGGGTAAAGCCCTTGAATCCAGCTCTCAACATCATCACGCAAGCCACTTGCGTTCGCGTCCAAGCCAATGACTTCCGACACATTGGCTTTCTCGAAAGCATGTGACAGCGGAGCATCCGTAAAATTAAGCGCAATTATCACTGCTGCTGTCGACAAAATTGGATGACGAATGATGAAACCGATCATGACCTTCCACTCTCTCAGCGCAACTCGTAACTGTAACCTTCAGCAATCCAGGGTAACGCCATACCCATGTCCTGCGCCCACTCTGCCATCATTCGCATAAAACTGTAGGGTCGGAACGGGCGATAAACGCGCAGCTTTTCGAGTCCGTACTTAGACTGGATCGACTCGATCGTTCCAATCTCATCGACTAGCCCGATCTCTTGTGCCACCACACCATTCCATACCTCCCCGGTCCCATAGTCGATACCCGATGTAAGCTTCTTTGCCCTTGCCAGCATCAAGTCTTCCCTAAACATCTCGCCCATTTCGTCAACCAAGCTCTGAGCCTTGGCATTACCCTCTTCGTTTGGTGGGGCGAACGGATTCAACATCGACTTGAGTTCGCCAGACGAGAACGTCCTTTGCTGAACTCCGATGCGATCGAGCAACTGGTGAGCTTCCCACGCAGACAGAACTGCGCCGATTGAGCCTACGAGACTGTAACGACCAGCGTAGATGCTGTCTGTCTCCATCGCGATCAAGTACGCCGCGGAGGCACCAATCCCTTCGATCACTGCATGGATCGGGATTTCACTGGAAAGACGCATCTCGCGCACGAAGCTACCTATGCGTTCGGCGTCCCCGGGCGCCCCCCCTGGTGAGTTAATCTGAAGCACCACGGCCTTCGTAGTCTTAGCTTCAAAGGCCGATCGAATGGCAGGAATCAACGTGTCCGCCGTCACCAATTCACCAATCGTCCCAGAGATACGCACCACTGCCAGCTCAGGCTCGCGTTCTTTGAATCTCTCAAATATGTTCACCTTTATGCCAAGGGTGCTTGTGTAAAACATCGCGTACAGCACAGCACCACCGATAAAGAAAGATGCGATCATGAAGCGCCGAAACAGCTTCCATCTGCGTTCGGACCGCCGTTCTTTCAAAATATCTGCCAGCAGAATGCTCGCCATCGTATTGTGGAGCTCTGCCTCCGATACGGTTTTGTTTCCTGCAATGTCGAGATCCATATCTCCAGCTGCTTTCTTAGAAATCCACAGTCTGACTTTTCGTAGCATGGTGTTCTTCAGTTTCTAGCCAGTCCCCACGAACGCGGACGACCGGCATCAAGGTGAATGTGCTTTGAGGACCGGTAGAAGCCGACACCTCCCGTTCTTGCCCACTCGAGCATTCTGGCAACGTCCTCAGAGTTTGCGCCGGGAACCCAGAAATCGACAGCGCGAAAGACGCCATTATTGTCAGGGAGATGCTGAGACTGATGGGCTCCTCCCACCTCACGATTGGTCACCTCCGTTCGGAGGCCGGACGTCGCCACGATCGGCGCCTTCAGCCCCCAGTGCGCGAGCCACGCTTGGACCCAAGCAAGGTTGCTGACGATCTGGGGATGGACCAATCCCTGACGGTTTGCACGAACGTCACGCAAAAGGTATTGGAGGTAGGCAATCCCTTTCCCAGTGCTGATATCGAGCAGCACGCCATCCTGAGGGTTGTCGCGAGCGATCCAAAGCGTTCGCGGCAACTGTTGCGCGTGAGCAGGGAGAGGTAGCGCCGTGGCAACAGCAGCGCTGGCTGCAAATAACAGGAAATCTCGACGATTCATCACGCCGGAGTCCCAAAGTGGGCGGACCAATTCAGTCGGCCGTACTTAGATAGATATCGTCTCCCCGCAGCAACGTCGTCTTGATGCGAGCGAACCGGGTTTTTCCCTGTGAGATACCAGTGACCGACGAAATCGCTGACGATGTACTCCTCGTCCAGCATCACCAGGCTCTTTTCCCAATCCTTCAACGTGATTGTCGGCTCCATATCGATTGCACGCCGGTAAAGCTCATGCACGTTGAGTCCGGGGTGTGACCAGAGCAAATCGCAAATGATCGCTGCACTTTTTCCATTCAAGAAATATGCGTGATTTTCGATGAATGCTGGCACCGGGTCGATCAGAAACGGAAACTCGTGTTGGAAGCGCAGTTGCCTTAGCCAGAACTCGTAGTGGAACCGAAGTCTTATTACATCAGGCCGGACATACTCTCCAATCGTCTCGCAGCACAATGCAAAATTAATTCCTTCCCGTCCTTCACCCTCATGCTCTTCTCTGCCAAAGATGAAACGAACCGCCTGCATCACTCTTTCGTGCGAGTAGACGATGTTCTTCGGGCGCTTCGTTGGGTAGGCAAGCTCTGGCAACAGTGCAGTTGCGTAGTGCATGATGATCTGGAATGCCTGGCGTGGAGGGCCTTCCTCGAAGTCTTCTGCCGTAACAACGCCCTCTGTGTCCTTGATATTCAGGGTACTAAGGGCCGCTTGAATCTTCTGACTTGCAGATGATTCAGCTTCCGCTTCCGCGAAGTCATCAAAACTGAAGTCTGCCGCGAAATCGTCAAGAGAATCCGCGACATCCAGTTCCTCAAGGTCGGTCCCTTCTGCAAAAAATTGCTCAAAGGGGGGAGGGTCACCTTTCAAGACTTCAAGACTATTCTCTTCAAGCCATTTATCGCTGAACACAACCTCGTCTGCAACTTCAATAGCCTCTTCAAGGGCATCCTTCTTGATTTTGCTCACGTCTCAATCCATCCTCATCGGTCAAGTCTTGATCTTCTCTTTTGCTGCCCCACCTATCTGGCTTTCATCGGGAGACAAAAAGACTTGCTTTCTGCTATTAAAGAGATGCCAGATCAACGTAACGTGCGCCTTGTAAATTCCCTTTATCAGATAGATGACTGTATTGAAGACGCGAGTACCGGTCTCGCCCCCAACGACTCCGACAAACTTCATAAACATTTCACGAGTTGCCGGAATGAGCATCAAGATGAGGAATATCGCAAGACCGTAGAAAAGTGACTTGCGAATTCCGTCAACCAACATCTCTCCGAGTGACCATTCGTTCATGACATTTTCCGGGAGAGATATTTTTCCGCGTTCTTGAAGAAGTCTGCACCTTTGACGGCACGCTTCCTGAATCTGTGCACACGTGGTTTTCCGAACTTCTTCGCTTCTTGAGAATCGAATTTCAGCATGGGTATTTTGAGGTGGTGCACCTGATCACCGCCATAGAGCATCACGCACTCACCTTTCCCAAGCGCCTTGAGCTGATCGGCGCTAACCCGGTTTTCCTCTTGCTCCTTGTAGGTCACCGTCTCGCTGAGACCCTCGCTTTCGCTGGCTGCGGGGTCGAGACGAAGAAGCTGGGAGCTGGTCCCCTTATTTCGCGCCTCCGCAACTTGCCGTACGTTGACGATGTGCATTCCCGCGACTTCCGCCATCTCTTCCGCAGACGCCTGCGTTCCGACCTTGAAAATCAGCTTCGTCCAGGTGTTTCCGATGACCATCTCGGCAAACTCTTCACTGATCGCTTTGAAGTTCGCCATGGTCTGGGCGGCCGGACAGAGGATCACTCGGGCAGAGCGAGCTTGCTCAAAAGGCCTTGTCATGTTCATGGAAACGTACCCGCCTGCTTCGTCCATGAAGAAGAAGTGAGGTATCTGAAGCTTGTTTTCTTCGGGTAGATCCTGAAGCCACGAGATCGACGTTCTAAAATCAGAGATGAACATCTTGGCGAAGTTCATCGCTGCTTCGTTCTTCCCCATCGTAGGCAACTGAACATAGATGATCTTGTTGTTCATAATTGCTTCGAAGAGGTTCAAATCTGGCGTGTACGAGTTCAGTACTTCACCGAATTTTCCTGTTCCCAACAGATACATGCGTTGCCCAATGCCACCGAACACTTCCTTCAGCCGTTTCATGTCGATGGTGGCATCTGCGCCAGGCTTAGCCGAATACCGAAACTGATCGACAAAAAGACTAAAGGCTCTAGCCTCATCGGAGTTTGGGGCGACCTCCATGAGCTTGCGCTCAAGCTCTTCAAGAGCCTTGGAGTTCATCAGCATGACCGCGAAGTCAATGAAGTTGTAGGCCAATCCGGCCTTTTTCATTGCTGAAACCAGAGTCACGATGCCTTGGTGCGCGGCCTTTCTGTAGTAGTCCGTTCCCGGATTGGAGTCATTCTGAGGAATGGTTGAGATCGGCCGGTCAGCAATCTCGTCTGGATCACCATAGAGCAACGGATTGTAGGTGTTGCTCATTTCGGGCCGGCCGGGGTTGATGATGAAAAGGTCACGCTCCCGACCGCACCAGGCGCACATCTGCCAGATTTTTTGCAGTTCCTCGTCCGTCATCTTGCCGTCGATGAACGTGAGCCCGCCCCCGCGTGCAATCTGCTGAAAGATCAGGTTGGCGCCCAGGACGGTCTTGCCAACGCCGCTTTGACCCAGAATGAACAGATGCCGCATGAGGTCTTCGTCCGGCACATACACGGGCCTTCCGTCCTCGACCTTGTAGCCAATAAGCATTCCCGCTCCTCCAGCCAGATCAGGGGTTTTGGCTGACGACGAGATCGCTACGTTCGAGTCGAACGCAGCCTTTGAGAAAGACACCTTCTCCAGCACCCGATAGCCCAGCCACGTAGTACCGGCCATTGCCAGCGCAGCCGCATGATGGGGATCGACCCCTACAAACGGAGTTGTTGCGGCGACTGCTGCGCCGAGACTGCAAAGGGCAACCGCATCAGAGCATCCGCCAAGTCGTGGAAGCATTTGATATCCTTCTGGGTGACAGTTACTATTCCATTTGTCTTTTCTTGTAAGGTTATCACACGATGCTTTCAAAATTCGCCCGAACTCTGTCTGTTACCGCTCTGGCCGCCGCTTGTGTGGTGGGCAGTGCGTTTGCTGCAACCACCGAAGAGGCAGAACTTAAGGCCTACCTGGAGAAGACCTATCCCAACACTCCGATCGCTGAAATCAAGCGCTCTCCGGTGCCTGGAATCTTTCAAGTGACTATGGGGCGTACGGTCGCTTTCGCAGACAAATCGGGGCGTTACTTCATCTTTGGCCCGATGTTCGACATGAAGGAACAAGTCGACCTGACCGCAGAGGCCCGCAACAACCTGTCACGCGCCAAGTGGGACTCGCTTCCGCTCGATCTTGCTTTCAAGGTGGTCAAGGGCGACGGAAGCAGGAAGTTCGCCGTATTCACCGACCCTGATTGTCCGTTCTGCAAGCGATTCGAGCAGGAACTCATGAAGCTGGACAACTACACCATGCATGTCTTCCTGAGTCCGATCGCGTCCTTGCATCCGAACGCCAAAGAGAAGGCTGAATCCGTGTGGTGCTCCAAAGACAGAGCACAGGCCTGGACGGCAATGATGGTAGAAGGGGTGACCCCCCCCGTCGCGACGTGCGACAACCCCCTTGAGAAGATCGAGCGCCTGTCACGCGAAATTGGTGTTTCCGGAACCCCGTCCTTGGTCCGCGACGACGGCACCTTCAAGGCCGGCTACATGCCCGTGGCCGCCATGGACGCATGGCTTAACGACTCGAGCGCGAAACGATGAATCCAGTGCGGCCAGGAACCAAGATCCTGCTCGCCTGCTTGACCGCGCTAATGTGCTCCTCAGCTTCCGCCGAGCGCATCGGCTCAACGTATGGGCAAACATGGCCGATCGCTGAGCCAGACATGGTTGAACAGATCAAGGATCTCATCAAACGGCTTCAGTCGAATGGCGAGATGGATGCAATGCAACGGCGCTTTCAAGAAGAAACGCTTGCGGCATTCTCTGACCCTCCCCCAGTTCCAGGGATCAGTTACGCCACAGAGAACAAGACTTGGCACTTCGATCCGTCTGTCAGTTTTTCCGAGGATGTAGTCGACGAACAAGGGCGGGTCGTAGCAAAAGCGGGCGTCGTCTACAACCCCTTCAACTACATCGCCCTCTCCAAGTCACTCGTCTTTATCGATGCTCGGGATGAGAAGCAGGTTTCTATCGCTGCTCGCTACCTTGAGGAAAATCCGCTCAATCGAGTGGTGCTGGTCGGAGGCTCCTGGCGTGAGCTCCAAGACCGCTGGAAAGTGAAGATCTACTACGACCAGCACGGAAAACTGACCCAGCACTTCGGTATCAAGCGCGTTCCAGCAGTCCTCTCTCAAGATGGAATGAAGATACGCGTCGATGAGGTAACCCAATGATCAAGCGTCTCTTGCCCCTCATCGCATTCGTTCTTGCGCTGTTGACGCCTCTCCCGTCCTTCGCGCAAACCTGCCCCGGTAAATTTCCAAATCCACTAACGGATATCTGTTGGAGTTGCATGTTTCCAATTCGCATCTTCAATGCAAACGTCCTTTCTATGGGACAAGAAGATGCTCTGACTCGAGACAGCTCTCTGCTATGCAGCTGTCTGGATAAAGGGGGTAGTACGGTTTTTGGCGTTCCAGTGGAATTCTGGGAGCAATCGCGCTTTGCAGAGGTCGTCAACGAGCCTTATTGCTACCCGATGCTTGGCGGTATGCAGTTGGACATCTCTTTTCGAGGCCTGATTGGCGGAACAACAGAAGAGATCACAACCGCTACAGACTATGACCAAGGTGCCATCCGTTCCGGCGAAAAGTCGTTCCGCAATATCAACTATTACGTCTCGCCCTTCATGTTCATCATGCAAACGGTGATGGACAACGATTGCATGGAGAAACTCAACTTCGACCTGGCCTACACATCGAACCTTGACCCTATGTGGGACGATCCGGAGCTCGCGGGAATCATCACCCCATACATGTATGCCTTCGCTGACACTGCTGCTCAAAATGCCTGCGCAGTCGACTGTGGGGCTGCCGCGGTGGGCTTTCCGATCTCCAGTCTGTTCTGGTGCGCAGGTTGCAACGGCGGAACATATCCACTGACAGGCGATAACACATCGCATCTTTCCGCCGAGCAAACGGGACGACTGCTGACTCAGCGGTTGCTGGCAAAGATGCATGCATCTGGAATGATCTGGGCCACACATGGTAGCGACGCGATGTGCCGTGTAGGGTATCCGATGCTGATGATGGATAAGCGTGCCTATAAGGTGTCCCGCACCTTTTACATTCCCCAAAGAAAGGTTGCCGGCCGGTGTTGCGATCCTCTGGGCCGAATGACTGATCTTGCCGAAATAGGAGCAGAAGTTCCCGTCTATGGCAAAGACATGGGCTACACCATTTTCCGCAAACGTCATTGCTGCCAGGGAGTTGTAGACCTGCAATGAAAAAACAACTCGCGACCTTATTTCTCTCAACGCTTTCTGCTTATGCGTTCTCAGAGAATCTCCATCCGACATCTACCGAATACGACAGGATCAGAACGGAATCGAAAGAGCTTTTTGACAAAGCCGACGTAAAGCTTAAAGACGATGAAGCACAGCTTCGTGTCGAAGGCATGGACTCAATGAATAAGGCCATGCGGGCAGCACGGGCCCTCAAAGGCACGAATCAGCTCGGCGTTACAACCGACGCAGCAGCAAAGAAGGCTGCAGGGGAAAAGGATTTCTCTGACCTCAACGAACTCGTCAAGCGGTACGAGAGTGCACGCACCTCCGAGGCTGCGCCGACAAACTCCGACGGCACCCTCATGCTGTTTGTCTCGTTCTCAATGCCACCCGACGTTATCCGCGAGTACTCGCGGCAGGCACAAGCCGCTGGGGCAACGCTCGTGCTTCGAGGTAACTACAAGGGCGGGACGGTTCGACGCACCACGGAGCAGGCCGGCGCACTAAACGCCGGCGGTGCTGGGTGGATTATCAATCCCGAGGTGTTCACCGGCTACAAGATCGACGCTGTACCCGCGTTAGTCCTGTCCCGTGACAATCTGAATGTCGACGACGAAGGCTGTTTTCCAGTTGGCGAGTACGCCTCCGTTTTTGGAGATATATCGATCATCGGTTCTCTCGAGAAAATATCCCAGAGCGCAACCAAGCCAGAGATTCGACAACTTGCAGCTAAGCGGCTTGCGATGATCAAGGAGAAATAGCCGTGTTCATAGAGAGTGCTTTCTTCAAGTTCTTGGCAAGGTTCATGGCCTTCTGGGTTTGCTTCACGTCTGTTGTTTATGCAGTCGATCCATACTCGGAAGCAAGTAACCTCTCGAATCTCGTCCGCCCCGGATCAACTTTTGACATCTATCAACAAGCCGAAGAAGCCCTGTCTTTTCCGGACGCAACAGCGGACGTACCGCAAGCCCTGAACTTTAGTTCGAACTTTGATCCGGGCCCTGGAGGACAAGCCCGTATCGACGCATGCGGCTCTGCAACACTCGACCCCAACAATCCCGCGCATATGGAGTGCTTTGCGGTAAATACCTCAACGCAAGCCAATATCGACATGTCTACAGGGCCGGCTCCAACCGATCCAATCTTTACGCAATCTAGGGTAATCCAACAGAGTCCGAATTCGCAATTGAGCACGATGGGCTTCGGAATTACCGCTTCGCCGAACGCATGTGTTGCTGAGGATTTCGAACGAGCTACTTTCCGGACTGAGACATGTAATGAGGGGCGGATCGTTGATGAAGCCTGGTGCTCTTACAACCTGAATGTCACCGTGTCGAGCGTTAATCGTAGCTGCACCCGCCCTGTTGGGGGTTCATGCTCGATTACGCCCCCGGCCCCGATACAGGTATGCACGAACACGTGGCAAAAACCCCTTGAAACGACATGCCGTATGGAAAGCCCGGTTTGTACCAAAACTGGCACGACCTGCGTTGGCGGCTATTGGGACCCGATCTACGAAACGCGCAACATCGTCGATCCGGAAACTGGCGCGGTTACCGGTACTGAACAAGTTCAAGTCGGCGAAACCTGGGTATGTACGACCGAGCAAGACACCTACGTTTGCAGGACTATCTCCTCCGAAACATGGGTGAATAATTGCGGCCACCTCGAGTCAAATCCACGGTGCGACTTTGAGAATGAGCCTGACCCGGATAACCCTGGCCTTGTCCCTGAGGCGCACTGCAGCGATTACGGCACACGAATTATCAACGGCCGTGCAATAACACGGTGCTGGTCGCAATCGTTACCCTTCGGATGCATCACTGATCGATTCGAGGAAGGCTGCGGCGCGATGGAGGCGCTCTCTTGCCGGCAGCAAGGAGAGCGGACATGTGCCAAGACATTCCCCACGACGAAGCGTGGACTTGATGGAGTAATTGTCGCAAACCCATACGCGAGCCAGTGTGAAACCTTCGCAAGGAACTATGAGTGCCCTCTTGATAGCGCATCTATTCCAGTCGACAACTGCTCATCACAGCAAGTTTGCGTTACTGATAACAATGGAGTTACAAAATGCTGGGACTCCGGATACACATCTAACCAAGAAGATTTCCTGCAGGCTGCCGCAGCAATGGAGTTTGCAAAAGAGGCCGGCACTTATCTGAATCCAGACACGTTCCGCCTCTTTTCAGGAAGCTCTGAGCGATGCCGTTACCGTAACAAAGGCATCTCAATCAAATGTTGCCAAAGTTCAGGTGGAGCTCAAAGCAATAACGATGTTGTCTCTGAGTTCGTATCGGCGGCTACGGTATCAGCTGTAATGACGGGCATCGACTACGTCTGGTACAAGTCTGCGCCCTACGTTTATGACTTCATGTACAGCTCGACTCAACCATTTCTTTCTGCGGTTGGTATGGAGGGATGGATTTCCAATAGCTGGACAAATGTCACTTTCAATCCGAGCTTCAGTTTCTATGGATTCACCTTTGCCTATAACATGCCGACCATTCCTCTTATCGGCGGGGCTATACCTGGCACAACGACATTGGCGACAAATATCGCTGGAACCAATTTCAATCTTTACTTCAACCCGTACCTCTTCGCCTTGATGGTATTGCTTTACATCTACTTCGAATTGACATCCTGCACAGAAGCCGAGCAGATGCTTTCAATGAAGAAAGGCGCGGGGCTATGTACTCAAGTCGGGAGGCGGTGTAGCGGTCGCATTCTAAAGACCTGCCGACGCAGCTACTGCTGCTACAACTCAGAGCTGGCGAAGATTATCGGTGACGCGGGCAGAGCACAGCTGGGAACTGGCGCAAGCTGCGCAGGCCTTACCGCTGCCCAGTTCCAGAGCCTTAACTTCGGCGCAATCGACTTCAGTCCTTTCTACGCCGATTTGATGAATTCGACGGGGCAGCCTGGGGCAGACTTCGCTCGCCAACGCGTAATTGAATCAATGAGCGGGTACGACTAACCCTTGATGTGGAGCCTCATCCGACGATTAGGCTCCATTTTGGAGAAAATAATGCAGAGACTGAAACTGAGCTTGATAGCGATTACTTTTCTTCTTCTCTCACCCTCTATCCAGGCTGGTGAGATTGCAGACCTGTTCGATATTGCATCGGAGAGGGGCAGGGCAGAAGGCGTAGTTACCGGCCGCTTTGAGCGCAATATTCGAGACTACACACAGGCAGTTGGTGATATTCACGCACTTGTCGTTGACGCCGGAAGAGAGGCCGGATGCCGAGTTTTTGATGTGCGCTTGAAGATGAGCGTGAAAACACAACAGGGTGGAGTTACCCCGTACGAGCAACCGATAAGGGTGCCCGTGTGCGAGAACGGCTTGCCGCCCCCAGGCTTTCTTCCGCCCGATATGTACAAGCGCCTCATGCAGAACTACGAAGAGACGAAGGGCGTCGCAGATTGAGAAAATCGTAGCGCGTAGGGACGCCGGGGCGGTTTTTAGTAGGTTCGAGGCGGAAGGATCGCGGGCTGCTCCGCAAGCGTTCTCATGTACGACGTATCTTCGGGCTTTTTGAAGCGCTTGAACCAGTTCTGAGCAAAGCTCTGAGCCCTACGGGCTTCCTGAGTGGAAAGTCCAGCGAGGATCTGTGGAGTCTGTTTCGATCCGCTTCGCTCCATCCCCACTGCAATAAGACGGTACGCTCGGGATAGCATAAGGCTGTCTGCCGTTGATGCATCGTCATCATAGGTGGTGGCCACGATCCAGGCCGCATCTGAAATGTACGACTTCGCAGCATCCAGTAGGTATCCCCGAATCTGACGGCTCGATCCACCACTCGCCGTCCCTTCGTGAAGCATTTTCCCTGCGATATAGGCACCCATCGCCTCGCCTCGCGACGCTGCAAACTGCGCATTCTGCCAAGCGATACCGTACTCATTTCGCTTGTAATGATAAAGAGCCAAGTGGACGGCAGCTGCGGGTATCTGATCCTTGACGATGTTCATCGCGTACATCGCTCGCTTCTCATCGAACTGTATGCCTGACCCCTTCAGCTGCATGAGCGCGAAGTTGTATGTTCCCACCGCGTGCCCGGACTGAGCTGCCTGAGCGAAATAACGTGCGGCAATCGCAGCCACATCTTCCGCTTTCTTTTGGCGGCTAAGCCCCTCTGCATAAATGTGCCCCACGTAGTTCTGCGCGTCAGCGTTCCCTCGGTCGGCCAGCCGCTCGAGCCGCGCCAGTGCGTTCTTGTTGCGTCCCTTGAATGCCCTCCAGGCGCTTGTGGCTTCAGTGCTCTCAACCCCTGTCGTCGCCCACGAACTTACAGAGCTCGCCGCATCGGCAGCGGCCTGTATTCCACGATCCACAAGACCCCTGGGCTCCTCGGCAATGACAGGAAAGCTCACTGTAAGCGCTGCAGCCAGTAGGGATGTCGGCAGTCTTCGTAGAAACATTTGTGATTCTCCCTGCGTCGGTTGATAATCTTGTTTGAACGCATGATAATGCAATCCGCAATGCTTAGTAATCCTAGCCGAACCGCTCTCACTCTCGCATCGCTCCTGCTCTACCTGTCGGGGCCGGCACATGCGTTTTGTTTTGATGCTGCGGGACGCGAGTTCGGTGTGGATAGCCGGCTGTTGTGGGCAATTGCAAAGGTTGAGAGCGGTTTTGATCCCCAGGCGATCGGACCTGACGGTAAGGATCTGGGCCTGATGCAAGTTCGAACGATCCACATCGACGACCTGAGATCGCGATTTGGGGTGCAGATCACTAGGCAGGATTTGTTCGATCCGTGTTTCAACGTTCGAATGGGAGCGTGGGTGTTGGCAACAAAGATTCAGCGATACGGGCCTACATGGGAAGCCGTCGGAAGCTACAACGCGCGATCTCGAGATAAGCGTGACATCTACATCCGTAAGGTGTGGGTCGCGTACAGGTCATCCTGATGATTATCAAAAGTCTTCTTGGTGGTGCGGGCCTCGTCCTAACGGTTGGATGGTTTGTATGGGTAATCGTCCCGCAGGACTCGTGTGAACGTATCGAAAGATCTGGGAGTGTCATCAGAGGGATTGGGAACGTATTGCGCGACACGCTGGAGCCAAGAGTTAGCTCCGATACCAAGCTCGACATGATTCGATGGTCGATCCAAGCGGAGAACGGTTTCAAGGGTTTTGTCGCAAACCAGTTTTTCAACCGCCTCGACTGTTCAACGTGGCATGGCCGAGATGAATTCAGGGAGCGTCTCTTGGAACTTCTTCAGGATTCTGCAGCGACGGACCTCGGCGCGAGTAATCAAGACGATCGGAAGAAACAAGAACCGGAGCAGCAGCCGTGAAAGAGCCAGACAATTTCATCTCAAACAATCCGAATGAGCGCGAAGCAGTACAGGTACTGAACGATCTTTTTCTCGAAGCTGCGCTAACTCGATCTGCCGACGTTCATTTTCAGGAAGACTCTAGAGGTGTTCGCGTTAGGCGACGCGCGCCTGGCGGCGCTCTAATGGAAATTGGGCAGTACTCGTCTTACTACGCAGGGGTCTTCGACCAGAAAGTGCGTAGTCGGTCCCGTCTTTCGCTGTCTGACCACCACACCCCTCTCGATGGGCGCATGGGTCTTCGTTTCCCCGAAAACGGAAAAGTCATCGATATTCGCGTTTCGATTGTGCCGACAGTCGACGGGCAAAGCGTTGTCTGCCGGCTCCTGGATCAGGCGAACGTATCTATGGATCTTACGGAGCTCGCGCTCCCTCCCGCAGTTGACGAGGCGATGCGGGTAATCCTCCAAGAACCGCACGGGCTATTTGTCGTGACCGGTCCAACGGGGTCTGGAAAAACCACGACGCTGTACGCACTGGTCAACGAGATCAACGAGCACAGCCTGAACATCATCACGATCGAGAACCCGGTTGAGTATCGACTTGCTGGCTTGAACCAGATCAACATCGATCCAATTCACATGCCTTACCCGGCCGCACTGCGAGCAGTTCTTCGTCAGGACCCGGATGTGATCATGATCGGCGAGATTCGCGACGCTGAGACGGCGCGTATAGCCGTTGAAGCGGCGAATACGGGCCACCTCGTCATTGCATCGATGCACGCAAACAACGCAGCGATGGGATGCACTCGACTGATAGAGCTCGGCGTCGATCCAGGTACGCTAGCTGCGTCATTGCGCGGAATCACTGCGCAACGGCTAGTTCGTCGAATTGATCCGGAGCTCAAGCCTTCATGGGGCTCGGCGAATGAGATCGAGCTCGAATGGATGCGAATCCATGGATTGCCGTTCGAGGGCGAATCGTTTCCCCGTGTTCCAAACGCCCTTTCCTACAAAGGGAACGTCCCACTTGTCGAGATGATTGTTGGCGACGAGGCCGTCCGGCGGGTTATTTCTCGCGGAGGGAGCCCAGAAGAGATCGTCGCAGCCGCTTCTCGTCAGCCCCAGTTCGAGTTACTCGCATTCGAAGCCGCTTCCAAAGCAACTCGGGGCTTGACGACGCTGGATGAAGCTCGACGCGTCACCTCGTCGGCGGATGCATTGAAGCTTGAGTACAAACGCCTGGGCTATGCCCTGATTGAATCTGGTGTTGCCACTTCATCCGAAATTGAACAGGCCATCAGCAGGCAGACTGAGTACAAGCGTAGCGGTGTTTTGCGCCCTATTGGTCGAGTACTCATTGAAATGGGCGTTTGCTCTGAAATAGAAATTCGTCGGGCCCTCGGTCACGACGATAAGCTTGAGGAGGTGAACTTTGAATCGTCGCCAATTTCTGTTTAACGGTTCTATGGCTGCTACAGCTGCGCTTGCTGCGCCCACCTTGTTTGCTCAAGAAGCGCCTGTTGAACCGTTTCGTCGAATCGGCCCAAATCCGGAAGACAAGAACAAGATTCTTGCTTTCTTCCAGTTCAGTTGCCCTGCATGTCGTGCATCGCACGAGATGCTCCATCGTTGGGGTGCGACGGTCCCTAGTCCAATGACCTTCGAGTTTGTTCCGGTCATCTATCCTGACATGTCTGTCATTGCTTCCGCGAGAGCTTGGCTTGCAGCTTCTCTTCTTGACGCAGCATCGTTGAGAGCTTTTGAAACTGCGGCCTACAAGGCGTTGCAAAGCGGGGGGCTCGATCCAGTCAAGCCCGCTACCTGGTCTGTTGTTGCTCGAGACGCCGGTATCCCTCATGCGGCCTACGCTGCTGCGTGGGCAAAGATCACCAAGGACAGCCTTGAGCCACTTGCCCACATCTTTTTCCGGAATCAGGTTCAGGCAACACCGTCGATCACGATCGGAGGCCAGTACCTCGTTACTCCCGACAACGCCAATGGGCATGAAGGGATCTTTATTCAACTGCTCAACGGGATCACTTCTGCTGTGATCGAAGGCAGAAAGCTGTGAAACCCCAAGTACCTCTGAATATTCTGTTGGCTGCCGCGGCGTTCATCGGCGCGACATCGGTAATCGCACAAGACCGGCATAGCGTGTATCCGTTCGAGGCTACTGAATACGAACCTAGCCAGTTCTCTTACGGCGTGGGCCAGGACACGGCAACAACTCTTATTAAGCGCCCCGTTCAGAAAGGTGAAACTCAGTGGGTCGAAATGGAGCGCACTCCACTTCGTACCGCCTCGACATCAGCCAAGTCAGACGGGACTGGATCGAACCCGGGTGACTATGACCTCATTCCTGGAGCCACCGTTTTCTTTGCCTTTGACTCTACGGTTCCGTTGAACCCCGAGGTCATATCCAGCTTCCAGTTTGGGGATGACACCAAGATTCGTCTTATTGGGCGTACAGATCCGATCGGCACCAACTCGTACAACGATCGTCTTGCCTACAAACGCGCGGCCTCAGTTGCCTCTCTCTTTAAGCTGAAAGGCATGAAGCAATCCCAGATGGAACTTGTTTCCTTGGGCGCACGGTCGCCAATTGCTCCAACTGATACCGAGTCTGGTCGCCAAAAGAATCGACAAGTTCTCATTGAATTGAGGAAGCAATAATGGCGCTCGAGGTTGATATCCCCCGTTATGTCGATTCCCAACAACAGTTTTACGCATGGGAATTTGACGAATTTATTGTCGGGTTTACTCTGTTCTCTGTTGGCATTCTCTCGCGATCAACGATCGGCCTATTTCTCGGCGTTGCAGTGATGCTTATCTCTATTCGAATAATGAGGCGCTGGAAGGAAGGGGAACTCGAAGGCGCAATCATGCATGTCTTCTATGCAAAGGGTTTTGGCGGAATGAATAAAGTGTACACAGACGGGATGCGTCGGAGGTTCTGGCTATGAAAGTTCCGATGCTTTTTCGTAGCCTGCAGGCTGCAACAGCGATGGTCATCGTCCTTACCGTTGGATTGGTGATCGCTGTAGCAGTCGGCGGCATAGCCGTCACCCGGGCGATGGAACAACGCGAACGAATCATCCTCATTCCTCCGTACCTGGATCGACAAGTTCAGCTCGGTTGGTCGGCAGCGTCAGCCGACTACCTTAAATCGTTTGGGATGTACTTCACGACTCTGGCTGCGAACGTAACCCCGAACAACATCGATTTCGTCGCTCAGAACCTCGAGCTCTTCGTGGATTCAAGAATCTTCCCGGACGTTCGTCGAACACTAAAAGCAACTGCCGAAAACCCTCAATTCAGAGGGACGGGCAGCTCGCTTGTATTCCAGCCGAACGAAATTCTCTTCGAACCCGAAACCATGAAGGTTTTCGTTGGTGGCACTGCAACTCACCGAGATGCTGCAGGGCGAAAGACAGATACCGAAATGATTTACGAGCTGGGCGTCGAGATGAGAACTGGCCGCCCATGGATTACCAGCATTGAAACTTACGACGGCCGAGAAATGCGTACCCAGAAATGGAGACAACAGCATCCGAACTTCCGCGAGGAGGCTGGAAAATGAAAAGACTCGTACTGACTGCTGTTGCAACGCTGATTTCCTCATCGGTTCTTGCACAGACGACAATTCGTCCGCCGACTCCGGACCAGCCGCCCGCAGTTCCATTTGTGGCAGGGACAGTTCCGCCGCAACCGCGACTTGATGTACAGCCCCGCGCAACTGCGCCTTTGCCCATGCCGGGGTTCGGTTCGAGCCTCTCGGGCGACGTTAATGCGCTTAAAGCGCAGACAATCCGCGTAACGCCTGGGCAGAACGAAGTCGTCAACGTCTCAATGGTTCAGGCCAACCGAGTCGGCACTCCATTTGCCGCACCTAAGGCCGTTGGAATCATCCCCGAAGGGATGATCGTGGAGGCTGTCGGGCAGAGCCTCTACATTCAGATGCCCAGCACTAGCACGGACCCGCAGTCACTCTTTGTGACCGGATCTCGTCCGAACGATCCGGTTATCTCACTGATTCTGGTTCCCCAGGCGATCCCGTCACAGACAGCGATTCTTCAGTTCGATGTTCCGGAGCCTGGACTACAGCCAGATCAAAACAATGAACCCGACAACTACCAGCAGCGGCTGATCCAGATGATGCGCCAGGCTGCCGTCAATCAGGTTCCCGTCGGCATGTCCGAAGCAGCCCTGCCTCGCGCTGTGGGTCGCCGTGGCCCTTTATTGATCCGGCCGGAAATGCGGTACTCGAGCGCCACCATGGATCAATGGCGTTACCGAGTTGAATCGATTAGTGACGAAGAAATCGAACTCGATGAAGCAGCATTTTGGGAACGAGGCGTTCGTGCTGTCGCCATCCTTCCGAGTACGCGTCTTCGTAAAGGTGATCACGCCTACGTCTACGTGATTTCGGATAAAACCGCCTTCCAGAATGGTGCGCGATGAGTCTGAAAGAGAAATGGCAAGAGCTTCCATCGAACGCTCGGCTGGGCATTATGGTGGGCGGGATCTTTGTCAGCGTTATCGCGCTCGCCGCAGTTGTTCAATCAACTCGAGGCCCGACGCGAGAGATTGCTGGACAACCTATCGGTGCAAACAAGCCCGCGAACTTCCGTGTCCCTACTGCTCGGGAAACTGGCGTCGATGACCTCGCTGCGAAGCTCGAAAGTATCGAGAAGAGCACCGTGGGCATGGATAACAGAGTCAAGAAGATGGAGGCCGATCGCCAGTTGCTGTTCCGTCAGCTTCAGGAGATGCGCGGCACTCAGGGTTCAAACGGTGTGACCGTAGACCTTGTGGATGAGGTCCAGCGGTTGAGCCGCGAGCTCGAAAGGCTGAAGTTTTCCGGTGGCGGCGCAGTGGCACAAGGCCTCGTGGGACCTGATGGCCTGCCTGTTGTTGGTGAGGATGGGAAACCGCTTTCTGCCGACAACCCTGCAGATGCTTTCTCGTCTGCAGCGCTTCCTCAACCTTCAGTCAGTGCGGCGCCAGTGTTCGCACCACCGCCCCCAACTCTGCGTGTAGTAGGGGCAGCGACCCCCAAAGAGGAAAAGAAGTCAAAAGACGACAAGGAGCGGATTGCCTACCTGCCAATGGGAAGTCAGTTCGAAGGTTTCTTGCTCAACGGTATGGACGTTCCGACCTCCAACGCGAAGAGCAAAGATCCCGTTCCGGCAGTCCTTCGTGTGAAAACCGATGCAATTCTCCCCAATCACTTCACTCATGACGTTCGTGAGTGCTTCGTGATCATTTCCGGATTCGGTGACCTTTCGAGCGAACGAGCCGTTATGCGCACCGAAGGTTTCTCGTGCATCAAGGACGACGGTGCGGTTATCGAAGGTCCGATGGAAGGGTATGTCGTCGGTGACGATGGTCGCGTAGGTATCAAAGGCGAACTGGTATCCAAACAAGGCCAGATGATCGCCCGATCACTCACTGCGGGATTCCTGGGCGGCATTGCGAAGGGTCTTCAGCCATGGGGTACCCCGGATCAATGGGCCAATACCCAAACGAGCGTCGGTCAGGCCGAGCGTTTTGAAATGGGTGACGTACTGACAGCTGGAGCAATGAGCGGTGCAAGTTCCGCGGCAAACCAGGTTGCCAACTTTTATCTGGAAATGGCTCGCGAGATGTTCCCTGTAGTTGAAATTGATGCAGCCCGACGCGCGACGATCGTGCTGACGAAGGGTCTGGAGGTTAAGTGATGATGAAGAAGTCCATTTTGGTCGCAATCGCAATTTCATCCTCCATTGTCGGAGCTTGCACTACTGCGACCCAAGTTCAAATCGAAGCTCCAACTCCGTGGGTGGCGAGCACGGTTTCCGAGCTTGGTACAAATCTCGGGCGACTCTACCTCAAGAACACGCCAATGCCAGCAACTGTCGTTGTTGCACCGGCTGTTAAGCATGACGGACAGTTGCGCCCAAGCTATTACGGCGAAAGCCTTGCGACGCTCATCTCCGGCGCACTTGTCAATTCGGGTGTGCCGGTCGTGCAAACCGAGTCTTCCGGTTGGACTTCAGGCCACCCGGTTAATGCAGTTGTCAAACGACGCGCCGAAGCCGCAAACGCTGGAGTGATCGCACTTGGCTCCTATCACCATCTGGGTGGCGAGACGGTGGTTTCCTATCGACTCGTCGATGCGCGGACGGGCGCAGTTCTGGCTGTCTCGGAAGGCCGGATTCCGGGGGGGATTCAATAATGAAACCCCATGCCTTGGCTATTGCTCTTTCGGTAATTGCACTAACCGGCTGCGCCTCCGCGCTTAACACTGCAGGCCGCGACTCTTCGTCCTGCCCTGGCATCGGTCCTGGGGCTTGCGCATCTCCTGGTGATGTTTATGCGATCACGAGCGGAAGCATTGATGAATTCGAGGAGCGCATTGCCAATCACACAACCGAGAACAAGATCGATGTTGACGCCGTTATTCGCAAGCAGAAAGAAGGCGAAAGGCTTCCATCGGTTATTTCTTCTACGGCCACAAGCTCCTCTGTAGGGACAATGCCGCCTGAACTTGCAATCCATTCGGATGGCGTTGCACCGGTGCGGATGCCCGCTCAAGTAATGCGGATTCGGGTATTCCCATGGACTGACAAGAACGACAATTTGCACTCGGGAGGGTATGTATATACAGAAATCGAGCAAAGAAAATGGACTTTTGGAGTGCACGAGGAAGGCACCTTGCGTAATGCAAGAATTCCTCACCGTGTAACTACCGGTGTTGCGCATTCGGGATCGCCAACTGGTGATGCGCAAAATGGTCAGTCTGCTGCATCGCAGACGATCACTCCCCCGACCCGGCCGCAGGCGTCACGTAACGCGCCTTCGACCGACCTCAGCACCTTAACCCTCGAGTAACGATAAGGAGTTTCACATGCAATACGCTCAAAACCTGTCCGCCGGCTTCGCCCGTTTCGAAAAGCAAGCCTACCTGCTGATCGCACTCGCTGCGTACGCCATTTTCGCGATGGCCGTTACCGACACCACGTTCGAGGTCGCATCCGAGCAGGTTCGTGACTGGACTGAAGGAACGTTCGGTCTGCTCGTCGCATTTGGGGTTCTGGCGACCGGCCTGGCTATGACCATCGTCAAGCACTCGCTGATGTGGTTGGTCCTGGCCGTCGGCGTTGCTCTGGCAGCCACCATGGGCCCGGGCATCCTCGACTCCATGTTCACCGCCACCCTCTAACACGGAGTTAGCCCATGTTTGGCTTCACGAAGTCCTCGCAAACCCCTGTCCGCGGTACCGTTGCGGATCAGAGGCGCCTTCCTTGGCAATATCTTGGCGCAGAGGGTTTTGACGACGAAACCGGCCTGTTTTACTGCGTTTCGCCGTCTGGCGAAAGACATCTTGGAGCCACGTTCATGACCACCCCGCTCCTTGGGGGCGGGGGGTCAGTTTTTGAGAAATTCAAAGCTGCATTAGCTTGCCCGCTTCCGGCAGGCTCCTTCGTACAAGTAGGTCTTCTCGGCTCTCCCGATATTGAGCCCTATCTTGACGCCTATACCGATGGGAAAGAACAGGCTTCGGGTCTTCTGGAGAAGCTCGTTCGCACCCGCGTCAAGATGTTCCAGGATGCCGTCCATAAGCCTCAATTCAAGACAAATGGCGTGCTCAACCGTGATTTCCGGTTGATCTTCACTGTCAAAATTCCGTGTTCTCAGTTTCCGGGTCTTGAGGAACGCCAGTCGGTCCGATCTGATGTCACACGTGTGATGGAAGGCTTTAGCTCCATTGGCTTCCAGTTCAGGATGCTTGACCCACATGGATATCTGCACTTGATTCGGAAGTTCTACCACATGTGGGAGAAGCCTGAGTTCAGCTACGACGAACTTATACCAATTCGAGAGCAAGCCTTCTATCCGGGCGACGATATTGAGTTCAAAGAAAAAGAGATCCTCTTTCACCAAGGGAGTGATCAAGAATTCTTTGTGCGTGTAATGAGCCCGAAGCTGTTTCCAAAACGAACTGTTTTTGGTGTTGCCAATCTTCTGATCGGTGATCAGATGGGCGGAGCAAACCAAATCACTGAGCCATTTTTCTTTCAATTCACGGCCCACTATCCCGACCAGGTCAAGAAGAAAGGTGAGGTTCGACAGCGTCACATGTGGATTACCCAGCAATGCATTGGAAACTCCGCAAACTGGTTCCCCATCCTCGGTTACAAGAAGGAAGGCATCGAGACCTTCATTCATGAAATTGACGGTCAAGGAGGGATGGCTCTCGAGGTCAACCTTAGCCTGATGATCTTCTCGAAGAACAGGGATCGACTGGCACGTCAAACCGCTTCGTTGAACTCCTACCTTTCCACGCTTAGCTTCGACATGCGCGAAGACAAGCGCATTTTGGATTTCCTCTGGCACAACGCCCTGCCGATGAACGCGTCGGCTGATGCCATGACCCGGACCTTCCGCACCAACACCATGAGTGCGCGACAGGCTGCACCGCTGGTCCCGCTGTTCGCTGACTACAAAGGCAGCGGCGCGAACGCTACGAGTCTCTTTGTAACGAGGCGTGGTCAGGTGTCCGCATTCTCGGTTTGGGACTCGAATACTGGATACAACGTAGTCGTTTTTGCTGGCACCGGCGGGGGTAAATCCTTCCTGGCACAGCTTCTGATCGTCGATAACCTTGCTGAAGGCTGCAAGGTGTGGGTCATTGACGTTGGCAAGTCATTTTTTAAGCTCAACCGTGCCCTCAAGGGGGATTACATCGAATTCTCCGAAGAGTCGCAGATCATCTTGAACCCTTTTACCTTCGTCAGCGAGATTGATGAAGACATCGACATCATCAAGGCCACGATCGCCAAGATGGCTGCACCAGAGGACGGTCTTGATGACTATCAAATGGCGGCTCTCGAAGAAGGGATCAAGGCCACGTGGGACCGATATGCCCATAACTCGACCGTGACCGCTGTCGCTCAATGGTGCATGCAACAGCCTGATCCGCGCGTTCGTGACCTTGGTCAGCAGCTTTACCCATTCACCGTTAGCGGCAGCTACGGGCGTTGGTTCGAGGGTGAGGCCACAATCGATGTCAGTAATCGCTTTACCGTTCTTGATCTCCTGCATCTCAAGTCACGTCCGATTCTTCAAAAGGTCGTTCTCCTGCAACTGATGAACCGCATCGCGACCGAGATGTACACGACCCCGGGTCGTAAGATTCTCGTGCTGGACGAAGCATGGGAGCTTATGGATGACCCCCTGATGGCGAAAGCGATCGAAGCGCTTTATCGCAAAGTGCGGAAAAATTCAGGGGCAGTCATCTTCATCACCCAGGACGTTGGCGATCTCTTCCAGTCACCGAACGGCCGAGCGATTTACGCCAATAGCGCATGGCAGATTGTTCTCGAGCAGCGTGCTGAATCCGTCGATGCGGCCGTTGCGTCCGGACAGTTTTCTATGGATGCGTTCGGGATTCATCAGGTCAAGTCTCTTCATGTTGTGCCTGGTGAGTATTCCGAATTGATGATCAAACGCTCGGATTCAGACTATGGGATTGTTCGATTCAGGCCAGATCCATTCATGTTCACGTTGTTTGCAAGTAACGGTGAGGAACGTGATGAAGCAATCGCAGCCATTGAACAAGGAGCCGACCCTGAAAAAGTAATTGATTTCTACACGCAGAAACGTCTCGAAAAAGGAAACTGAAAATGTCCAAACAGAAAACCCTGACCCAGAAAGACTTGATCCTGGTCTTTGCTCTTTATTGTGGTGCGATCCTTCTGATTCCGTTCTTCAGCAATTTTGATCCACTGGTTCTCATATCCGGCGTCTGCTTCGGTTCCGGGAGCATGTTCTTTTTCGGTCGTGCGCGTCGCCCGATTGAGCGTCCCGCTGGCGTAGAAGTCGCGGCCGAGGCATCGAAATGAGCGACAGTACTGCTTCCTTAAAGACAGCTGACGGTTCCAACGTTGGCCCAGTCATCATGGCAGCAGTACTGTCTGCTGTCCTGACCGCTGGCACTTTGTTTGTAGCGAGCCCTTACCTTGCACCTCAGCAGAGCAGTGTTCCCTTCGTTGTCATCGACTCTGGAAAACTTGTTACTGCTTCCATGAACGACCTTCGAGGAAAGGGCCTCGACGAGAGTGCAGCAAGGGACGCGGCCATTAGGTTTGCTGACCAATTGAAGACCGCAACGCAGCGATACGTCGATGCAGGCTACGTCGTCGTACACCGGACGGCAGTTCTTGGTTACGCACCCCAGTTGGAAATCACACAGCTCGTCGCAGATGAACTCGGCCTCAATCTCGAATGAGACTACTCGCCCGGAAAAGGCCACTCTTTTTATAAGGGTGGTTTTCCTTGCGTCGGTACTCCTCGCTTTGCTTTTTGCAGCGACGTCACACGTCTCTGGAAAGTATCGCCTTCTTCTTCTGGTTGGTGATCTCAGCTGCATCCCTTACAAACTCGTTGTCGTCAAAATGACCCGTCCAGAGAACATTGATTTCGAGCGGGGTCAGCTACTCGCGTTCCTTCCATACGGAAGGCTAACTGATCAATTGAATCAACGCCTACTTGATGGAAACGGCTCGATACTTGTTGTTAAATATCTCGCAGGTGTCGCAGGCGACATCATCAAGGTAGAAAACGATGAAGTCACCGTAGCTGGGCGTAAATTCGGTGATCTCGATCTGCTGGAAAAGCTAAATCGCGCGCCAGGTAGCTATGACCGGACCCAAGTATTGGTCGATGGACAGCTTGCAATGATGGGTACTGAGCCGAGAAGTTTCGATGCGAGATATTGGGGTCCAATCAATGTTGACGAGGTCGTCGGTGTCGTTTATCCGATCTGGTAAGCCTGTACGGGCGATTCTTGTTTCTTTAGCGATCGTAGCCGCAACCTCGAGCGTTCACGCTCAAAGCTTCTTCAAGCGGGGAGGAGAAGGCTATTTCTGGTATGAGACCCCTCCCCCTCCGGCTGAACCCGTTCAATTGGAAAAAGAACCCGAACCTCCAGCTTCGGCCTCTCCAGCCACTGAAACAGCAGCTAATACGGGGACTCAGCCTTTCTCTACAGCGTGGCTCAGAGATAACTTGCCGGTTCTTCTTGAGAAAGCGATGGATTCAGGAAAGCGTGAAGACATGGAAGCGTATCTGTACGCCCAAAGAATCGCGCTCGACAAGGCGCAGAATTTTGCACATCTTCAACAACTCGTCGTCAAGACTGACCCCATTCTCGATGAAAATAACCGGATGCCCCTTGATACGTTCATCAGGCAAACAGTACTTGCTACGAACAAGGAACAAAAAGACGAAGTAACGAAGCACCTTGCATCAAAGGGTGGCATCTTCATGTTCTTCGACTCGTCCTGCTCTCATTGCGAGAAGCAGTTTCCTGTCATTGGCATGCTTAAAGAAAGGTATGGTTTTGAAACTCGGTTTGTATCTGTTGATGGCAAGCCCCTTCCAGGTATGGATAACTGGATACCAGACGCAGGGCAGTTTCAGTCACTCAACCTAAAACTCACACCGACCGTTGTTTATGCTGTCCCGCCGAACAATTTTTACGTCGTTGCTCAAGGCGCCATGTCCGCAAGTGGGCTCGTTGATCGCCTTCTAGTTGTGGCTGAGTCTGAGAAGCTGATATCAGATGAAATGATCGCAGCGGTCAATCCTGCCATGCGGGGCGTCGCACGATTTGAAGACATGGTTGATGGTGCGTCTGATGATCCAGCCGAATGGGTTAACTTGTTGAAAGAACGACTACAAGGGAGATACTAAAAATGCCAAAGATTAAAATCGCCGCCCTTGCTGTCGGCTTGAGTCTTTACACCATGATGACTCCGACGCACGCGAGTCTGGGTGGAGCACTCGATGGAATGCTCATCAACGTAACAGATCCGGTAGCTTATCAATCACAAACGCGACGCGGCTTCGTCGGAGGCAACGTTGCCATGAGAAGTCCTATTCGGAACGTTAACATCGTGTCCTTCGATCCGCCCCGAATGTCTGCCGGCTGTGGGGGAATCGACCTATTTGCTGGAAGCTTCTCGTTCATCGACTCCGATCAGCTTATCGCGGTATTTCGGTCAATCGCACAAAATGCGCTCGGGCTCATTTTCATGCGCGCGCTCGCTGCGATTGATCCGAAGCTGCAAAGCCTCGTCAGCACAATTCAGTCGAAGCTTCAATCTCTTAACCAACTTAGCTCTAATACGTGTGCGATCGCAAAGCAGTCCGTAGACACCGTGTTCAATAGCGTTGAACGTGCGTCCACGAGCGCCGAAAGTGGAGCTGCTTTTTTTGAAGCGATTGCGGGGGGTGTTGGCGATCTGTTCGAGTCTCAAGAAGCAGTGAAAGCATCCCCTAAGGCAAAGATTAAGCAGGCTTGCGAGGCCGGCTCGATCGAGTTCTGCGGCAACGTTGTTTGGGATTTGATGGCCGACAACAGGGTTGGTGAACTTCTCGGGGGAGGATACTTCGCCGGCCTTTCAACGAAATACGCGGCAGAGCTTGTGATGACGATGACGGGGACCGCAATCTACGACCCTGAGTCGGCTCCGAGTGCATCGGAGACTCCTCGCATGGCGCAAAGGCCAGGGAAAATTGATCTTCATGACCTCAAGACAGGAAGGTCAAGCGGTGCCCAGAAGATCAAGTACTCGTGCAGTTCGGCGCCGGCCCGCGGCGGCTGCCGTTCGATGGATGAAGTCGCTTGGGACTGGGAGGGGACGGTTGGCTATACCAATCGTATGCTTTTTGGGTCAATTGATGGAACCAGTACCACGGCTGATTCGATCGTTGGAAAGATGAGCCCTGCGTGCGCGGTTGATTGCACACTGTCTCCGACACAACAGAAATTCGTCAATGCGACCTCTGTTCCTTTCATCTCCATGATGCTCGAGGTTCAGAGTCAAGAAGGAGCAGCCTCGGCTGTTGCCGCACAAGCGGCCCCTTTGATTGCTGAGGAGCTGCACATCGTTCTATCGGAAGCGGTTTTGCGTGCAGCGAGGCAGGTTCTTTCAACGAAAGGATCAACGACCATTCCGCCCGAGATCCATGATCGAGTGAGAGAGCTTGGCAATCAGTACTCGAGAATCGTCACTAACCGGAAGGCGAACGCTCAGGAATTTGTTGCGCTTGACGAATACGTCAGAACGATCTCCAGGCGCGACCCTTCGATTCTGACGTTCACGACCCCGCGTTGAGGAATAGCCATGTCTTCATGGATGGTTTACACACTAGGTGACGCTGGCTTTTTTGCCGGGCTGTTCAACGCCATTGCAATGATCTTCGGGTCTAGTGCATTCAGGGGCGATGCTTCCGACTTCGGTGGCACCCTCATCTACCTGGCTTTTCTGTTTGCTTTGATTGCTGTTCTAATGAATGGCCTGATGAGTCAATGGAAGTCTGGCAACAACCCAACGATGCTGCTCGTTTTGTTCATCGTTTGGATGGTTGGGGGTTACACGAAGGCAACAGTTGTGATCGAGGACATCTACTCTGGTAGCTCGCGAGCTGTTGATAATGTACCTCTAATGGTAGCGGTACCCGCTTCGATCATCACAACTGTAGCAATGGATCTCGGCCGTCTTTCGCAGACCGCTTTTCAAGCAGCTGACGCCAATGCTACGGAGCTGACGACGGATGGCTTTGTCAATCCGCTCAAGCTGATGCTTTCCGTTCGTCAGGCCGCATCCTACAGTCCCCACATGACGCAGAACTGGGGGGGCTTTGTCCGGAACTGCATGATTGGAGCCTCATCGCCGCAGCAACTGTTATCAAGTACCGACGGTGTTTATGGCGCTTTGACTAACGCCGCTAATTTGACTGCACATCGGCACACGAATTATTACGCAGCCAATGCGGTTAGTCCGACTGTCATGAGTTGCGCTGACGCAGGCCCTCAGATCCAATCTGATTTCATCGCGTATTTCAATGAAACGAATCCGGCTTTGAACCGCGCTATGCGTGACGCTACCGGAAGGAACTCTACGTCGACCGATAAAACGTGGACTGATCTGTCGAATTTCTACGCCACGAACTCCACTCTTGCTGGCCTTAGCGCCCAGCGGACGAGCGCGAACATCATGATGCACCAAACGACAAATGATGTTTTCAAGTGTGGCAACAACTCTAGCGATCCGACTGCTTACTTCCAGTGCACCCAGGTGCTATCGGGCCAACAGCAAGCGTTCACGGTTGACTCAGCGGCTTCGGGCGCGGGTTTCACTCGTACAGTGATCACATCCATGGGGTTCTTGCTGGCGATCTTTATTGGGTTGGCACCGCTAGTAATCATCGTGGCACTGATGTCCGGTGCCAATGCCCTTCCTCTCTTGGGTAAGTACATCCTCTTCGGTGCCTGGACGCAGAGTTGGCTGCCTGCGGCCTACATGGTGAATTACTTCATCGTGTACACCTGGACGGAAAGCATGGCTAACCTGAAGAAAATGTTTCTTCCAGTTCCAGCTCCCGCTAACGCGGCCCTCCCCATCGAAGCGGTGCCGCTCTTCTTTTCCGAGACGATGGATAAGATCGCGGTGGCTTCCGATTTGCTTGCGGCAGTACCGTTGATCACCCTGGCTGCCATGACAGGCTCGTATTTCGCCTTAGCCAAACTTGGTGAGCGCTGGAGTGGCAAGGATTATTCAGACGAGAAGATGGCCGCCCCCAGCCTATCGAATGTGGGTGCGGTTAGTAGCAACGCGGCAGTACGGGATTATTCGCTTGGAGCCGGCGGACAAATGACAGGCGCCGCACGCGTCAAGTACAACCTCCAAGATGGCCTCTCTCAGTCCGTCGCTGACAAGGAACAAGAAGCCCTTAGGGTGGGTTCTGAAGTTACGCAAGACTGGTCGAAAGGCGGTCGCTTTAGCAGCGGATGGGATCGCGCCGTACAAACCGCTAGATCAGATGTATCTCAGGTTGGTCAAACTTGGGCGCAAGGGGTTTCGTTTGCGGACAAGATGGTTCAAAACGACTCGTTCGGAAACAAGGTTTCTGACGCAGTACGTAGTGAGCTTGGCGCTCAAGTCAAAGCCAGCATGTCTGCCGCCATGATGGGAAATGGTATTAGTGGCGTTCTTGCCGGAAACTACTCCGGGGTCAGCCAAGAAGCTAAAGAATGGCTAACCTCCACAAGTGAAGGCAAAGAGTGGGCGAACCAGATACGGAATGAGTACAGCAAGCAGCAGTACAGCTCTTTGCAAGGCACGGACTCTTTGACGAAGAAAGCTGGTTTCTCTGAGGATGAGGCTGCCGGAGTTCGTGAGAGTGTGTCCCGTCAGGCCTCAACCGTTAGCGCCTACGAGGAAGCAACGCAGGTCGCATCGGGTATTGCCGGAACTTATTCTGGCAATGCGGGCGAACTTAATAGGAACTTGATGGCGGCCGGAATGTACGAAACAGTGATGGGTATGCATGCATCGCTTTATAACGGTACAGGAGAGGCGTCCGATCGATACCGTGAGGCCTACAACAAGATCGAAAGCCATGAGAAAGGTCTCGGCGTCCAAGCATTCGATGCTCAACTTGGCTGGGTTATGGGTGCGATGCTTTCATCCGGCCAGTACGACAACGTTATGAGCGTAGGACAACAGATCACGGGGAGCCAAGGTCTCGATACGCCTGAGCTTGGCAGCAACAAGGGTGTCGGCAGTCCGGTTACAACTCTTGAAGGGAAGACAGTAGAAGAGCTCAAGGCACGGCATGGAGCTGCCCCTGCAGGTCCCGCTGCTCCCCAAGTTAATCCCAACTTCGCACGTGAGGCGGCAGGTGAGCGCGACGCTCCTATTGACCCTATTCCTTCTCGGCCTTCCAACAGTTCTCCGGCAAATCCTGGGGGAGTTAGAACATTCTCCTCCGATGACGGGGAGCGATTTATGCGCGGCGCGGACGTCAACGCAACTCAGGGTGTATTTGGTGCAGGAGCTTATGTTGTTGATGAAACAATTAATACAGCAGGGAAAGCGGTTGACGCAGCTGGTGATGCAGTTAATTTTGTCGCTAGGCAATACAATGAAAATATTGGCGCTCCTTTTGCAAATGCGGTTAACGATTTCTTCGGGATCGGCACAAACACCAAAGTGAATACCGATACCTCAACCTCTGGGGGCGGGAGATAAAAAAAGGCCGGGTTCTAACCCGGCCATCTCTTAGTAATCGTCATCAGCCCTAAAAGTCATTGGACCGACTCCAAGTTTGCTCATGTGGTTTGCGTCATTGAGATCGTCGTTTCCACTGTATAGAGCACGCCGGTATCCGTTCTTCTTGCGATATCCAGCACCAGAGCCAAGGAGAAAATCTCCGACCCAGGTATTGGATAGCGAGATCAGCGCCTTGGCTACGAGATAAAACAAACCGGCAATCATGATGAAGCCCAAGAGGGACTTGGCATCCATTTAGCGTCTCCTCACCGAACCTGCCCTTGATTGTTCGGAGTCGAGATGATCCCGAGGCAGCATTTCCCGTGGCTCCTCGGTGTACGAAGTTAGTTCTAACCGAAGGAAGGATGCTAGTCAAATTTTAGGAGGAAAGTTATGGATTCGTCAGTGATCGAAGGGCGTTCTCTTGCCCTACGGGTCGCCAATCGGTCGATCTACCCGCTGTGGGCGCTTTTACTGGCAGGCCTGGCCATGCTCGCGGTCGCCGTTGTGCTTTTCCTGCCTGCGCTGTCCGAGGCATCGGATGTTGAGGCCTCCGTCCTCGCTGCAGCTGGCTTTGCTTGCGTAGGGTTCGCGGGACTCAGGATCGCTTACCTGAAGTTTTCGGCGCTCTACACGGTGACGCCCGATGCGATCACCGCTCGATACGGCCTCATCGCACGCAAATCTCACCAGATCCAAGTCGCCCATGTACGCTCGATCTCCGTTACGCAGTCTCTAGTCGGCCGGCTCTTTGGCTACGGCGATCTGGAATTTTCTTCGGCAGGCAGCGACGAGTCGGAGATCGTTTTCAAGTCCGTTAGCCGTCCCATGCAGACAAAGGAGTTGGTCTCCAAGATGCTTGGCAAAGACCGATCTCGAACCATCCACGACTAAACAGAATCGACTATGCGCCTGTACATCGCCGAAAAGCCGTCCCTGGGCAAGGCAATCGCAGAGAATCTTCCTGGCGTAAAGTCCCGCGACGACGGATTCATACGGGTAGGCACCGACGTGGTTACGTGGGCGCACGGGCACATCCTCGAGCTTGCGCCTCCAGAAGCATATAACCCCGCGTGGAAGAGCTGGAACACCGCGGTCAATGTCCTGCCCTACCCTATCGAGTGCTTCAAGCTCCTGCCCAAGCCGGACTCAAAGGCGCAGCTCCGCGTCATCCAATCGTTGCTCTCTCAGGCTACCGAGGTCGTCAACGCTGGCGACCCCGATCGCGAAGGCCAGATGCTCATCGACGAGATTCTCGAGTCGAGCGCGTGGAAGGGGCCGACGTTGCGCCTGCTGATCAACGCAACAGACCCGGTAACCGTGAAGAAGGCGTTGAGCTCGATGCGGCCGAACTCGGAGTTCTTCAATCTTTACCAGGCAGCAAAATGTCGGTCCGAGGCAGACTGGATCATAGGCATGAACCTGACCGTTGCCGCGACTAAGCTCCTGGCGAATGACGAGCTCGTCTCTGTAGGGCGTGTTCAAACACCGACTCTCGCACTGGTCGTCCGCCGGGATGAAGCGATCGAGAAATTCGGCGCCCGCCAGTTCTTTTCACTTGAAGTGACCCTCGAAACACCTCAAGGCCCGATCGTTCTGACCTACAACCCTTCAGACGAGAGCAAGCGGATCTGGAGCGAGGTTGACGCAAAGCGGATTGTCGAGGAGGTCAAGAAAAGACAATCCGTTACCGTAACGGTAACTACAGGCATTAAAAAGGAGAGCCCTCCGAGGTTGTTCATGCTCAGAACCTTCCAGGGCGAGTGCAACTCGCGCTATGGCTGGTCAGCCTCCAAAGCACTCGAACTTGCTCAGTCGCTCTACGACTCAAAGCACCAGTTGGCCAGCTACCCACGGACCGACTGTGAGTACATGCCGGCAGGGCAGGCAAACGACGCGCTGACAATCGCTCAACACATCGTCAAGCAGACTTCGTTCACTGCCTTCGCTCCCCTGCTTTCTCTTGCAGTACCGAGAGCGTCGATTTACGACTCATCGAAAGTCACGGAACATCACGCGTTAACCCCGACCGTGAAATCGGCCGACTTCAAAACGCTCACCGCCGACGAACAGAAGGCCTGGCTGCTCCTGGCTGAACGGTTCCTCATGAGCCTGCTTCCTTCGCACCAAATCGAAGAGACAGTGGTGTCGTTCTCTCACGGTGAGATCGAGTTCTCCGCCAAGGGCGAGGTGTCGCTCAACATGGCGCAGAGCTGGCGAGCACTGGCCCCTCATACGTATAAGCCGCTGCCTCAGGTCGCGGATGGCGCAACGCTGCAGATGGCTGGCCTCCGGGTAGTGAAGGGGAAAACGACCCCTCCGAAGCGCTACACCGAGAAGACATTACTCGACGACATGAGCTCCGTGGCCAAGTACGTCGAGGACCCCAAGCTCAAGGCGATTCTGAAGGAAACCTCAGGGATCGGGACCGCTGCGACTCAGGCGAAGATCATCGAGACGCTCAAGGAACGGGGCTACGTCGCAGTGAAGAACCGAGAACTCATCTCGACCCCATTTGGCCGTGCCGTGGTTCATGGTCTCCCCGAGCGTTTGACGGACCCTTGCCTGACAGCGCTCTGGGAAGATGCGCTCGGCTTGATTGCGGCCGGAGGGATGAAGCCGGGCGACTACATGCTGCGCGTCAGGGGTATGTGCAAGCAGCTCGTCGACGACGTGCGTGACTCCGTAGGGAAAAAGGCGATCGTCGGCGACAAGGAGCTCGTGAAGAACAAACGGGCGAAGCTGCTCGAGCAACGCAGATCCCAACAGTCGTCCAGTAGGGCAAGCGCTACTGCAGGACTGCCACTCTGACCTTGATCAAGGTCGCCCTGCTAACATTCACTTAGAAGGTATTTGCATCAAGTCTCGATTTTGGCTATAAATGCAACCATAGTTCAACGACAACAAACACACCATGAGCCAACCTCGAGACACTTTTGCAGACATCGGAAGCGTGACCTATCGGATTCGACAGGCGGCAGCGATGCTTGGCGTCACAGATGTCACGCTCCGGGGTTACTCGGAGAACTTCGACATTCGGAGAGCTTCCGATACGAACCCTGGGGCACCCCCCATCCGGATCTATGAGCCCTCGCAGATTTTCGAGATTGCGCTCTGGCGACGGATGCAGGGTTATCTCAAGGTTCCTCAGACTCATGGAAAGCCGTTCGTCATTGCTGTGACCGTGTGCAAAGGCGGGACAGGCAAAACAGTCACCTCTGTTGAGCTGGCCGTTGAGCTTCAACTACTGGGCTTTCGGACGCTGCTGATCGACCTTGACTCTCAGGCCTCCGCAACACAAATCATGGGTTACGAACCTGACATCATGATGGAGGAAGCCGAAAGTTTCGGCTTGAGTGAGAAGGCAGTGGTCCGCGAAACGCTCGCGAATGTCCTTGAGGCATACGTGAGCTCGCAGCAAGGCGGCCGCGTTAGGCAGATGCCCTATGACCTGAAAAGTCTCATCAAAAAGCCCTTTGGGGAACACGGGCCTCATCTCGTCCCCGCCGACACATTCCTGAGCAGCATCGAACGGACTCTTCTTGTCGCGACAGGAAACCGTGAGCGGTTCTTGCGCAACATGCTCGATGAAGCTGCAAAGGGTGCGATCCCCGGTTTTGACACCAGCATCTATGACGTAATCATTCTCGACTGCCCACCTACCGTTTCGACTACCACATCCTCGGGAATGGTCGCCGCTGACCTGCTGATTGCGCCGATACGGATGGATGTTTTTTCGATCAAGGGCATCAGCAAGATGATTTCCGAGATTCATGTGTTTAAGGATGAATGGAGCTTGAAGCCTGAGCTCATCATTCTCCCGACGCACTACTCTACAAATGTCGGTCGGATCAGCCGCATGCGGCGTGAGCTCGAGACTTACAGCGACAGCGTTTCGCCCTACGTGATCTCTGTAAGTGAAGACCTGCCAAACTCTCAAGAGCGCAGCATGCCGCTCTCTATCACGAAACCGACATCAACATCGGCTTGCGAGTACAGGGCGTTCGCGGCTTACATCCGCGAAAAGATTGTCGACAGGCTCTCGAAAACCAAAGGGGATAGGAAATGAAAACGCGGCAACGCGATCCAGTCGGCCTGGTGCTTCGCACCATGCCCGCCGATAGCGAGTTCGGAAGGCCCGCGGAAGGACTCCCTGCCGTAACCGCAAAGGTCAGCCTGGACCTCCTGGAAGAAGTGCCCGGCCGACGCAGGAAGCTCACCGACGAGCAGTACCAGCAACTCGTGGAGAACCTGGCGAACAATCCTCTTGCGACGCCGGTAACTGTCCGCGCAATCGATAACGGCCGTTTCGAGATCATCGCCGGCCACAACCGTGTGGCCGCATACCGAGAGCTCGAGCGCACAGAGATCGACGTTCACGTCGTCGATCTCGATGATGACGGCGTCGAGCGGGCAGCCTTCTACTCGAACCTGCTATCGAACGAACTCCCTGACTACCACAGATATCTTGGGTTCAAGGGACGGATGGCATCGACAGGCAAGAATCAAACGGAGATTGCTGAAGAGGCCGGGATCAACAAAAGTATTGTTTCTCGCCTCATGGCGTTCGCATCACTACCGTCTTTGGCATTGAATGTCATTGAGAGGAACCCAGAGAAATTCGGCGTCAACGCGATTTCGGAGCTGTCGAAGCTCGTTGAAAGCCATCCCCCTGAGGCGATCGCACAAGCCCTTGAAAAAGTCGCCTCTGAAGAGATCACGATGAAACATGCGATCTCTCTGATCAAGGATTCAGGGAAGATCAAAGAAAATAAGAAAGCAGACCCAGAGATCATCACGATTCGAAGAGGCAATACAACATTCTGCTCTGTTCGGAGGGCCGGATCTTCGCTTCGACTGGACTTCGCTAATGGATCAGTCACGGAGGCGCTGATGGCCGAGATCGAAGATCTGATCAAAAGACACGCAAAAGCCACTGGTGACTGAGTTGCTACTAGCAACTGCATGATAATTAACGATTTTTTATTTTTAGGTTAGCAGAGATGGTAAATCGGATACTACGGCGCCCCCCAGCGGACGCCCGCATCACCCGGCCTCTAAAGTCCTGCTGACTATCACGCAACCCCGCCCCCGAGCGGGGTTTCGCACGTTTATAGACTGGAGATCGCGATGTAGCGACCAAAACAAAGACACATCCTGCTGACAAAAGAAAAACCCGGTCTCGGGGCCAACCGAGCCGGGCTTTCTTGAAAAGGGTGATGCTTTTCTGGTGTCTGATACCAAACCGGGGCCAACCGGTCAGACCTCACCGCCAACTGAGGTGAATGGTATCAAACAGCCGGGAAACGTCAAGGGATTCTATTGCCTTGAAAAAGGCGAACCCGGACTTTTTCACGTGACTACTCCAATTCGCCTCAATGCGGGCCGAGGGGACTGCGACGGACCACGTCCGCGCTTTCTCCCTGCCCCCCTGATCAACGCACGAGCCGCGGTGATGAACCGCCTGTACTGCCAGGACCTGTCGCAGACCGCGCGCCAGGTGCTTTACGGTGTGCTGGCCTTTTTTAAGCTTGGCCATCCTGAGCAACCTGTTTTTGCCTTTCGTGACACGCTTCAAGCTGAAACCCTGCTCAGTAGTCGCTCCAAACTTTTTCGTGGCCTTCAGGAAGCCGAAGACAAGGGCTACATCCGTCGTGAGCAAGTCCGCAACTGGGGCCGTCGATCCTATGGGCAGTTCAGTCGAAGTCACATCTACGTCCTCGACAAGACATTGTTGATGCTCGGGCTGGCAGGCTCTCGGATACTCTCGACCTCGCCCGCATCAACGCAGGCCTCCTCGATTGAGGACGAACAGCACACAGAAGTTGGAGTACCCCCATCCTCCTCCGCTGAGTTCGACGCCCTCCCCTCCTCTGTCGATTCACTCTCCAGTGCCGCCGGACTGCTCGAGATCGATGCTTCGCTTGAAACCTGCGAGGCACAGCACCAGGCAGAGATCCTCGAGGCGTGGGAAGACGGTCGCGCCGACTGGGAGGATGACGAAACAGGCTGGGAAGCAGACACGCCCCCCCGGGAGCCAACGACCGTCACCCCGTACGCCACTTATCCACAGGAGCCGTGTCTCACAGTGACACACGGTATACAAGAGAGTGAACCTACCCTTGATCTACAGCTAAAAGGACAACTTCCCACGCGCGAATCCCTACCCGACCCGTCGTCGCTGAAGGATTCTTCTGAAAACATCGATCCCCACACCCGTCTGCCCCACGACGTGACGCCACTCATGAAGCTTGGTGTCTCCAAGACGCTGATCTGCACCCTGATGGCCCACGCCAAGCGCCAAGGTCAGCAAGGTGCGCTTGGCGCAGCAGTGAAGCTCTTCTGGCAGCACATCCATGGGCTAAGAGGCAGATCGGTCTTTGCCTATCTGCGCAAAGTCCTCAGCCAGAAACGCGACTACGCCTACCTGCTCAAGCAGCAGTACGCGAACGAAATCGATGGCGTACTCACTGCCTCAGCCACTGCGCGGCTGTCGGAGAAGCTGGCGGTCTTGCTTGCACGCGGGGACGGCTTCCAGGTTCGCAACGCCGAAGGTCAATCAATTGGGACGCTGCGCGCAAACGGTGAAACTGGATACGTGGAGGGGTTTGATCCCAAGCGCGGCCGCGTTGCGCTGCCGGCTAACCTGCGCTTTATGCAGGCAGTGGAAGAAGGTCGCTTGCATCTGCGCCCGTGCTGATCCAACTCGAACTATCAGGCGATGGCTTGAATTCCATTTTTCTTGACGACTGTGAGCAGCCGCAGCGCCGGTCCACCCGGCTTCTTGACGCCACGCTCCCAGTCCGAAATCAAATTCTTACTGACATTCAGGTAGCGGGCAAAAACCGGCTGAGACAGGTGCTCACGCTCGCGCAACGCACGAATCTCATCGGGCGACAAAGCCTCAACGGACGTGAGGCACGCTTCGTCAAACTCGCGCATGGTGCGCTTGTCGACTGCGCCAATCTCGGAGAGCGCTTCCATTGTCTCGTGGATAGCGCCGAGTGCTTCACTGCGGTAGTTCTTCGTCATTTAACTGTGTCTCCGAAAACTGGCCTTTATCGATCAACTCCGCCACATAGATTCATGCATGAGGCTTATTGGCTCTCAATTAAGCCGCTACGATCCGACGTAAGTGCCCGGCTGCAAGTGCTTCGAGAAACTCTGCGTTCATCCGGCCGTATCGCACCACGTCTCCCGGCCTATGAACACGCAGAAGTCCGTTTGCTTCGACTTGAATCATCGTCCCTCCTTCGCCCCTGAAAAGCTGCCCCTCGAGCTCGTCGCACTTGATCTCAACGTGTCGCGCAGCTTCAGACTGCGCCCGCTTGATCGCTTCAGTTTGGGCCTTATTCGACGCGACCCGCGTGAAGTCAGTTGGCTTGTTGATCATGGCACGAAGGTATTTGAAGACAGATCGGCCTTGCAGTTTCAGCGCATCGATTCGAGACTTCGCAAGCTTCCAGATCGACCCAAGGGCTCCAGTCTTGTCGGCCTCTCTGGCAAGTCGCATGAGATAAGCAATGCTCGGCTTGTTCAAGCCATAGTCAAACAAGGCGGTCAGCTCGACTGGTAAACGGCTTGACGGGTCTATCTGGTTTTGAAGTTTTTCAGAAAAGTCCCCTGATGACCTGCCGGTTGATCTTGCACTGGCGGTTCTGGGTTGTTCTCTTATGAGTTGAGGTTTAGTGGGACGTTCACTCTCATGTATACCGAGGGTCAAATTGACCGACGGCGCCTGTGGATAAAATTTTTCGAGGGAATGTGCGTCGCTGTCGTCGCGCACTTCCGTGGCAAAACGCGATTCTGGGGCGGCTAGCGCCTCGAATGGTTCGTCGGGATAGGGTGGGCTGTCTAAATGCTTTTCGTCGTCTCCTGCGCCTTCTTCTGCGTCCAGAATCAGATCGGTGACGGGGACTGCTGCTTGGATGGCCTCCCATGCCTCGATAGCATCAAGCTGGTCTTGCGAGGGGTCGATCTGTGGGGCAGGGCAGATGAGGTCAAGTTCAAGCAGGCAACGATTCGTCAGCCATGTTTTGGAATAAGCGAACTGTCCATGGCGAGCTGCGTCGCGTCGTCGCCATTGCTCTCTGACCAGGTAGCCGCGATCGGAGAGTTCTCGAATGCCGCGACTTAGCGTTTCAACGCTGCCCAGATGGCACTCCTTGCGTAGGACTTCTCTTTCAGGCCACAAAGGCTGATCGAGCTTCCTGATATTCAGGAAAGTGAGGAGCCCCGACAGCGTGCGCCGGGCAAGGGTGCTCAGGTCTAGAAATTTGAGCGAATCGAAGACGCGCGCTTTAGCGTCGACGAGGAGCTTGGGAAGCCGCCGTGGCTGTGAAGACAGCGGGGCAGCAGAGTATGAGGAGGCCACAAAAGACGGTCCAAGAGTTCGACTTTTCCCTTTTTCTGGCAAAAAGTCGACAGAAGCCCTTGACGCGTAATTTGCACTTGCTAAGATAGCTCCATCGTTGTGGGATTGGATTTATCGGCGCCAACCGATTTTTCTTAGCAAGTACAGATCACGTATCACACGTAATCGCAAGTTGTACACATAAGCCCTGGGCTCGAGTTCGTACCTCGATCCCAGGGCTTTGTGTTTTCAATGTCTGATTTTCTTCGCTAGATGGTTTCTCGCAGAAATTCTAATCGGTCTGATTTTCTGTATTCTTTTGGCCTAAGAAGGCGCGTTACCGATTCTATCAGTTAGCTTATGTCGACGGAATCCTTTTACAAAGCAATCTTCTTTGAAGGAAATTGAATCTATTTTGCGTCGATAACGACTTTGGTTTGCACCTTTTCGCGAAGTAGGGACCGGTCAGCATTTTTGTGATGTGCATAGCCATTCAGGATCGCACCATCGTGTATCACAATCGTGCCGTAGCTCACTTCCCCAGTGACGTTGGCAGTCCCGTACAGGTGAACTTCCCGAGCGCGAATGTCACCTTGAACTGTTCCGGCCACAAATACGCGCTCAGCGAGGATTGAACCAAAGACCTCTGATTCTGCGTGCAACAGAACGACGCCTGATCCGTCCGCGATCGTGACGTCGCCCAGCACGCGGCCGTGAATCTTGATTCCCGCCTGGAGGTCCATAGATCCCTTGACGGTCACACCCTTCGCGATCAGAGAAGTGATGCCAAGACCTTGGGCTGTCTCATGAGAAGTTTGCTTACGGTCTTTCCCTTTGCCTGGAAGTTTGAACATGGGGCGCCTCACTCGAGTACGTAGATTCGTTGGTCGGTGATGACCAAGCCTTCTTCTGGGCTGATTCGTAGGACCTTTCCGTCGAGACCTGCTGCAGTCTGCCCAGCTCGTACGGACTTGCCGCTCGAGTCCATAATCTCGCTTTCTCCCTTGAATTGAATGCCAGCAGTCTGTTTGCTGATGACGCGCATCGGCAGCGAGGTCTCGTCGATTGTTGAGGTCTGCGTTGGTGTAGGGGCGATGGGCGGCACGACCATTTGAGCCGGGCGCGGGGGAGGAGGAGCGATTGTGGCTACGGACGGTTGAGGAGCTGCTTGTCTGGCAGGCATCGCTACTTGCGGTTTTTTTTCAACAGGTTTCTGAGGTGTTGTTTTCGTCGCGGCTTCGGAGCGTGGAGACTCCTCAATCGCACTCATTGCGTTCCCGATCAGCGGCAGCAGAGCGGCAAGCGCGGTTTCAAGTTGCTTCGTGCGTGCCTCGAGGCTTGAGACGCGATCCTGGTTGGCTTCGAACAGGGCCTTGTATGTTTCTTCCCGGTCATCAATTGAGGCGTGTAGCGCATCAAATGCATCCTGACGAACCACATTAACAAGGGGTTGCGAGGACTGATGGACAGCACTCTGCTCTGCTGGCCGAGTCGTGGCGACGGCTGCAAACCATGCAGCGGTCGCCACTGCTCCCATGGAGATGACCAACGATGCAATCGTGATCAGCCTCAGTCGCCCGGGTGATACGAGCTCGGCATCGATAACGCGATCACTGTCCTCAGAGCCTACCCCTAGCGAACGCTCAATTTCGTCGTACCTCATCAGTCCTGCTCCTTACGTTCCGGTGTGTTATTTGCTGTCCTAAGCGACCCGATCAAGGCCTCAATGCTTGATAGCGCTGTAATTTTTCCATTGGCTTCCGCAAGCTGTTCTCTCAGTCCGGCGCTCTCCTTGCGGCAATCTCGCAGTTCTTCCCGTGCTTTTTTCTCATTTATTTGAGCGCCTTCAAGCGCTTGTTTAAGCGAGCTTTCTTTCCTGACGAACTCCTGTCGAAGGTCGTCTGTTTGCTTCAAAAGATGCTTTCGGTCGCCGTCTGCTCGGTCATCGGCAAGCTTCATCTGCCGCTCGGCTTCCGCCCTTAGCTCGGCAACCAAGGCTTGGTGACGCTCAGTCAGGGAGGCGAGCGCGACCTCGTGACGTTCCGTCGCTGATGCGAGCAAGCGATCACCGCGCTCGCGTTCAGCCTGGACGCTGCCCTCAAGTTCGCCAATCCGTCTCTGGTAATGGGCGATCTCGGCGTGCAGGTTCTCGTTGCGCTCCGTGAGGTGCTGGACCTCTTCTGTGAGCGCCTGGATGCGCTCTGTGCGCTCAGCACACATACGCTCGAGGCCGGCAAGCTCCTTCTGCAGCAGTAGAGCCTTCTGTACGAAGTCATCTGCGGTCGCCCGTAGGGCCTTGTTTTCTTCCTCGAGCGCGTCTTCCTTACGCTCCAGGTCAGCCCGAGCTGCCTCGAGATTCTTGGTGGCTCCGTCCAGGGCCAGATCCCATGATGTACGCGCGAACTCATTGAGCAGATCGACCAAGGGGTCAGGCACTCCTGGCATGCGTGAGAGCGTGAGCTTTTCGTGCAGGTTTGCCGCTTCTGTCTTGACCTCGGCAATGAGCTTCCTGACCACATCTGCGCCGCCTCTGCGGCCGATTTTGGTGTAGATCGCCTCGAATGTTGGATTTCCTCCTTCGGCGAGAACTTCGAAGAAGGCGTTCCGAACGTCCTCGAAGGAAACTGCGGTGGCTCTCATCGAGTGGCCCCTTTCGAGCGAATGGCGAGGTGCCCTGAGACAAGGCAGGCCATCGAGGTGAGGAGTACTACCGCACAGAAGGGCAGGTTGGTACGCGGGGCGATCTCGGGCGCGTAGTGCGGCATCAGGATCAGGGCCAAAGCGCCGATGGCGATCACTCCTGTAAGGATGTGGCTCAGGCCTACCGCCCAGCGCTTCCTCTGTTGCAGGCCGTAGCCCGCAAAGGCGCTTAGGACGGTGGTCCCGAGGAACGCAGCAGAGAGGCTACCGCTCAGGAGCGGGGCGTAACCGCGCACGGCCATCGCCGCCAGCATCGTGCTCAAGAAGACGAATACGGTGGCTGCCACGAAGTGCCATGTCACGGTGAGGCCGCTATAGGTGTTTGCTGTCTGTTCAGAGGTCATGGCTTGGGTCCTTGTCCTTGAGTTTTTGGAGTTCACGTATTTGCTGCGGCAGCCGGGTGAGGGCCAATGCCGTCAGCAGCGGAGAGACTGATGCGCCGAGCGCTGACGAGATCGTTTCGATCGTCGTGGCAGGGAGGAGCGTGAGCAGGAGCAGCCATGAAGCGCCATCGCTCAACGCGGAGCTGCCTGCCAGGTAGCGACACAGGTACTCGCATAGGCGAACGCACGCCACCAGGAACAAAGCTGCGAGCAGGACTGTGGCCACCAGCTGCATCACCGTCAGGGGCCAGGATCGAAGGGCTGAGCCAAGTGCGAGCGTCAGCACGTTGAGCGTGAACAGGTGGATGAACAGGCCTCGGTGAGCGGTCGGTGGACGCCTCGAGACCGCACGGCCAGCCAAAAGCAGGGCGCCGTGATGCAGGAAGGCTCGCACTAGCCTGAGCCAAGCGGAAAAAGCGCTGCGCACGTTCCGTTGTCCTCAGATTTGTGTGGATAAGTGTGTGGGAAAGAGCCGGTAGCCCTTGTCGCCCCTTGGGTTCGTCGGTTGCTGCATTTTGCGTCAGTGCGCTCACTGGATTCTCGATCTGATTGTAGTGCTAAGGACTCTGATTGTATCGGATTTTTCCAAACGTTTTTCGGACGTCAAACGTCCAAAACTTATTAGTTATGGTCAGTCGGTTCCCATAACCCCCCATTATGGGAACTTTGGAAGGGGGGGCATGGAAGATGGCGGTTCTAAAACACTTAAGGCGGTGGCCTTTGATTGCCCATGAATCAATTAAAATCAAATGTTTAAGTTTGTATTAATAGACGCCTATGTCTAAAATAGAGGCCTAGATTTCAAGATTCAGTGACACAGATGGCCGTAAGTTCAGAATTCAGTGACCCGCGGGTTGATCGCCGATGATCAGAGAGCGCACGCAACGGTTGGCCAGGAACGAACTGCGCGAAGCAGCTTCCGCGAAAGGCTGGTCGCTCTCGAACCTTGCGTATCGATGGGGGGTTACGGTCCGTCATCTGAGCCGCGTCTTCACGGGAGATGAAGTTGAGCAGCGATGGGTCGATGCGGTTAATGGGTTGCCTGTTCTTACGCGGGCCGAAGCGCGGTTCATGAAGATCAGTCGGCTTGCACAGCAGAAGACCAAGCCCGATCTCGAGGTGGGCCCAGGTGCCACTGGGATCTTCGAGGATGAACTGGCTGAGGAAACAGTTTCTGGCGAGCCGCTCTACTCATTCCTTTGTCCAGGAGCGATCCTGATTGCCACGGAGTCGAGAGGGGAGATCGAGGAGGGTGAGGAGTGGGTCGTTGCGGAAGTAAAAAAACTCTTCGCCGGCGGGTGCATGGTGGCTGTGCGACGATGGGATGGTGACGATCTGGTCTGGTTCGAATCGGAAGAGGATTTGTGGTCCTGCATGGTCGAAACCGGCCGGGAGGAAGGTGCTTGATGATCGGTGATGTGGATCTGGTTCAGAAGGGGCAGGTTACAAGGCTGGAGGAGGCCGCTCCCGATCGTCTGCCTCGAGCCTTGGTACGCGCCAACAGCGACGAAGAGCTAATTCGCCTCTGGCTCGACGCCGTAGGCGCCGCCTCTGAAAACACCATGGCTGCGTACAAGGCAGAAACACTGCGCTTTCTGGCATGGATGAAGACGCGGTCAATTTCGCTTGATGGACTTGTCTATGAAGATCTCCAGGATTTCGAAGAGTGGCTCCGGAACCCTCCTGCCGATCTGATCGGTCCTCGACGGCCGATTGGCTCGCCAGATTGGCGTCCCTTTGCCAGCGCAGGGCTTTCCTCTACCTCGGTGGAGAGGGCGCTGAGCGTGATCGCGAACCTTTACTCGTTCCTGCATGAAAGCAGGCGAGTCAGCATGAACCCGGTTAAGTTCTACCGTGCTTGGCAGAAGAACGCGCGCAAAAAAAACCGTAGCCAGCGAACGCGGAAGCAGTTGGAGTCGTCTGTCGAAAGCGCGGTCAGGCAGTGGCTCGATGATGAAGCAGGAGCCAGTATTTCCGATCGATGGTCTGTTGGGGCCTTGTATTTTCTCGGGTTGCGTGTAAGCGAACTGTGCTCAGCCAGGATGAGCGATCTCTTTGTGTCAGACGGTGCCTGGTTCTTGGCGGTGGTCGGGAAAGGGCTTAAGCGGCGCGACGTTGCAGTGAGCAAGGTCTGTTTGAGGTTGCTTGCCGCGTACCGCTTGGACGTCGGGTTGAGTCCCGAGCCCAGGGGTGAAGACTGGCCGCTTGTAGGTTCGAAATGGGACCCTAAAAAGCCCATCACGCGGCGGGCTATGCACAAGCGGATTGTGGCGGCAGGCCTTGATGCGGTATTCGATGAAAACAGCCCGGGGAAGGAGCTGTCGGCGAACCTGCACCCTCACTTGTATCGTCACGCCGCAGCGAGCCGTTGGATTCGCCAGGGAGCTAACTTGCTTTCAGTGCGAGACCAACTTGGCCATAGCTCTGTCACAACGACGGAGATCTATGCGCATCGACCTGACGCAGCTCGACATGCAGATACAGCAGGGGCCGATGACATCGAGAGCGCGAAGGAGATGGAGCGCTAACTCACTTCCTCGGCAGGGGAGCGGTTTTAGTTGTCTCGGTCGACTTGAAGAGGGGGAGGGAGCGCTTGCCCGTGAAAAAAACGCCTTCCTCTGCAACCAGCCCAGCCTGGCTCAGTTTGTTGACCTCTGCTGCAGCTACTTTGACGCTGACTTTCAACTCGTCAGCAAGCTCCGGCACCGTAAGTGGCTGTTCTGCCAAAACTCGAAGAACAGTGTCCCGGAAGCTTGCCCGGGATGGGCTGGACGGGGCGCGGACGGTGTCTTCAACCAAAATTCTTCGTACTGGAGCTGCCGAGGGGCGCTCCGGAAGCGGCGCAATCCCAAGGATATGAGCAATCATCATGCAAGGAAGAGTTCGAATCGCTCGACCAGCTTATCGAATTCATCCAACTGAAGGGATGTTATCGGCTCTTTGCCAGATTCGATCGCGTTCAGGCGCTCGACGGTGATGCCAAGTGCTGCAGCAAGCTTCACGTCATCGCTAGGGGTGATCGACAGACGATTGCGCCAGTCAGAAAACAGGGTCTTGATCTTCTGAGGGTAATCAGAGTTCGCACTGCTAGCATCTCGCAGTTCTCGAGCAGAGATGAGCACCTCAGCAGGAACATTGGCTCTGCCGTACAGGTAGCTGGTCAAGCGGTCGCGCGGGATATTCAGGGCGAGAGCATAGTCGTCAATCTTGATGCCAAGTTCGCCGCGGATTGCCGCAAGCTCCGCCTGCTCCGGAGATAGGTCGGATCTTGTCTTTTTTTCGCCTGTTTCGGCCTTGATGACGCCCTGCTGGACGCTGCTAGAGACAAAACCAACGACTTGTCGAGGCTTCTTGGCCTTGGTGGTCATTGCGACGATTTCCCTGTGTAAGAGGTCCCCCGCAAGTTTTTCAGAAAACTTGGAGCGTGCGAAGGCTGTAGCGCTGCCTTCGTCAAGCGGCAAAAGGCTCGTATCAGCCTCTTCGGCGCTGATTCTATCCTCTTCTCCTGGTTCTTGGTTCTCGCTTCGCTGGGAGTCGAGGATCTCGCGGCTAGGGTAAAGGCGCCTTATCGTCTGGGAAGATCGCCACGCGATTGTGTACCAGAAGCTGTAGAAGCCTTCGGGCTCGTCGATCTTGTCAAGGAGCTTGTAGATGACCAGAACTGACTCTTGGAACAGTTCTTCGGAGAGCGATGGACGTACTCCGGTTTTACGTACGACTACTTTGACGATGTAACGAGCGCGGGAATCCTGATAGAGGTAGCAGAGAAAGTTGTCTGCAGTAAGGCTTCCCGCGCGATACGCCTTGATCGCATCTACGGCTGAGAAAAATTTTGGCATCTCTGCTTAGTGTGAGCAGTTAGCCTTTTTGGTCCAAACGCGCCCCAGGGATTCTGCCATCTCGCGGAACTTGTTGTGTTCGTCTGCATCGAGGCTGCGATTCGAGAGGCAGGAGATCACTGTGATCAGTAGATCAACAGCTTCGACGGGCTCAGAGACAGATTCGAGCGCAGTAACGCTCCTGGTGCAGAGCGTGCCGAAGTCCATTTCGGTCTGGCCCGGCTCAAAGCCAAGCAGGGCTTTGCCGATAGCGTCAGTGAGCGATGCTTCTTGATGCATGGTTGTCCTCTTGTGGTTTTACTATGAAATTCTGTGTGCACAATAAGTACCTAGTAAAAGGAATTTTACATGCTCAGAGAACTTCGTCCAGCAAACCCAAGGGCATTTTTGCAGTGCAGCGCGACGCCTCCCTCCTTGACGCACGGGCGGTGCTTTGGTAGAGAAACGTTTTTTAAATCTGTTTTATAACAGGGCCTTATATGACTTTCGTCATAGAAACGATGCGTTTTGAGATCATTGCGGCGCGGTAGAGGCCTAGCCGCTCTGCTGTGATCGCTGCGTCTTGCCTGGAGTGCGTGCCAAGTTTTTCGTTGGCTCTGCGGAAAATGTTGTTCACGGTGGCTGTAGTTATTTTCTGCATGGCCGCGATGTCTTTCGTAGAGAACCCTCGCCGTGCGAGGCTGAGAAGCTCAAGCTCGGTTGCTGTAAGGGGGAGAACTCGATTCCGTTCTTCAACTTCCCTCTGCGCTTCCAGCCAGATTGCGGCCTCCTGCCCGATTGCTGCAACGATCGGTACGGCCTCTTCGATTGTCTTGCGTGATAGCTCCTGGTTGTTCCCAGCGTACAAGAGAGCCAGGCGTTCCTGAGCAAGATGAATCGGGACGACTACTCCGTAAGCGAACAGCGCTCCGTAGAACTCCTTCAGGAATTCTTTCTGGCCATTTGACTCGCCTTCAACGTCGTACGGCACGAAGATTGGAGTGTTTGAGTGCTGAGTGTGAAGAACAAACGGATCAACGAGCGCCCAGTTGTTCCTCGCGTACCGCGACATCCAACCGGTCGCGTCTGAGCTCATGGCTATGACGTTGGTCCCGCCAAACAAGCCCTCGGCATCTTTGGTCCCGATCATCAAGAACCATGAACGCATTCCGGCGACTGTCAGCGCAGTAGAAACCAACGCCTCAACCTCCGCCTCGGACTGCATGTAGCGCAGTTTGCTAAGGGCACTCATGAATGGGTCGGTGCGCCGACGCGCCTGGGCTGGATGCATCAGTATTTTGGTGTCATTTTTACTGAATTTTACCATTGCTTGTTTTTGCTATCTGTGAACTGTTTCTCACCTCTAGCGGCCGTGGTCGCCAACACACCTGTCGAGTTCTTATCGTTGAGGTCGCATTACCTTCGTGCAGATCAACGCCTGAATAAGGAGATGAAACATGTACGAAGAAGTCAGGAAGCAAGTTCCGCTGTCGTCGTTCTTGGCATCAATACTGGGGGAGCCGGTGGAGACAAGAACTGGGCCTCGCTGGTCCAGCTGCCCTCACTGCGGTCCAAGTGAGCACGATTCCAGAAAGACGACTCTTTCTGGGAAAGGAGAGTTTTTTCGGTGCTTCGCGTGTGGGTCACATGGAGATGTGATTGAGGCAGCGGCTTTGTACTACCGCTGCTCTCACAAGGAAGCAGCAGCTAAGCTTGCCGGAGACGCACGGGTTGTTGTCCCGTTTCGCCATAGTAGGAGAGCGGCCATTCCTTCGTCTCCGGACGCTGGCTTGGTTGCTGAGGCAATGCAGAAGCTACTGGATGCTCAGGTTGGGTACTGGGACTACAACGTAGTCACTTACCTCACACAGGAGCGAGGACTGCCAATGCCGCTGTTGAGGGAGGCTCACGATAAAGGGTATCTCCGGATGCTCTCGTCCGATGTGGGAATCGCAGCAAGCCAGGTGGCTCGCACTGTCGGAAATAAACTGTTGTTGGCAAGCGGGTTGCTTAGTCCGGAAAAGAAGCTCCCTGCCATCGTCTACCGGCCGATCCTGTTCGGGTTTCCCGGTAATGATGCAGTTGAGTTCCGTCGCCTCCCTGGTGAGTCATACGGGCCAAAAGCGTTGCGACATGGAAGCGTGCTCATGCCGTGGCGGTGGAACGAAGGCAAGGGTACGGTTGCGCTGGTGGAAGGTCTGATAGACCTGTTGTCACTTGTGGCAATGGGGTATGAGGACGAGGTGATTGCTGTTCCAGGTTGTCGGCAGTGGAACCATGCATGGAACCCGCTCCTTGCAGATCGGACTGTAATCATCAAGTTCGATCCTGATGGGCCGGGTCAGGCTGCAGCAGCAGACCTATCAAGTGAACTTCAGTCTGAGGGGATTCGTGCATGGGTCGATTGCCCTAAAGACGGAGATATCAATGACGTGCTGCTGGCTTCGTTGCGACGGAGGGTGGCATGAAGGTGAAGTTCAGCAAGGGCTACAAGATGGCCTCGAGCTCGGTAGCCACTGCCGGCTACGACGTCCTCAAGCAAAGACTGGGCGTTGTGTTCTCAAGCGGCGGCGGCTATGTCTACGACGGTGTATCCCAAAACGTATGGGCCGCATGGAAAAAGTCCTCCAGCAGGGGGAAGTACTTCAGCGAGAACATCCGCTCGAACTATGCTGGCACCGAGGCGGAAATTTCCTTTTCCACATTGCGGAACCTGGATGAGTCATCAGTCATTCAGTACACGGCAGAGGACTACGTGCTGCCAGAAGATGCTGTGTCCGAAGCCTGGTTCTAGCGCCCCAATCGCCCGCCCTCACAAACCACATTGTGAGCGGCGGGTTTTTTCATTACTGGCCTTCGCCATCTCTCCTGTGCAGTCTCAACAGGAGCGAGAAATGGAAAGTAAGAGCGACACCTATTCGGAAGAATTCAGGCACGTCTGCGAGTGCAAGTCGTGGGCAAAGAAGGCGCTTCGTCTCAAGAACGAGGGGCAAGTGGATGTTCAGGCATGGTGGGTATCGACTTTCGAGCTCATCAAGAGGTACAGAGGGGGCGCGGCTGCCGTGCGCCTGGAGAAAGGCGTTCAGGAGTGGCTGCTGACTCGTAAGCAGCAGCTGATGGAGGAGATCGCGAAAGAGCAAAGCCTTGAGGGTGCCTAGCTCGGTTGTACATTCTGATAGGATTAAAGTAGGTTCATGCAGCGTTGCATGTGAAATTCAATTTTTACCAATCGACGGACTGCATCTCACTCGTGCAGTCCAACTACCTACTAGGAGAATATTATGAGCATCATCACCATCACTTCGGCCCTTCAGGGCGCCATGTTCACCCTCAATGCTGAGGAGAAATCCAAGGCCCGCGAGATCCCTGTCGGTAAGGGCGTCAAAGCCGCTGTTGTTCTGGCTGGACATTTGTCGGCTCAGGACGTGAGGCAGCAGGACGGATCTTACGCGCCGGGTGCTTTTGGTCGGCTCCCAATCGAATGTGCCGTCCATGACGGCCGCTACATTATTTCGGTCGCAGGCGGGCTTCGTGGAACCCTTTTCAAGATGACTGAAGAGGAACGATCGAAAGCGAAGGAGCGTCTCGAGAAGGCGCGCAACAAGGCAGTGTCTGACTCCGACGTGCCGTATTACAACGGCGACCTTGAGGTCGGCGGCGGCCGCAAAGTCTGGCTTTCCGGCTTCGTTCGCGAAGTTGGCGCCGGCAAAGAGCGTCCCCAGGGCGAGAAGTTCATCAGTCTTCAGACTGGTGAAGAGAAGGCTGAACGCCAAGGTGGTGCAAAGCAGCAAGTTGCTGCTGATTCACTTCCGATGTAATAACCAAAACGCACATGCTCATTCTTTGAGTGTGTGCGTTTTTTTTCGTCTGGAGATTTTGAGATGCAGCAGAAAATGAAAATTAAGGTCACAGCGGCTCTGGCTTTAGCCTTGGCTGCGCTTGCTATGGGGTGCGCTTCGATGACCAAAGACACACAAGGCCGCGACCTGGTCTATCTGCAAGAGGTGAAATTCGACGTAAGTAACCCTGATCTCGGACTGTTTGTTCCCTGGTTCAAGGTGCCGGTTGATGCGGTCGTCAAGGTTGGAGTCGGTGCGTTTGCTGGGACAAAAGTCGCGTCGGCGCTTGAGGCGAAGAAGGAAGTTCCTGAGGTGTTCATCACCTATTCGAAAAAGGAAGGTGAGATCAGCCTCGCCAATGTGGGACATAACTTCTCTCGGCCTGTCTGGGAGGGGATGCCCGAGCTCCAGACAAAACGGTGGTACATCCTTGCCAAAGACGATAAGGGAAAATACCTCATTCCGTGCGATGCCTCCTGCCAGCCTGCAGCGCGTTGACGCCTCCCGCACGTTTTCTTCCTTTAGTACCCGCATTTCCTCCCCGCATCACTGACCTTAATAGGAGGAAATCGTTATGAAGATCGTTAAACTCGACCAGCGTAGCCAGGAGTGGCACGACTGGAGGGCAGGAAAGGACATTGACGGCCCGCGAATCACTGCAAGCAACATCGCCGTGATCGCCGGCATCTCGCCCTTCAAGTCGAGGTATCAGTTGTGGGAAGAGATGACCGGCCGCAGGGAGCCAGACAAGATGAACCCTGCTATGGCGCATGGCGTAGAGACGGAAGATGAGGCTTTGGCTGCCTGGATTCAGGATCATGGCGATTATGCCCAGCCGTGCTGCATCGAACATGATGGCATTCCGTGGGTTGCTGCCAGTCTCGATGGTTTGACCTTGACGGGCACAAAAGCCGTTGAGATCAAGTGCCCATACTCCCGCTACGGGGATGCGCCGAAGCTATGGGTTTCCGCGCAAGCCGGTGAAATCCCTGCTTACTATCTCGCCCAGATGCAGTGGCAGATGTTTGCATCGAATGGCGAGATCCTCTCGATGGACTTCTGGGTCTATTGGGCGGGGAAGGGGATCAAGATCCCCGTGCAGTCTGATCCGCTGGAGCAGCAGCGTTTGTACGCTGAAGCAAAGACTTTCAGGGAGGCTGTCATCAACGATGACATCCCTGCGACCGATGCTTGGATCGATGCAGCAAGTGCATGGCGTCAAGCGAAGCTTGAGTACGACATGGCAAAAGAAACCCTCGATGCGCGTGCAAAAGACATCGAGAACCTTCTTGCAGCTAATGGAGAGTCGTCGTACGAAGGTTGCGGCATCGTCGCCACCAAGTACTCAAGCAAGGGAGCGGTGGATTACGGCGCGCTTTTCGAGAGCGTGAAGGAGCACCACGGCATCGATCTCGTTATGCTTGCTGAGCAGTTCCGCAAGGATGACTCTGAGCGATTCAAGATCACTTTGCAGAAGAAGGCTCCTGCGGCAAAAGCTTCTACGAAGCGAACGACAGAGGCTGAGACTGAAATCGCTGATGCAATGCTTCAGAGTGCAGCAGAGGAAGCTTGGTTCTAGAAACCTAACCCCGTCACAAGCCTGTATTGCTTGTGACGGGGTTTTTTGTTGCTCTGCGGGTATCTCGTTGCACCGCGATAAAAACTATATGCGGTTCATTCGCCGGAAGAGCTCTGTTCTGCGTCGGCGTCTTTCTTCTTCGTCCGAGATCTCTTTGTCTTGGGCTCTTCAATAACCCACTCTTTTCGTTGTATCTTTCTAAGTATCTCAGTTTCGTACATTCTTTCGTAGATCATGCAGATAAAGAATTTTGTTCTGTCCGAAAGGATGTCCCACTCGTCCTTGCTTGGAGCAAACTGACTTACGGTTGGGTCTTCACTTATCTTTTGAATAGTAAGACGCATCCGATCCCCAAGATCCTGCTCAATCAGGAAGTCGTTGGGTTCCAAAATCTCGGCCAGGATATAAACATCGACCGTACTTACTCCAAGCCATTCCGCAAGAAGGCGCTTGGCTTCATCAGACATGCTCTGAATCGGCCTTGTTCCTGAAAGCATTGCTTGGAAATAAGGCGGAGAAAGATTGATTGCAGCTGCGGCGTCTTGTGTTGTTACGCCCAACTCCCATTTACGTTTATGAATGGCGTCAATCAGCGGCTTCCCCTTGGGGATATCCTTGGTCATGTTATTTCCGATGTTAAGTCTTTGGGTCGAATTCTCTCTTGGTGGATTGGGATGCATGTAGTACCGATGCAAAAAAAACAGGCTCCCGTCCGGAAACGGCCTGTACGGTCTTGCATTGGTTCCTTGTTTTCCATCACACCTTGCGTTCTGCATGGTCATTGTATGCGCAAAAAAGCGCTCTGTGCTTCCTTCCTTCGTCTGAAAGGAAGGATTTTTCTTCAGCTTGTAGCGTTTGGTTACGACGTCGGCGCCGATCCGATGATCACAGATACGCACAGTTTGCAACTGGTTCCTGCGAGTATGCCCTGGATTGCTTGCAATCTGGTGGCGTCGAGTTATCATCTATCCTAGATGTAACACTTCCGATGCCACGAAATAGGGAATCATCATGCTTTCACAAGAGCGCAGACGTATCGCAGCCCTGTACCAGTACCCTGACGGCTTCTTGAATGTGGGGTGGTTCGCTGGGTATCTGCGACGCAAGGCAGGAGATGGTCGTCACTTCCAGATCCAGCAGACCAACCTGGATAACCATAACCTCGACCTTGTTCTGCGAAAGAACGACGAGATCCCGCCTCAGTTTCACGATCTGAAGCCGCTTCGAGCGATCTGCAACCTGACCGGTAAGATCATCGGCGAAGACCCTGTGACGAAGGAGCCGATTCGGACTGTTGTTGCGACCGCAGTCGGCTTCGATGTGGCAACCGTTCTCGACATGCCGATCGATTCGGCGTTTGACAAGATTCCAGTGGCAGGTGCCCCGACGACGAACTTCGAGGACCACGGCGTCAAGCTCTTTAGCGGCAGGGACGACAAGCTTTCTGACTCGAGCAATATGGTCCGTCTGGCCGGCATCATCGCTGCGACACGCTTCCGGGCCCCGAACCCTGAAAAGGGAATTCGAGCGCGATGCGAGATTCTGCTCAGACAAAAAGAGGATGAGTCTCAACTGATCCCGGTTCGCTACTACGGGCGTTTGGCATCGGCTGTGTATGAGCGCGTGATGCGCGGCGCCGCATGTGAGATCGTTGGCCGGCTACTGGCCGACGTGAAAAGGACGGGAGAGCCGATTGATCCTGAAACGGGCATTGAGCCCGTACGGAAAATCCATTTCATTGAATGTACAACCGCGCCTGGGGTAACGACCAAGAATGAAATCAAGGTCACTCCGGAGTGGATGGTCAAGATGCGCCAAGAGCTTCAGGACTCCCAGCGCCAACGCGCGGAAGCGCGAGCTCGCCGGATTGAGCAACAGAAGGCAGCCTTGTTGGCCGGGGGCGGTTCGAAGCAGTCTCCGGTGGCCGAAGTGAGTGACGCAGAGGCGCAAGCGCTTTTCGATACGCTTTGAGAAAGGTTGGTTTTGAGACAAGGGGGCGCCGGTTTATCGGCTAGGCCCCCTTTTTCATTTTTCGGGTTGTGTGGAATGCGCTACAAACTTGTCCAGTCCGTTGCCTTGGTGACTTCATTCTGGTGGTTTTGCCTAACGCTCTATGGGCTATTTGATGGCTCATGGAATGGAACAGAAGAACTGTCTAGCTACGTGCTAGAGGCAGGGTCTTCCATCAGTCTTGCCATCTTCATCGCCATTGGCATAGTCGTTTCTGCCTACATCATTAACGAATATCTTTTGAGCAAGTATTTAAAGGGGAAAAGGGTTCGTGGTTTGAGCTGCTCCCTTGGGGCACCTCCCATTCCTCCATATCACATCCCCATGGCGCAGAACGTTCCACAAAAAACGGGGAGGGATTCAGTTGATCGGTGGCTTTCATATCTCAAGAGAGCGCACCCCGAACATTACCGTCTCGCAAAGCAGATTCTTCGCATCCTGCTATCTGACCCGAAGATGCCTGCGTCTCACGTTCGCGGAGGTCATGGAGGAAAAACTCTGTGGGAACATTCGCTGTTGGTCTGCGAAAGAGCGATCGTTATCGCGCCTACTTGGACCTATGAGGGATTGAAGACGCCGAAGGGTGATTTGGTGACAGCCCTCCGGGACACCAGCTACACCTTTGATCCCGCGGACCCCCTAGTAGGTATCATCGCGCTCGCTCATGATATTGGGAAGCTAAAAACCTTCCTGCGCGATCCCAAGACGGGTGAAGTCCTTAAAGAAACTCACGAGCACGATAGCGTCTCAGCGCTTATGGTGACAAAACTCGACGAGTTTTGGCAGATCCCACGAAGCGACCAGGAGGCAATTCTTGGAGCTGTCGGGTACTACCATCGGCCCCAGTCTTTCCCGCTCGATAAGGGGCAGCGTGCATATGACGACCGTACGCACGCCTTGATGGAGCTACTGATTGCGGCAGATCGGTCCGCAGGCCAAATCGAGTCAGGTATAGCTCCGTCGGTTCAAACCGGACAGCAAACGGTGGAATTCATGACGCGCCTTTGGGCGGCTTTTCAGGAGCTTACTTCCGAACCTGGGCGCGTCAATGGGAGTAACAAGGCACAAACCATAGGCCAGAAAAGAGGTGAGATCGTTGTTTTCAAAGAGCGGGAGCTTCTCCGTTTTCTTGGCCAAAAACTGTCCATTAGTCCAACTGAAGACCTGAAGAGGGCGCTCCTCGAAGTGCTTGCTGACCAGGAAGTTTTGTTCGACCCCAACCCGAACATGCGTTCCTCATCAAATCCTACGCCGCCGCTCAGAACCTATTCGGTTTCGTTCTTCAATGCCTCGAACGGGAAGCATTTGGCAACGTGGCGTGGTGCTGTTGTGATCATGCCAAAACACATACTTCCCGGGCTCTCCAGCCTGTTTGACCACCCTGCGCTTTTTGAGGTCCACACTGAAGATGCGCATCTTCCCGCTGAGGGCATCGGGCAAGACAACTCGGCTGTAGCTCAAGTCAATGACGGCGGCGCACAAGATCAAGCGCCTGCGGAGGCTTCCTCTCCTGCGGCTGAAGTGAAGCCAAACAATGCCCAGGAAAAGGTAGCACCAGACGGGGCATCATCCCTTTCTGAAGAACCCGCTGAACAAACATCTGCCGCTGTTAGTGCAGCTCTCGACAATTTCATCTCAGGTGAAAGAGGTGCCATTCAGAACGAAAGCTTTGAGAACGATCTTGAGATGACTGACGAGGAAGGTGGCCTCTCTGGGGCCAACGAGGCTTCTGATCAACCTGGAAGCGATGATGTCCTCGATGAGGATGTGATGCATGAGCTTTCGAAAGTCATCGAAAAGCAGGCTGAAGAAAAAGCGGTAATGATCGTTGAAAAGGAAGATGAGATGGATCGCGAGCGCAAAGAAAAGCAGTTGAAAAAACTACGAAAAAAAGATAAAGAAAAACTAAGTGCGTTCGCAGAAGAGTGTCAAGGCAATATTAAAGATCAGCCGGAGGCGCTTGCTTTGGTTCTCAAAGCGATGCAAGGTAAGCCGTATTTAGAAAAGCGCGGATTAAAATGGTACAAAGCGGCTGATTTGGGTTTAACGGACGAACAGTTTTCTGTGTTAGCAGAAAATGCAGCGCCGGGTTTTATTGAGTTGGGTAAGAACAAAGACGGTCAGTTAGTTTGGATTGCTGTTTCGGAGGCCTTATGCGCAAGCTAGTCTATTTTGCCGGTCCCGACTTATTCTTTGCGGGCTATCGAAGGAAGAAAGAGTTTTTAAGGGAGGTGTGTGAGGCGAAAAATATATACCCTCTTTTTCCCGGCGATGATGAGATCAGCGATCCGAATGTTATTTTCAGGGAAAATGTAGCGAAAATACGCGAAGCCCATGTGGTGATTGCAAACCTGAAGCCCTTCAGAAGCTCAATCGAACCGGATTCCGGAACTGCTTTTGAGTGCGGACTTGCCTGGAGTTCTGGTATCCCTGTGATTGGGATATGTCAGGATCGGCGACCAATGATGTTGAGAATTGACCCGTCTACCCATCTTTGCAATGACGAGGGGTTGTTGACCTGCTCGGATGGCGCAGTGATCGAAAACTTTGGCTTTCCCGTGAACCTGATGCTGGCTACGTGTGCGACCGCCATCGTTACGACTGTAGTAGACGCGATTAACTTGGCTGCTCGTCTCGAGTTGCCTTCATAGAACGCTCGCCGCATCTCGCTCCTGCAGCCGTAACCAACAGGAGTCTGAAATGCTCAAGCAGAACCGTAAGGAGGCGCTTCGCCTCGTAGCAACCATGTTGGGGCGTCGCTTCGGCGTCCAGGTCGTCTTCGGCAACATTAAAACAGCAGCGACGACGGGCAAGGTGATCTATCTGCCCAACCTCGCAACGACTGGCTCAGAGGAGGACATGATCCTTCTGTACGGGCTGGTCGCGCATGAGGCGGCGCACTGCCGCTTTACCGAGTTCAAGGACAGCTCGAAAGGGAACGTCCTTGTTCGCGCCCTCGATAACGTGTTCGAGGACATACGGATCGAGTTGGCATTGGCCAGGATCTTTCCTGGGGCGGCTCGAATGCTCTTCGATGCGGCCAACGGTCTCGCAGCGCGGGGCATCCTTGATGCTCCACAGCAAGACGAGGAGTATCAGCCGGCCGACATCTTGTGCAGGGCGCTTGTGATGGGGCTTCGCAGTCGGCACCTGAAGCAGCACTGCTTAGATGAAATGGCTGGCCAGTGGCGGACTCTTGCCGAGGACGTGTTTGGTGACGAGCTGATCGAGGCGGTTTTCGAACTTGCTGACCGCTCTGCAACGCTCACATCCACGGACGAGGCTTCGGCCTTGGCGTGGGAAGTCTATGAGCTACTGGAGACTTCTGCCGAGGAGAAGGAAAAGCAGGAGGAACAACAGAAGCAAAAGCAGCAGTCCAAGTCATCGCAAGATGAGGAGGACGAATCCCATGTCCCCTCTCAGGCAGGGCAGGACGAAGATGAGGGTGATTCGTCGCCGTCGTCTGGGGCAGGTGATGAGGAGGAGCAGGATTCGTCCTCGTCGGGTTCTGGTGAGGAAGATGAGAATGGGGAGGATTCGTCGCCGGGATCGTCTGACGATCGGGGCGAAGATGATTCCTCTAACTCAGATGAGTCTCAGGGCGACCAGGGTGATTCTGAGGCAGGTGACTCTGACGAAAGGGGGGAGGCGGACGCTGGCGATTTTTCCTCTCAAGGGGAAGAAGGTGACTCGGGCGAGCAAGCTGCTGCGATGCGCCAGGCGCTCAAGGCGCAGTCGGTCAGTTCGGTCAGCATGGAAGACATGCTGAGGCAACAAATGGGTGCCAATCAGGTTATGGGCGCCGGTGCTCGGACGCAACACGCAAGTCGAACCAATGGCGTCAAGGACCAGGGGCAGGTCAGGGCGTATCTGAAGCGGCACGAGCTCAAGGCGAAGCTGGGCACCCGCCTTGCAAGCCTGATCGAGTCGACCGTGGAAGAATCGTTGTGGGACGGTTACACCGGGCGCAAGCTCTCTCACAGTGCACCGGAGAGGCTTTCGCGTGGTGACCTGAAAATCTTCCTCAAGAAGGAAGAAACCGCAGGCACCAACACTGCGGTCGCCCTGTTGGTCGATTACTCGGGGTCGATGTGGACAACGATGCCGCTCACCGAGGGGGGCTCAAGGGCTGCGGGCGGGCAAACGACCGCACAGGAAGCCGCCTATGAGACGCACTTCGCGCTAGCTTCAGTGCTGTCGACCTACGAGGTGCCGTTCCTCTCGATCGCGTTCGCCAATCACGTGTGCGTGCTCAAGGAGTTCGATGAGCCGCTCTCTGCTCACCGTTGGGATGATGGTTCTTCGGGCGACACCGCGACGGGCGATGCGGTTGAAGAAGCTCTTATCCGTATGACGGAGCGCGAGGAGGAAAAGCGCATCCTGGTTGTCGTCACAGATGGCGAGCCCAACGATCACGATTCGCTGATGGCTGGGTGCAGGTTTGCCCGCCAGAACGGAATCCAGATCGCGGTCGTGTTCATTGGCTCAATGGGCCACGCCCTCGAATCAATGCTCAACGAAGAGGAGGTTGCCTTTGACCGGGCAATGAGTGCTGACCGGCTTTCGCAAGCGGTCTTTGGTGCTGTCGCGAAAGCGGTAGCCTGATCCAACCACGAGGGCTCAAGCGAAATCGCTTGGGCCCTTTTTTATCACCGTGCTACGCACATCTCTGAGGGCAGACCTAACCCAAGGAGATTGACGTGTCATTACTCAGTTTTGTAGTCATCGGTGCCCTCGCGCTCTTGTCGCTTCGTCTTTTCATGACATCGCGCAGAGACAGGAAGCGTGCTCAGCTTCGCGAGCTGCAGCAAGCTCTTCGGAGGAATCTCGACGGAGACAAAGAGAAGCGCCAACCGACAGCTAATCGTCGCGAGGCCCCTTCAGCAGATGAACGGCGTATCGCCGAGCTCGAGCGCACCGTAAGGCGCGCAGAAGAAGAGAGCAAGAAGCTTGCTCTCGCTCTTGAGCAGCTTCAGCTTGCTCATGACAAACCGATCATGTCCAGGGCTCGTAAGAGCCAACGGAAAATCGAGCCGGTTGTTGCTCCTCAAGCATCATTGCTCCCTGCAGTGATGAGGAGTGGTCGCACTGGTGAGCCTATCGCCAGGAGCTTGCACTGATTAACATCAGTGTCACCCCTCGCACCCTCTCGCTTCGGCAGAGGGTGTTTTTTTCGCGCACGTTCAGTTTTCACTTCACCTTCTTGCCATCTCTCCTTGCAGCCCTAAACACAAGGAGATTCAAATGTCACAAACGACAGCAGTAACGGAGAAGCTTGGCAACATCTTTGGGTCTGCCTTCAAGGACCCCCAGGCAGCTCAAAGGGCGGTTCCTGTAAGGACATCGGGGCCGTTCACGCCCGCAGATAACCCGTCCCATAGCTTCACCGAAGCTCATGCACGCCTGTTGGTGGCATGGGTGTGGGCCGGGGTGAGCAAGAATCTGATGCTGACTGGTCCTACTGGATCTGGGAAGTCCTCGATGGTCGAGGTCTTCGCGGCTCGCACCGGGTGGCCGCTCTTTCGTGTTGCTTGCCACGGGCGAATGGAGTTTCAGGAGCTCGTCGGCGCCTGGCGCATGGCGTCCGTACCTGGTGGCGGCCAAGAGTGGAAGTGGGCTGACGGCCCACTACTGGCAGCCATGAAGGTAGGGGGTATCCTGCTTCTGGATGAAGGCAACTTCCTCCATCCAGCCGTAGTCGGTGGCTTGAACACGATCCTGGATGGGGCGCCGCTCTTGGTGCCTGAAACGGGTGAAATGGTTCAGCCGCACCCGGATTTTCGGGTCGCATTCACGGCTAACGCTGTGGCGCACGACATGGATGCCGCTAACTACCGGGGCATTCAGCGGCAGAGCATTGCTTTGCTAGATCGCTTCCTTGTGGGGACGGTGGACTACCTGACCCCGATGGAGGAAAGCAAGATTCTGCACGCGAAGTGCAAGCATCTTGCCGGTCCTTTCATCCAGCTCCTCGTTGAGGTGGCTGGGGACGTTCGGGAAGCCTTCAAGCAGGGCGAAATGACCACTACCATCTCGACCCGCGGCCTCATCCGCTGGGGAAAGATGTTGCTGGCGAATGGTCGTTCGCTTGCGGATGCCAGTGCTCGAGGCGCCACGGAAGAAGTGTTGGCTTGCCTCAACGGAGCCCTCCACGCCGCTGTTACGGCGCGATCACCGGAAGCTGAGCGGGAAGCCATCGAGAAGATCGTCTCTGCTCGATACGCCCCTGTGAAGTGATGATGTAACACCGCCGCCTCAGAAAGTCATTTTCTGAGGCGGTTTTTTTTGTGCCCGTTTTCCCTGCCCTCGCTTCGCATTCCCTCCTTGCACATCAACCACAAGGAGGTCATCAGAGATGTCGTCAGTCGTCACTTTTGGGAAGTTCAAGGGGCAGTCTTACGCGGAGCTCCCTTATTGGTACCTGCGTTGGATGGTGCTTGAGAAGCACACCAAGGCAGATCTTGCCGAGCAGGAGATGCAAAGGCGCATGGCGTTGCAAAGCGACGTGCTCATCGAGCCGAAGGTGCTCGCGAGGCTTGAGCGCTATCACAAGGCCTCGTGGCAGCGGACTCGGAAGCCTAGAGAGTCGTTCTTGCCTTGGCTCAACCGGTTGGCCAGCGCTGCACTACGAACGAGCCCGATCCATGGTGGGCGGTATGCGCTGCCTGGGTTCGTTTTTGTTTTTGATGAGGATGGAGCTGTACCCAAGCTCGTCGACGTCGTTCAGCAGCGTCAGTACGTGCCCTGATTTCTCATGGTTCAAACGGCATAGCTCAGTGCAGTTCTAACCAAGGAGAAAGAAATGTCACGCGTTCTTGTATTTGCCTCGATTGCGGCTCTTTCGATTTGTCCCGAAGGAATGAGGCGTAAGGGGCTTGCGAGGCTGGAAAGGGCTCTGTGCTTTGGCGATATCGGCATGGCGCCGGCGAGTAGATTCAGGGCTATCACCCTGATCAGGAAGCAAAGGATGTCTGGTCTCGGACAAGACGTGCTTGGGTGGTTGATTGTCGGCTTCGTGGCCGCTTTCATCCTCTACTGATACCAAACCCGTAGATTTCGATTCAATTCGAGACTGCGGGTTTTTCATTGAGTTCGAATATGGATTTCGGAAAAGAGGTCTTGGCTGGCGTGTTCGTTGAGCTGGTTCAGGAGGGCCGGTGGCTTGTCCGTTCCTCCTTGAAAAGCAGCAAGACACCTGAGCGTGTGGGTGAAGTGATGGGGCGCCCGGGGAAATACGTGGCCTTCACGATGAAGGGACAGCGTGTCTGTGTGTCGAAGACGCTCAAGGGGGCGGCTTTGAAGATTTCAGAAGAGGAGCTTTGAAATGGTTCGGCTATTGAGTTTGCGGGCTGATCTGCCTGCCGTGGTTGCGGTGAATGTTGTGTCCACCATGCGGGAAGAAAATGATGCGGAGGAGTGGGATTTCTATGCCTGGAGCGCCCTTCATATTGCTTTCAACATGTGGTGCAGGGAGGTCATTCATCAAGGGGTTCTCAGTTCAGAAAGTGCTGCTAAACGAGGCGTTGTAGATCTGTTCCGAGAAGCTTCGCGCACCGCAACTTTTCGCGATGCTTTTAAGCTGAAGGGAGCAGAACTTCTGGGCATGGATGTTCTTGATCTGTCCACTGAAATGACTTCGGCCCTACCTGCGCCGAGGATGGGAATGAGGCCATTTTCTGTTACAAGGCTTGATAAGCTGCCACCTCCCAATCTGCGGTTCACGTCATGTCGCCCTCCAGCCATGAAAGTGCAGCTGACTGTGTCTGATCTTGCAGATGAGTATGGAGAGGGGATGCCGATCGCGTGGGAAACGACGTATGAGGATCTGATCGAAGGTCGTGTGCGTGTGAAATCCGGTTATGGTCAATATACGCAGGGCATCGTTGAGTTTGCTGATGACGATGGGGCCTTTGCTACTCAGGTTCCTGATGGGATGAGCGTGATGTACGCCCCCGTCGTGGACGAGCTTGATCATGTGACCCTTCTCGAGACTTGCATCTTTGAAACCCGAGAGTCCGTTGAAGCCCGGATTCGCTCGGCCGTAGAGGCCTACGCAAGGGTGGCAGTGCTTGCAAGGATCACTTACGACCGCGAATGCCTTGGAATCCCAGCGGATCTGGAGCCCGCTTCCGTTACGGTAACGCAAGAGGGCAATGGGGCCAAATCTGTTGTTCAAGTTGCATTTTCGGGTAAAGGCGAGCAGATGGTCCGTAAGGCGAACTGGTGGTGCAACGCCATCTTTGGCGATCGGGCGAACCAGTTGGCGTTGGAAGCAGCGAATCGGTTGGCACAAAGTCTGAAGGTGCCGTTCTTGATCTAAATGAAAGGCCGGCTGACGTCATTGTCACCGGCCTTTTTTCTATGGTGCCTCCCTGCATGTCATTCCATGCAGTTCAACAACAAACAGGAGAGCATCATGAAGATCGATAGCGAAGAGTTCGCCCTTGCGCTGGAGTGTAAGAGCGAGGGCGACCGCGGCGTCGCAGCGCTGCTGTTGCAGGCAGCCAGAAGAAGGGCGCAGAACCGCAGTCTGGTGGAGCGCCTCATGCGGGATAGGGGCGGTGCGGAGGGGATGGAACTCTCCAATGTTCCTGAAGGTGCCACCCAGAAAGAGCCTGCCTATGTGGCGATCCTTCCCGAGCCGGACGGGAGCGGTAAGAGTCGGCTCGTGAGCTTTCGCCAGAACGGCTTTCATGGGCATCAGGTGTTCGCAACCCCGGAGGCCGCGCTCGAAGAGGCGGTCCGGGACGGCTACCGCTGGCCCGTCCAGGTGCTTGATCAATTGGCCCTTCAGCCACTCTTCCAGAAGGGGCAGCGGTTCGTTGAGCTGGTCTACGCCTACAACATCGGAAAGCTCGATGCTGCGGCGTTTCATGCGGCAGTTGATGCGCTCGATCGTGAGTATGACTTGAAGGAGGCAGCGTGATGGAACGGTTGCCAGTAAAGGTGGGCTGCGGTGTGCTTGAAAAGCCCATGACGCGTAGCCAGGCAGAGCGGTGGGGGCGTCAGAACATGCCGTCGGACCTGCGAAAGGCAGGCTTCGTGGTTGATGTCTATCGAACGGACCCCGTGATCAACGGCGGCGATTGGTTTCGCGTGAACTACGTGAAGCGCTACTAAGGAGAAAGCGATGATCGATGACGAGGAGCCAGGGTTCGATCTCTTCGATCACGGCCTGCATGCGTTTGAGGCCTTCGACAGCCTGCTCGAGGACTTGCTTTCATGGTTCTGTTGGTGGCGACACTGACCTGATCCGAGTTTCCTGCGCCCCTCCACCGTTGGAGGGGCGTTTTTACGTATAGCACCACATGGATCGGATTCCGATTGATGTCACTGCATCTCTAGCCTGCAGATCCAACTCGCAGGAGAAGGGCAATGACAGGAGAAGAAAATGGCAAGTTTTTCGCACATCAGATCCACCGGAGTATGCTTGAACCCGAAGGAGGGTTTGATCATGCCAACTGTTTTCACTGTGACGTTCTCCGACAACGAGACGACGCCGGAGCACATCGAGTCGAGGGCGGCCGAACTGGGAATCACGCCCGAGATGCTAATCCGACGCGCCATTGCGGAGCATCTTGGGGACTACGGCCTGAAGGAAGTGCCAGAGGGAGCCAAGATCAACTCCATCACGGAACTCCTAATTCACTCGGGAGTGTTCAAACCTGGAGCAGGGGAGGATGAGCTATGTCTCAACTTGAATCCCCCTGCCCGGGGGAAGTCGTAGGGGCTTGGATGCCCGAGACTGAGGAGGTTTGCAGTCCCGGCAGCAAGTTCCGGCCTGTGCTCGTGATGGCAGTCGATGAGCACGACGGTCAAATCGATGTGCTCTGTGCCTACGGGACGAGTCAGAACGTCGATCGTGTCGGCAGAGGGGAGTTTGTGGTGACGCCTGCTGATCTTCGGCTCGAAAAAACGACGAAGTTCTGCCTCCGGAAGATGTATTGGTTGCCACTCGAGGCGAGCTACTTCGCCCGGGGTGGCGCTCAGGAAGTGGCAGGGCGTTTGTCTTCCAAGCTTCTCAGCAAACTCGCGTTTGCCGCCAAGGAGGTGGGGCTGAAGTAGTCTTTCTGGACCACAACCTCCCTCGATACTCAAAGCCCGCATCCTCACAGGACGCGGGCTTTAGTTTTTTACGAGCCCGTCAGCGGTATCCCCTTCAGTGCAGCACAAACCCATTCACTGAGGAGTTACACCATGAAGGCACTGAAGTTTGTCACCGATGTCCGTTCCGATGCCGATTATGCGGACATCCCTGAGCAGGCCATTTTCGAGATCGACGAGAAGGCTGCGGCCAGGATCGCCGCCTTGTCGCGCATGGTCAGCGCTTCCGAAGCGCACAAGATCGAGGTCTTTGACGCGCGCACGGTCTGGCTCAAGGAGGAGGCGAAATCCGATGAGGAGGCCGACGACCCCGAGAACCAGGAACGTGTGGAGCTCGATTCACTGGTCGTGAGCAATGAGGAGTTCTGGTTCGCTGGATACCTCAAGCACACCAACGTGCGGATTTTCACGGCACGTCAGCGGATCGACTCGCTGCTGAACTACTTTGGCGTCAAGGCAAGCGAGACCGCCGAGGTCCGCGCCCGCCAGTTCATCGAGTCCATGGCACGGCTGAGCCTGTGGGACTGGTCGAACGAAGCCGGTGAGCCGGTCAACGAGTGCTCTTCGCCTTCGGACGGCTACGAGGATTCGCATGCTGCGCTTATGACGCTGATCGAAGAGGCTCGCGCCTTGTCCGTGAGTTGATCTCAGACCCCCAACCGTCGATGCGAGGGCGGTTTTTTTCGCATGTGCCCCGTGTCATTCCTCTGGTGCAGTTCTTTCTCATACGAAAAAAGGAGTTGATCATGTTTTTTGTGATGGAAAACGGTGGCCTGTACAGCGAGTTTGTTGCGCTTGAGGCCGCGGTGGACATGGCCGAGATGGTCTTTGGCTATGTCGATCCTCAAGGGGAAGCGACTGTATCGGTCGAAAATGCGGAGGGTAAGTGCGTTGCTGTGTTCACGAACCGCAAGATCATCGGCAGCTTCACAAAACAGGCATGGGGCGGTCGAAAGGGCGACGACGCAATCTATGTCGGTACGGAGGAGTTTGATGCAACCGACCATGTTCTGTTGCTCGATCACGCCGAGCTAGTCGCCCTGGTCGACGGAGAGGAGCGTACGGACGAGGTCGGCCTGGCGCACTTCGACTGGCGTGGCCCCAGCGAAACTGCTGTGTGCGAGTCGATCTGCGATTACTTCGGCGTGCAGGAGCTCGAACAGATCTCACCCGAAGCGCTCTCGTTTGCACGTGCCCGCAGGAGCCCGAAGCCGGCCGTTGAGCAGACGCTGACGTTGAGCATCAAGGTCGATGTCTCGATGATCGGCGATGCGACCCTTGAGGATTTCGTCGAAAACCTCGACTACAGCGTGATCTCGAACACCCCTGGGGTTCGGGTTCGCATGACTGAGCTGGTCGACGCCTAGACGTTCACCGCCCATCCCAAAGCCCGCTTTGCCTCTGTTTTCAGGGGCTGGCGGGCTTTTTACATTCAGCTTGATGCATCTCCCGGTTGCAGCACTAACCAACCAGGAGAAGGAAATGCAAACCGTTCAGATCTCGGAAATTGTCGTTGGCAACAACCCGCGGAAGTTCTTTGACCCTGCGGAGATGGAGGAGCTGACCGCTTCGATCCGCGAGAAGGGGGTCATCCAGCCGATTCTCGTTCGTCCCTTGCTGGACGGCGGGTACCAGGTTGTCGCTGGTGGTCGCCGCTACGCGGCAGCTAAGGCGGCACATGGGGATGACTACCCCATGCCCGTTGTCATCAAGGATCTGGACGACGATGAAGCCGAAGAACTGGCGCTCATCGAAAACGTTCAGCGGGCGGACATGTCGCCAGCAGAGGAAGCTGAGGCGGCCGCGAAAATCCTGGCTCGCTCAGAAGGTGATCGGGACGATGCAGCGCGGCGCCTTGGCTGGAGTCGGGCCACCCTCGACAAACGCCTGGGCCTGATGAACGCCACGGACGCAGTTCGCTCTGCGCTCGCTGAGCGTCGCATCAAGTTGGGCCACGCCGAGTTGTTGGCGGGTCTTCCGCGACCAAAGCAAGACGCTGTTCTTGGGGCACTTCTCAAGGCTCCCGAGCTTGTCGGTGTCGGTGAGTTCAAGCAGCAAATCCAGAAGCTCGCCAACGCGTTGTCGACGGCGGTATTCGACAAGACGGAGTGTGCGCAATGCCCCCACAGCAGCGGGAATCAGCAAGCGCTCTTTGGGGAGGCCGTCGAAGATGGCCATTGCACCAACCGTGAGTGCTGGGACGGAAAGACCGAAGCGGCGCTCGACGAGATTCGCAAAGGGCTTATCGAGGACTTTCCTGAAGTCAGGATTGTTCGCCCCGGTGAGAACTTCACCGTCATCAAGCTCGTCGCCGAAGGTGGTTCTGGCGTCGGTGATGTTCAGGCTCAGGCCTGCCGTTCCTGCGGCAAGTTTGGGGCGGCCATCAGCGCGGTGCCCGGCAAGGTGGGCAAGGTCTTCAAGGACTTGTGCTTCGACTCTGCATGTAACGCCGAGAAGGTGAAGGCGAATCATCAGGCGATCGTTGCAGCCGCTCAACCGGCTCAACCCGCTGCGCCTACCCCGGGAGCAACAACGACTGGCTCAGCGAGCAACACATCGCCCGCTGCGAAACCTGTAACTCAGAAGAAGGCTGCTGAGGTGCAGGACTCCACGCGGGTCAAGGAGTATCGGGCGAAGGTCTGGCGATCTGCATTGGCCAAGCACCTCTACATGAATCCCGAAGTTGGGGAGCGTGTTCTGCTTGCCCTTTGCATGAGTGGGGATGCGCGTCACATCAGCGCAACTCAGCTTGGCAAAGCGTTCGCCAAGCTCACTCAAGGGACGTCGTCCAGTCTGTCTTTGACAGTGGCGCTGACCCAGGTCGGTGAAGCAAGCGACGAGGTTGTCTCCAAGCTGAAGGTCATGTTGCCGGCCGCAACCGCAGAGGGGCTCGAGGAGCACAAGGTGGTCGCGCTGCTCAACGAGCTGAAGGTGAACCTCGCGGATCACTGGACGCTTAACGCCGACTACCTGGGGTTGCTCACCAAGAGTGAGATCAAGGTCGTGGCCGAGCAAATCGGGCTTGCCGCACATATGGGCAAGGATCTGGACAAGGCTCTCGGGGAGAAGAAGGACGAGTGCGTCAAGAAGCTGTTGGCCGTATCGGGCTTTGACTATGCCGGGAAGCTTCCGGCGAACGTGATGTGGAAGGCGTAACGCCTTTTTCAATGCAGGAAGGCCTGGTTGCAGGCCAGGCCCTTAAATCAAGGAGAAATGGGATGTTTGAAACGTTGAAGTCGTTCCTGGCGAGCAATACCGCCACCCTGATGCTGACGTCAGAGGGTGACCAGATCACCGTCACGGTGATCCCAAAACCCAAAGCGGAAGGTGATCCGGCGCTGAAGACGCCCCTGGTGATCTCCGGCACCACTGCGGAGCTCGACGAGGGCTTTGCCGGTGTGCTGGCGGGCTACGTGAGTGCTCACAAGAGCCTTGCAGAGCAGCTGGCCGAAACCCAAGCGGTCCTGGATCGCGCAAAGAAGGAAAGCGCGGCCAAGGCGGTCAAGGGGGCACCCAAGGCAGCAGGGCCCAAAGCGGTGACGCTCGATGAGCTCACTGACGAAGGCGATGAGGACGTCGATGGTGATGCTGAGGAAGTGGGTGAGGCGCAAGCCAAGCCTGCGGCTGTTCAACAACCAGTTGCCAAGGCCAAGACGGAAGTCTCTTCCGCGCTTGACCTGGCCAGCCTGCTTTAAGGGGGCGTCATGGCGATCCAAGTTGAAGAAGCCGTTCGCGAGTTCCACTACAACGGAACCTGTCTTGGTGATCCGGGTAAGGGGATGTCGGTAAATCAGGTTCGGGATCTTTACTCCGCAACCTTCCCGGAGCTCACAAGCGCGGTGGTCGAAGGGCCGACGCGAAAGGGGAACAGGTTGATCTACGAATTCCGGCGTGCAGCAGGCACAAAGGGGTGATTTATGAGTTCGCTGAAGGATAGGCTTGAGGCCATCTCCAAAGGCGAAATCATCGAGACGGGAAGCACAGTTTCTGTGCTTCCCGTTTTTAATGATAAGGAGATGACGAAATGCGTTGCCGCACTTTTGCAGTTAGTCGAAAGCTCACAGAGGAGTTCGGCGTCAGCGGTTCGGCTCCGGCCCCCGTCCAACGCCATTCACATGATCCTCTGAGGCTGCCCAGAAGCTGCGCGGCCCCTGGTGCTTATGTTGAGCATGCATCCGAGGGGTTGCCGTTGGCCAATCTTGCCTTGGCGTTGTACGACGAGGGCCTTGTTACCGAGAAAGACTCCGAGGAACGGTTGCCCGAGCTTGTAAAGGTGGGTTTGAAGCGTCTGATGGAAGCGGTCTTGGGTGATCTTGTTTTTGTTGCACCTCTGGACCTGGCCGTTTCAAGCACGCTGAGTGGATGCGAAGGGTATTCGGTCGAGGAAGGTGAGCATGTTCCCCAGACCTATTGGTTGGCTCTTGAGCTCAACCCCGACTTGGAGACCTGTCTGGTCGGAAGCCGGCTGCTCGCACTCGAGGAATCGGTCCCAGGTTTGGGTAGGACTGCACTTGAGGTAGCGCAGACAGCAGGGGCTAGAACGGCGGGTTGCTGGTCACCGCTTTTCGTTCAAGAACTGGCCTCGTACATCTACTGGCGGGGAGCGTCTTCCCAGGAGGAATGGATCGAAGAGCTCGAGAGTTCGGGAGAAGACCCCGAGGAATACAGTTTCTCACCGGAGCAGTATGAGGACGGGTTCCCGGTCGATTGGGCGATCTCTACGAAAAGGGTGCTCGATGGTTTCTCTCTTATCCAGGCGCTTGATCATCCAGATCCCACGGTCGGGGATGTTGCCGAAAAATTGTGCGAGGTGATCCGGTTAATGGATCAGGGGGCGATGTTTCCCGGTGCGCAGGAGACAGATCGCGAGCCGGTATATCGCGGTGCTCTGATTCGTTGGGATGGGGACGATCCTGTCCAGCAGGTCATTGATGACCATATCGAGTATGCCAATCAAGGTTGTGACGGATACACCACCTTGTGCTCGGTATGGGACGTGAAGATCACGCGAGAAGCCTTTGCGGAGTGGCTCAAGCGCTACCGCTTGGGTCTGCAACTTTACAAATCGCTCGACCAGCTTCTTGTCATGCTGCATACGTGCGAAAAGGAGGAATAAATGCAAGTCAGCGTCAACACCGAAGAGGTGCCATACCGGGCCTCGCACGCGATCCTGCTCTACGGGCAGCATCGTCCAGGTTATGCCTCAGTGCATGACGTGGAGGTGGATTCATCGGGGGAGCTTTCGATTGAAGCTGGTGTGCCGGCAACAGTCGACGGTTTGAGGAAAATGTTTGACTCCCTCGATCCGTCCAGAAGCGCTCGGCCTGTCTTCCTCGAGCCGAACATCCTGTCGCAAGGACCCGGATGGCTTGTATGGTGGATGAGGCCTCAAACACGACGTGTCTGGTTCGAAAGCAAAGAAATCCAGGTCGAGACAGCAGATGTTCCGCATCCCGGCCTGGTGTTTGCTGTCACAAGCCGCCAATGGCGAGTTTTTGCTGTTAAAGGCAAGTCCAGACCTCGGCCAGGAACCAAGCTCTATCAGGCGCCCTACTGGAACGTCTGGAAGGGTGGTGGCATCTGCGTGGGCTCTGCACAGACACCAAGTGCAGGCGTCCAGGCCGATCCGGCGGACTGGGAGGAGAGCTTCTTCTCGAGCCGTTTCTCGCATCCGAACATCCATGAGCAGAACTTGCTTGTGAAGTACAGGGGCGGTTCCGCGAAGTTCTGGAACGCGATGCTCAAGGGGAAATTCAAGGCCTTTCCGCTGGATACGCTTGTGCCAACAGAACTGACCGTCAGGGATGTTCTGGCTCAGATCGGGAGGGATGTTTGATGGACCCTCGAGATGCGGCGTTACAGGCCCTCACGCCCACCGTGATGGTGCCGCGGTTCGGTGAGTTCGAACCGCTGGCCCAGCCAGGGCATCGTTTTCTGGCAGGGCAGAACGGGGACTGGCTTGAGGTGCGTCGAGCGTGGCTGTATGCACGTATGCCGCTCACAAAGGCTTCTTCTGTGGTGAAGCCATACGGCACGGTCACTGCCAGTCTGGAGTGGATGTGTCCGCCGATCCCGCTTGCGCTGTTTGAGCGTTTTGCAGGAATGGCGAGAGAAAGCTGTCCGCTCGAGGCGGCCGGCTGGATCACCTGGAACGAAGTCAGCAACGAGTTCGCTTTCCGAGAAGTGGGGGTGCGAGAAGCTTCGGCTTCTCGTATCCACTTTGACAGGCCACGCTTGGGAGAAGGGGAGCATCTGGTTGTTGATCTGCACTCGCATGGCCGGTCGTCGGCGTTCTTTTCCGGCACCGATGACGAGGACGACAGAGGGGAGGTCAAACTTTCCGTGGTATTGGGTCGTTGTGACCAGAAGTTGGTTACGGCCCAGCGGCTCTGCCTGATGGGGATGTTCGTTCCAATGCAACTGGCCTCAGCCGTCGATGGATTGATGTTCAAGCCCGCGCCCGTTGAGGAGCCGCGAACCTTTGTGGCCGATGCCTTGGTGTAAAGCCTGTATCGAGCCGACCATAACCGCCACCTCTCGTTGAGAGGTGGCTTTTTTACGCCCCGCGCTTCTGCATTTCCCCATGCAGTCATTACACATGGAGAGAAAAATGGAGCATTTCATCAACCCTGACCTGTTGCAACGAAAAGCTCGAATCGTCGTCATCGGCGCTGGCGGTACTGGGAGTCATGTCATCAACGGCCTTGTGCAGCTTCATACGGCCTTGCTTGCGCTCGGTCACCCAGGCGGCCTTCACGTTACCGCGTTCGACGACGACACCGTGTCGGAATCCAACGTCGGCCGCCAGGCGTTTGTGCGGTCCGATATTGGCGCCAACAAGGCGTCGGTGCTGATCAATCGACTCAACCAAGCCTTCGGGCTTGACTGGGATGCGTACCCGCATCGTCTTGAGATTTGCGAAGAGGGGCGATTGCGGATGCGACCGGATCTCGTCATCGGGTGCGTCGATAACCGGCTTGCCAGAAAAGCGATCGCAAAAACCTTCGATTACGGTTACTGGATGGATATCGGAAACAACCAGAACGATGGTCAAGTCATCTTGGGCGAATTTGGGGAGCGACCATACGTCACATTCCGAGGAACAACACGACTCAGGCTGCCGACGGTTGCAGATCTGCTGCCCGAGGCCGTCGATGACAAGCTGGATGCCACCGATGACCAGCCTAGCTGTTCGCTTGTCGAGGCGCTCGAGAAGCAATCGTTGTTCATCAACCGCGCGATGGCTCTGCACGGATTGAACCTTCTCTGGAAGCTATTCCGTACCGCACGCCTGGAAGCCCACGGCGTTTTCGTCAATCTCGCGACTGACAGAACCTCGCCGCTTCTGATCGGCCCTGACACGTGGGGGCGATTCGGCTATCAGGTCAAAGAGGCTGCTTAGGCTGCTTTGACTCGGCCCATACCGCCGCTCTCTCCTACACGGGGAAGAGCGGCGTTTTCTTATGGGGCGCGAGGTATCTCACCGGCGCAGCACGTCAACTACCGTCCTTCAAGGAGAATGAAATGCACCCCGACAACTGGCGCAACAACGCCATCCAGTTTCCTCGCCTGATCTCAGAAATCCTGGCAACGCAAGAGATCGACCTGGAGCTTCTTGCGCAATCGATGGACCTTGCCATCGAGGACGTAGAAGAGTTGTTTGATCGAGCAGACGCCATTTGGCAGGAGATCAAGGCGCCATCGGCCTGAACTCCATCGATACCCCAACCGCCCCCTGGGCGGTTTTTCTTCGCCCGTAGGGTGCGTGTGCCGCGTTTCACCCCTCCATGCGCGCATCTCCTCCCACGCAGATCAACAACTTTGGAGGTGGTGAAAATGGATTTCTTTGCAGCAGCACCTGTCGTGCGTCAGGAAGTGTCTCTGGACGACCTGATTGCGGGGTCAGTCGCTTCCATCAGGCGCCTGTTCGATGAGGGGTATCCAACCCTCATCGCATTTAGCAGCGGAAAGGATAGTTCTGTGTTGATGATATTGACGTTCATGGCAGCTATTCAGGCAAAAAACGAGGGTCGGCATCCGAAGATCGCAGTCTGCCATTCCAACACCGGGATTGAGAATCCGTTGATCGCAGAGTTGGCAAAGTGCGAGATGAAGAAGATCGAAGCCTATGCTGCAAAGCATGGCCTGGACGTTCAGGTGCGTGTGGCTCAACCGGAGCTGCTCGATAGTTGGGGGCCACGGATTTGCGGTGGTCGTGCGCTTCCGTCCTACCCAGGACTGAACGCCGATTGCAGCGTAGCGTGGAAGTGTGAGCCAAGCAGAAAGTTGAGGCACACGCTGTCGGAGCAGTTGGGTGGGGAAAAGGAGGTTGTCGTTTGCACCGGAACCAGGCGTTCGGAGTCGGTCCGCCGTGGAGCAAACATGTTGAAGCGAAAGGACTCCTCTGTTGAGCCTGTGCGCAACAAGGAGGGTGAGCTCGTTCTCTCTCCCATTGCGGAGTGGGATACCGATTCCGTCTTCGAGCTGCTTGGGTTGTGTGGGGCTGGAATCATCGAGTCCTACACGGATGCACAAGAAGTCCTCACCGCTTATCGCGATGCAGGGCCGACTTCGTGTGCGGTTGTGAACGACTCCATCATGGAGGGGGAAGGCAAAGCGAAAAACTGCGGCGCCCGGTTCGGTTGCGCCTTGTGCACGGTAGTTCAGAACGACAGCAGCATGGACAACCTGCTCAATAACGATCCGCAGTACGGCTTCATGCGCGGATTGGGCCGGCTTCGCAACTACCTGATGGCGATCCAGAACGACATGGGGCGTCGTCTATGGGTTGGCAGAACGATCCGAGAGGGTCACATCGCGATACGACCTGACGTTTTCAGCCCAGAAGAGATGCGTCGCATCTATCGGTATGCCGTGACGCTCGACGCTGAAGAGGAAGAGGCGGCGCAGGCACTTGGGATCGAGCCCAGGTTCCGCCTGATTCCACCGGAGGCCGCAGTCTGTATCGACATGCTGTGGAGCAGGGATGGTCACTTCGATGGCTTCGCTGCCGTCGCTGACTATCTGGACATCTGGCAGGGGAGAGAACGATACCCCGTGCCGGAGAAGGTCGAGATGCTGTCTGCCGAACGACCTGAACCTCGTTTCCTAGAAGTAGGAGAAAACTGGGCAGAGGCGTGCGGTGATCATTGGGCGGGCATCCGTGAGCCGTTCGTGGCTGCAATGCTGGAGGACTGCTTGCCTGTGAAGTCGTATGGCAAGAAGAACGCCGTCGCTGCCTGGGCGGATCTCGAATCTGAGGACGGATTCGTGATCGATCAGGAGTCCTTGGCGATGTTTTTCCACTTCGAAGCAGATGGGATGGTCCGTCAGTACAGGGACCGACAGATGGACACCCGCGGCATCGCTTATCGCTGGTACTTGCAGTACGGATTGGCGAGGCTGTCAGCTCGCCAGATTCTCAACCACGACAAGGCGTTGCGCCGAACCGCTTACAAGCGGCTCGCCGGCGTTAGCGGACCCGAGGTTGATGTCGATCGGCTGTTCGATGCGGCAAAACCATGGGATCAGGTGCCTGCGTCGGTTCAGGCGTCGTTCCTGTCAGAGTCGAGGCTAAAGCAGCTTCGCGAGACCAAGGAAAGTGAGCAGCGCAAGAAGATGCAGGCTTCACTTTTCTGACCAACCCCACCGGCACATTCCTTCCAGGGTGTGCCGGTTTTTTTATGCCTCTCCTTGGCGCATTACCTCTGCGCAGTCTCAATCAAGGAGAAATCATCATGGAAGTCCTGAAAAGTTGCGTTTTGCTCAACTACAGCGCCAGGCAGCTCTCCGCTGTCCGGGAAATCTCAACCCTCCGCGAGGGGGCCAAGGTAGAGAAGAAGGGGGTTGTGCTGTTCAATCCGAAGAAACTGAATCCGTTTCAGCGGCTCAAGCGCGAGATGTTCACTTGCGCCAGAAAGTACGGTACGAAGCTGGACGCCTTGGGCGCTTGGCTGGTCCCTCTTGATCGTGCAGATGCGGCCGATGAAGAGTTCAAGCGACTGGTGCAGCAGTACGAGGACGCTGCGGTGGCTTTTTGTGCAGAGTATCGGGATCTGGTTGATGCTCAATGCATCGCGCACCCTCTCGATGCGGAAGACATCCGCGGCGCAGCGCCTGTAGAGACTGCGGTGCGTGAGGTTCTGCGTGCGTCATGCGTGCTCTATCAGCTGCCAGAGGAGATTCGGGAAACGGGGCTTGAGCGCGAGCTCGACTCGCTGCCCGGGCAGGTTGCTTCCGAGATGGCCCAGGACCTCAGGGATTCACTCGGAAGTGGTCATCGCTACACCCGAGACACCCTGAATGTGATTCGGCGGGTTGCCAAGAAAGCAGGGTCGTTTGGTTTTCTTCATCCGTCCTTGGCTGCTGTTCCAGGGTTGGTCGACGGATTGTTAAGCCGACTGCCTCCTGACGGGCCTTATCGGGGTGAGGAAGCCCTGAACATCGGGGTGGTGATTGCGTTCCTCCAAGATCCTGTGCGGCTGTTGGCCGAAGGAGAGAATCTTGGCGAGGATCTGTTCGTCAAGCCGACCGATCTTTTACCGGATCAAGAGGGACCGGAGAGCGCTGTGCCCTCGGCTCCCGGTGAGGCCGTCGTAGTGTCCCTCGCAGACATGGCTAGTTCGGCGGAGTCTGTGGAGCGTGTGTCTCCCGACGAAGACGTTGAGTCTTGGTTCTGACGGTGACTGGCATGGATTTTCATGTCTTGTTTCACCCAAATCCAGGCAAGCGACTTCCGAAGGTGTGGGCGGGCGGTGTCCGTGGGGACGTTGTGGTGTTCGGCTCCATTGGTAATGTCCTGGTCGAAAAATCGGTCACTGCGGATCTCTGGAAAACGATCCAGGACAAGCTCAGCAATGGCTATCTTGATCTTGGCGTGCTCCATGATGCGGACCTGACCTCTCTTCAGGCGCTCTCACAGGCGATGAAGCGGATGCATCAGTCTTCACACGGAGGTTCTGTCACCATCGACCTTGAACACGCTGACGTGCTTCGTACGTTCAGAAAGAGGCAGGGATACCGGTGCGAGCTTACGCTCGAAGGGGTGTCTTCAAGGAGGCCGCAGCCTCGAACGTTCGAAGGGCCGGTTGTTGTCAACACATCGGAGTCCTGGTTTTAACCCAAAGGCCGTCCTCTTCCGAGGCGGCCTTTTTTACTATTTTGCTGACCGCATTACCTCCCTGCAGACCCACTAGCAAGGAGAGGATCATGAACGAACGTAGTTTTGCTGCACTCTGGATCGAACTCCTGAGTGTTTCTATTGCTGATGCTGAGCGTTGCGGTGATCACATTGCACGCGGCTTCACTGCCAAATCCATCCCTCTTATTCAAGAAGGGCTGGAGGCGATTGAATGGATTTTCTATACGAGCCTCAAGGATCGATCAAGAGGTTCATTTGCCTTCGTTTGTGACTTGCTCGGCGCCGACCCTGTTGTTGTTCGCCGCAAGCTTGCGCAGCGTCCGTCCATTCAAATTGCCGGCAAGCATTACCGTCAGCATGTATTGAAATTACCTACAAAAGGGGTGGTTCAAAGCCAGTTTTGTGGCAAAAGCCTGCGTATCGCAGCGTGATGAAAATCATTAGCCATCAATCTGGCTGGGCATAGTCCTTCCTTCAGAGCACCTGGAGGAAGGACATTTACTATGTCCTCCACCGCATCTCAGCATTATCAATAGGATCTTCAGGAGCATCTCAACATGGAAAACGATCTCAAATCGCTCTTCAGAAAACGGTTCCTGCTTGCTGACCTTGCCAGCCTCGCTCATGAAACGAGTGACGCTGATCTCGTTCAGCGCCTCAAAATTGCCTTGGCCAATGTCGAGCTGGCCATACAGTCAAGAACAGGCAGCGCCGCAATGTAACCATTTCTCCTCTTACGCCCGTTCCGCCTTTGCCCGTACTCATTGAGTGCGGGTTTTTTTTCGAATTTTTTTGCGTTTTAGGAAAATGAAAACTGAAACAGCAGCTGCAAGAATAAGACCAAAAATGATTGCGGCGATGAGTGGTGGGATGGGGTCCATGATTTGAGCGCAAGAAAAAACCCTTCAATTCTAGAAAAGAAATGAAGGGTTGGTGTCAGTCCTGGTGAGAGGACTTGATTTTCAGAACAACGGCGATAGAACTTGCCGCTGCAACAACAGCAACCACAATGGCGGCTTGAAGTGCAGGCAGTAAATCCATTTACTTTGTCCTTTGGCCGACTTATCGACCTTCACTGTCTACTTCGGTAGCGACCCAGGTCGCAACCCCCCAGAGCACAGCGGCTACGAATAGTCCAACTGCGCCCCATACAAACGCCTCTGGCGTGTTCTTCGCAAATGCCCCAAGAGCAAGCATGGCCACAACAGCGGCTACCTTGTCCAGCATCTCCTTGATCCGCTTAAGGACTACTTTCTCCTTTGATGTATGCATAGTCAATTCTCCTTATGGTTAAGACTGCAAGGAGAGATGTTTTCTGCTGGATGGTAAAAGTCGCTTGGTAGCTGAACGGGCTGATGGGTGTTCTGGTTCTTGGTTTTTCCTACGCGGCTTCTTGCATGACCGATGTGCAGACTTGTTGGTTTGCTGCGCTGGTAGCTCGAAGTTGGCCGCTTCGGGTGTGTCACTACCGCGCAACTCACCTTTGCCGAGTGACACCGGCGGAGATCATGTTCATGTCTGAAGTAGAGATTCAGCAGAAGGAGGCACGTTTGCGCGACGTGCTCCAGTTCGCCACCGAGCAAGGTGACGAAGAGTTGAAAGCAGCGGCTACCAAGGCGCTGTTTGAACTGAAGCGCTCCTCGATTGACCGAGAGCGGCATCATGAGTTTGAAAGGTGGAAGTTCGCCTAACAAACTGTCCTCAACCCCCAAGTCCTTGAGTTTCTCAAGGTCTTGGGGGTTTTTTCATTTACGCCTCTTTGAATCAAAACAGATTCTCGTTGTATTATTTAAGTGCCCTATCTCGTTTTGGGCTGTTTGTCAATTTTCGTTGGAGGAAGGATGATGGAAAAGCGAAAGATGTACGACTGGAGCCCGGAGTTGAAGGCTGCCCTGGTTGCGGACGACGACTTCAATGACATCGAGTACGTCGATCTTGAGACGGCGCCTCAGCAGGCGGAAGTTGGGTCGACGGGGTACTTGCTCCTGCCGATGCTGCACACGCTGGCCTATGCGCGCCTACTTGGCGGGTTTCTGCGCAAGAACGAGTACGTTCTTGCGAAAAAATGGGTGAACTACGCAAGGTTGCGCATGGAGCCCGCGCTACCCGCGGCGCAAGGGGAAAACATTTGAATGCGAGGCGGGCTGCTCAGGCTTCGGCCGGAACTGATCGAGAATTTCATCGGCAGTCTCGAGATCGTCTTCCAGGATGCTGGCAAACGCGGCCCACAGCGGCTTCTCGTCGGCTTTCTGTCGGGCTTCAATCAACAGCCCTTGCAGAACAGATTCGCTATGGGAGCTGGAGAAACCGCGGATTGTGCCCATGTCGAACCTCGTTATGTTGGCAGCAAGAGAATCTTTCACAGCATCATTTTACGCCCAAGAGACAATCAGTCCAGTTTTGCCGCAGCATAGAAAACCCGGTGTCCACAAGGTTGGGACTACCGGGTTCGGGGTTGTCAGGTGCGCGAAGCGTCGAGTAGATCGGCTAACTCGAAAAACCGTGCGTTCGGTTGCCTCCTTTCGTCCAGTCCGCTCTCGAACAGCGCTTGGGCAATCTGCTTCGGAACGCCAATTCGGTCCGATGCGGCCAGATAGCACCGCAACTGAGAAACATGAGGCAGGCCAGAGCCTTGTGCATCACGCCAATACATTCGGGCAAGCCCGAACCACCTTTTGAAAAGAACTTGATCCACTTTGAGTCTCCCTGGAGTTGCTGTTTGTGAGGGAGAAATGCGGTCAAAGCAGGGAGAAATCACCGATGGCTTGGCAGGTGCTTCAGAAGGCAGTTTTCGACGGCGCCGAGTACGGGCTGCTGTTCCATTATCACGATGGAAAGATCGCGACAGCCATCAAGCGTGGTGAAGTGCGCCCGTTCTACGTCCACGATGCAGACCATCCGTATCGCCGGTACTGGCGCTTCCATCGTTCTGTGATCGACAACGCGGAGCCGTTCGAGGTGCTTGTGTCGACGGTCGCGCGGGCGGTCGGCCTGGCGCTTCCGGCTGTCCGCGAGGAATTCTTCGAGGCGCTGGCAGCCGCCGAGCTCAACCCCGGCGCGTTCGGGCACGGGATTACGCAGACGATCTATCCGGTCGGCGAGCACGAGTGTGTCGTGATCGGATCGAAGTTCCACGCCTGCGCGGTCAAGACCTTCAAGGACATGGGCGGGCGATGGCTCAAGGAGGCGAACGGCTGGCACCTTCGTGATGTTTCGATGCCGATGCTGGTGACGACGCTTGAGCGCGAGGCTGGCTACGATGAGGACAGCATTCTGGTGCATCCAGGGCGATTCACGGTCCAGGACGTGCATTTGCTGTCGAACCTGGGTGCTGCGCCGATCCCGTTTCCTCAATTTGATAGGGACGAGACGGGCTCGGGCGAGGAGGGCGAGGGCGATCACGGCCTTGTTGTCCCGGAGCTCGGAAATGTCGCGGAAACGGGGCTGACCGAATCCGATGTGCTGTCGTGTATCCCCCAAGGTGCGGCTCACGATTATCAAATGACCGGCGCGGTTTTCATGGCCACACGGACAGGGGCGCTCAACGCTGACGACATGGGTGTTGGAAAGACGCGGCAGGCGATCCTGGCTGCCTACGCGGTGAAGGCGCATCACGAGCGAAAGCTGGTGATCCTGGTCGTGCCCAAGTCCGTTCGTTACAAGTGGCAGCGGGAGATTCTGGCGGTTTACCCAGACGAAAAGATCGAGGTTGTCGAGGGCACACAGCTGTCGTCGGATGCCCAGTGGGCGATCCTCAACTATGAGCAGGCCGCGAAATGGCAGGAGATTGGCGAGCGAGCTTGCGTCCTGATCGTCGATGAGGCGCACAAGCTCAAGTCGGAAACAGCGCTGAGAACGCAGTCGGTCATGGCGATGGCGGCATCGATCCCTGTCCGGTACATGCTCACCGCCACGCCCATCTTGAATCGAGAGTCTGAAATTTTCGCGCTCTTGAAAATCACTGGTCATCCATTGGGCCGCATGGAACTGCCCGATTTCGTGAGTCGCTTCGCGGGCTCGAGAGAGTTTCGATCCGCACTCAACGTAGCGATTCGAGAAAACTGGATGATCCGGCGCAGCAAGCACCAGGTTCTGCGGGGCAAGGTTCCGGGCAAAGACCGCAACTATCGGTCGATTCCGATGCCGCGGAAAATGGAACAGGCTTATCAGGAAGCGCTTAACAACGGGACGTCGACCTTTGGCGTTCTGCACAGCACTCGCCGCTTCCTCCAGGAGGCCTGCATCAAGGAAGCGGGCAAGTACCTCAAGAAGGAGGTGGCCAAGGACGAGAAGATGGTCGTCTTTGTGAACTACACCGAGGATGCCCACGCTCACGCAGAATACCTTTCAAGCCTGGGCAAAGGGCGTTTCGTGGTGCTCACCGGCGATATCCTGTCCGATGCAAAGCGGCAGGAAATTCTCGACAGCGTTCAGAACGACGATACGGTCAAAGGTATCGTTGGCTCATACGGGGTGCTGGCCGAAGGCGTCGATCTCTGGCGTGCAAACCACGTCTATATTGCCTCGCAGCCGTGGACACCGGCCACGCAGGAGCAGGCCGAAGACCGCTGCAACCGACTGGGCAAGACCGCTGCAACCGACTGGGCCAGACGCGCCGTGTCCGAGTCGAGGTTCCGATCTTCGAAGGGACGATCGACGCGGCGATCCGGGAACTGATTTCAGGCAAGGCCGAGATCGTTGAGGATGTGCTCGATCCCGAAGAGGCCGAGCGGGCTGCGATCCGCAAGGTGGCCGAGATGGTGAAGGGCGGCAGGAAGGCCGCAGCGTTGGCTTAGGCGTCCAGGCCGGCGATCAGCAGCGCCTTCTTGAGTTCGTGGACGCCGACCTTCAGGTTTGGGAACAGGAACGTCGTCTTTCCGTGCTGGCTGGAGCCGGTCGAGGTGAGGTCGCCCAGGCCGCGCAACTCAGCATCTTTCTCAGCCAGATCGAAACCGTTGCTGTGGTCGACCAGAAGTTGAAGGCGCTTCATCGTACGCTCGGCGGCCGTCTTGCCGTAGGTCGCATCCTCTTCGTCGTCATCGGTCACTGGTTGCGGCAGGTACAGGAAGAAGTATCCCCGCCCACCGTGCCTGGACACGCGGCCCCGCAACTGGTGGAGCTGCGCGACACCGAAGCGTTCGGCGTTCACTACGATCAGGCATGCTAGCGAGGGCAGCGTGATGCCCACCTCGATGACGGTTGACGATACGAGGATCAGCTTTTCCTTATCGCGCATCTGGCGCAGTGCTTCTTGCTTTTCATCCGCAGGCATCTGCCCGTGGGCGATCGCGACCTGACCGGGGAAGTGCTTTTGCCACTTCGCCGCGTTGTCCTCGATGCTCTTGCCTTCCGATCCTGCGTTCACAGCGGCATAGACGATCGCCGTTTGCCGGCCTGCTGCCGCGACCTTCTTGATGAAGTCCAGCAGGCGGTCCTTCTCGGTGGACAGAACAATGCGGGAGGCGATGTCCTTCTGGACCGGACATTCTCGCAACAGCGAGACGTCCATGCCTCCGAACTGAACCACGGCCAGCGTCCGGGGGATCGCGGTCGCCGTTGCTTCGAGCAGGTTCGTGTGCTCGTCCATCAACGACTGCTTCTGGCTCACGGCAAACTTGTGCTGTTCGTCGGTTACGACAAAATCGAGCATGCCCTTAGCGCGAGCGAGTGCTCCGATCACGGATGTTGTCCCGATCAGGATTGCGTTGGGCAGATCCTTCGTTCCTGGCTTGACCTGAAATGTCGGCACGTCCGGAAAATACTCGGCCAGCTCGCGCAAGGCTTGTTCGACCAGCAACTGGTTGGCGGTCATCACTGCGACTCTGGCGCCGGCCAGATGAGCCGCAACCAAGGGAATCAGGAAAACGAGCGTTTTGCCCGTACCTACGTCGCCGGCCAGAAGGCGGTTCATCGGTCGTGCGCTACGAAGGTCGGCCACGATCTCTCGGATGGCCGTCTGCTGATCTTTGGTTAAGGTGTAGGGCAGGGCAGAGAGAAGTCTTGCAACCACGTCATCTTGGATCGGGATCGACGAGGCCGGGACGTTGCGCGTGATCTTGTTTGCTTGAGCGGCCTTCACAATGGACTGCACGCACAGCTCGCGGGTGATGGCCAGTGCTTCTTCGCCCTCTCGGACAGAGTTCGGTGCGTGCAGTGCGAGGAGCAACGCGTGCGGTGTTGGATAGCCGGTGAGTCGCTCGAACTCGGCGAGCGATAGGCGGCATTTTTGCAGCAGCAGCTTGCCGGCTTTCTCGAGCAGGGTTAGGTTTTCCGATATCGCTGCGCTGACGGTCTGGGCCTTCAGTCGCCCGGGGATGCCCTTGTAGAGGGCCACGATCGACCCCAGTTGCGAGGGGTCGATGGTCAAGGCTTTCCGAATCTGCAGCGTTTTGTTGAAGAAGTCGGTCTCGGCGTAGAGGTAGAGCTCCTGCTGCTGGATCGCATCCTTCCAGTCCCAGACGTTGCCGAAAACCGGGATTTCAGCAGCGTTGCCCCAATGGTCCTTCACGCTGATCACCAGGCGACGCGCTTGACGCATCGAGTTCGTCGGGAAGCCATCCTTGTCGAACATCCGATGCCCGTTTACGAGGCAAGCGAAGAGACGCTTGCCTGTGTTGGCCTCGGGGAACGCGTAGTGCGGCGTCGAAAAGTCGAGGTACCCGTGCGGGGCCCATAGCAGTAGCTCTTCGGGTGTGGTCAGTCCCATCCGCTTCCAGGTGGGCGGTGCTTCTTTCTTGTCGGAGGGGGCGGGCGCGGTGGGCATGGCTAGAAATTGGCGAGGAGTTCTGTGAGAAGGTCGTCCGCGCTCGGTGGTTGTGGATCTGCGCCGGGATGCATCTGTTGAGCCGGGGCTGTAGTGACTGTCGGTACGCTATCCGGGGCGGGTTGAGGTGGGGCAACGGGTCCGGGTGGTGGCGAATAAGCAACGGCTGCCTGGGCGGGTTGGGTCGGTGTAGTTACGGCAGAGGCTGGGGAGTAAGGCACGGGTTCCGGGGCTGGTTGAGCAGCAGCGGTCTGCACTGATTTCCGAGCGTTTGTCGTTACGGTAACGGGCGCGGTCAGGGGCTGTTCTGTTGTTTTGCGACGGGTTCTTCGAATCGGCGGTACCGACTCGGCTGCGAGATGCTTCGTTGCTCCGGGATGTACCCCGGTCAGGAGGTAGGTTCGAACGGCTTCTTGGAGAAAATTTGACACGCTACCGTTAGGTAGAGAGTCCAGGAAATTACACAGGTCGGCGTGCTTGCTCTTGTTCAGATAGAGGATGTAGCGGTTCCGGATTTCTGTTTTACCGGCGTTGCGATTAGCAGCCATCACGAACTCCAGTGTTGTGGGTAAGGCTTCCCGGGGTCAGTATTAGCGCGCAGCTCGAGGGCGTGAGCTTTTGATTGCGCCACCTCGATTGGAGTGGTGGATGGCAGCAGAGCATCACCTTCACGTGTTCGGTTTTGCTGCGGCAAGGGAGAGGAAAATCCGCCCGACTGGATGTACTTCTCAAGTACATCCCGAACAAAGGTCGGCATCGTCCCGTCGGGCAGTGCGACCAGAAACTCGAACAGTTCCGCATGCTTCTTTCTGTTCAGGTACAGCGTGAGACGCAGGCTGTCTTTCTGGGGCGGGTATGGAATCTCGGGCATCGTGCGTAATCTGTCAGGCTGCGGCCGGCTCTTTCGCGCCTTGGGTCTTGGCTGAAATGCTCATGCCGAAACGACAGAAACCTTCAGCGATGGCCATGCGAGGCTCGTTGGCGATCGTGGCGTGAGGCCATTTCAGGGACAGCTCGGGGAAGATGACTGGAGCTCCGCCGCCTGCGATGAGGATGCCGTCGAGCTTGCGGGCGACGGGGTCGAGGACGCGAGAGGCAGTGTCCATCACTTCGGACGCGATGAGGCTGATTGCCTGTTTCGCGTATTCGGTCACATCGAGCGCCTTGCCGAAATACTTGATGCGGCGCTCCCGCAGCGCTTGCTCGGCTTCGAAGTGATCGACCTGGATGTTCTCCTGGTTGAGAAGTCGCTGCATGTGCTCGACGGCGAGCCTGACACCACCGCATGACCCTGAGGCCTTCTCGACAATCCGGCCGGACTGGATCAGCAGGAAGTCCGTGGTGAAATGGCCGATTTCGACCACGGCCCAGTTTTCTTCGCGCATATCGTGGGCGCTCGAAAGGGTCCCGGCAGGGGTCAGCATCAAGGTCTGGAGGGGTCCGAACGGCTGCGGAGCAACAAGCACTTCGGCCTGAATTTGCTGCCGAACCACCTCGCGCATTCTGGCTTTTTGGTGGGTGTGGAGAGCGGAGGGGAGGCCGGTCACTACCAGGCAGTTGCGAAGGTCGAGACCCAGGCGTTCGAGTTTTTTTGTTGCACCGGCGATTAGTGCGCTGTGCTCTGGCGTTTCGATCCAGTCGTTTGTGAGTCCCAGAGCAGGCGGCTGGCCGCATGATTGGACGAGCGCCGTCTCACCAACGAAGAACTTCCGCTGCCCTACGGTGACTGTTTCCGTTGCGGCGATCCGCGCTTCGCCTTCATCGGAAATGGCAAAGGCCGGGATTGCCACCGACGGAAAAATAAACTGGTGGCGGCCGGATGAGGAGGCGGCTACCACCTTGACGGAGCTGTGGCCGATATCGAGGCCGATGATTGTTCGTTGCATTATTTTTTCCTTAGCGATGGTTTGTGCGTCTCGCGCCGCATCCAGATCTGTGCCCAGTTCTGGATGCAGATCTGCATGCAGCTTTTAATTTGCTGTACCCAGTTCTGTGCCCAGTTTTTTATTTGCTGTGCCCAGTTCTGGATGCAGTTCTGTGCTCAGTTCTGGATGCAGTTCTGGATGCAGTTTTGCTTGCATCGACCTGGCGAAAGCAGCTCAGGCAACTCTAACAGACACACAAAGCATGTCAAATTGCATCGCTTTCGATTCAATTTGAACGGAGGTTTTCGGGGTGCGGCGGCCCTGCCCGGAGAGCTCGGGTGGGCGAAAGGTGGAAGAAAAGAGAGCCGCGCGGGTGTGCTGGAGAAGCCGAGAGCGCCCGCCAGACGGCCGGCTTTGGCCCCACCAGAGGGGGTCGTGGTGGCTGCGGTTCGCGCTTCTAAGCCAGAACGCGACAAGCCGTGAAGCTGTTGGGTGTATGGCGTATACTGTGCCGCGATAAGCAGTGAATGGTATAAACCTGCGCCACAAGACATCCAAAGTCAGGATTTAGCCCGGTTTTCACTGCGCCTGAAGGTATGGCAAAGCTGTATATACCTATGCCGCGAGACCCTGCAAAGCCAAGTCAATTCGGCCGGATGATGAGGCGTTAATTCCGGGTCACTCCCCCGAAGCCATCTATAACCAACTGTACCGGGAGACCCCCCAAAGTGACGCCCTCTGAAGAATCCCTGGCCAAGCTTCCAGCAGAAGGTGCCCAGCTGTACGAAGGGTTGAGGCAGTACCTCCTCGAGATCGACAGCAATCTGGTTCGGCTGGACAAAGTGCTGTCTCGACTCCAACCCCCTGTGAGTGGCCGGGTGAGGCTGGCATGGAGAAAGGACGGGTCCAGCATCCTGACTGAGCGCCGGCCCATTCTTGTGCAATGGAAGAAGATCGGCGAGAAGTGGACGTACGAGCGAATGGGCGACAAGTCGCTTGTGCAAAAGCTGCCCCGTTCTGGCGCGTTCTACTTTGTGCGTGAAGAGCTGCGCGAAACGACCCGACAGATTTCGGTGTTGTTGAACAAGCGCTCAACGGCGATCGAGACGGTTCGTCGGACGCAGCAGTCAATCCGGTTTCTGGTCGAGAAGAATCAGGAGTCGATGAGTCAGACGGGCAGCGAGATTGAAGCCCTTGAAGACCGCGCAACGATGATTCCGTGCACCTGGCGGGACGGGCAGCAGGTGGGTGAGCAGCAGATGTACGTGAGTCCGGAAGACCAGGCGCTGTTCGACAGTCTGTGAGTTGGCCTTCGAATCGGAGGCATCAGGGGGGGAGGGGAGACCTTCCCCTTTTTTTCGTCCAGCCGTTTCGCCCTCTGTGCTGGAGGGGGCAGGGGAATGCTCGGTTCGCCCTGAAGGTCTGGGTGTTGCCGTTCTGCGGAGGATGTCCATCTGCCCGAAGTTCGCCCGGCTTTTCAGTCTGCCCCGAAAAGAACGGGTGAAGCGTTACCGTAACGCAAGGGAGGGGCGGGCGACCTTCTGGCTGGAGGGCGCAGGGGGGTGCTCGTTTCGCCATCAGGCCTGAGGGCTGCTGCAAGGGATACGGCACCCGGTTCGCCGGCCCTGCCCGATGAGGCCGTCTGGCTGGAGGCGGCAACGGGAATGAGCGTCCTTCCCGAGATTCGGCTTGACCCTTCCGGTGGAATCCCATCAGTTCAGACGCAAGGGCGGTGACATCCGGTTCGTCGGCCCTGCCCAAGCGTCCTGGCCGGAGGCGCCAACGAGGGTTTCTCGTCCATCCCCTTCAACGCCTGCGAGCCGCTCGGTATCGTCACCGAGGCCGGAAGCCCACTTGCCTTCTCTGCCAAACCGAACGGCGGTGGAGAAGGCCATCACGCCCGGAGGGAGCACGGCTCGTCGGTCCCGCTGGAACGGAGGGTGCGATCTGCGACGCGGCCCTGCCTGTGCGTGCCCATCTGGTCGGAGGCCTCAACGGGGGAGTGGGTTGCCCGGCCTGGATCGTTCGTCTTTTGGCGTTACCGTAACGAAAGACGTTCAAGCCGGAGGGCGCAGCGTTGCCGGTGCCGGAATTCCGTTCGGAGGGACAACGCCGTCCGCGCTTCGGGCGACAAGGGGGGCTTCACTGATGAGGCGGCTCTGCCCTGGATGCAGTCGAGGGATGCCCTTGATCTGAGCCAGATGGGTGTCTGCGCGTTCGCCCGTTCGGTTTGGAGGCCACATGGAGGGGTGGCGTCGGTCCTTTGGGCGGGAGGCCTGCGGGATGCTCGCTTCCAGCCGGAGGCCGCAGCGGGGGAGGCGTCCTTCCTTGAGGCAGGAGGCGAGGCTTGCCGGTGGCTTCCTTCGGGCGGGAGGCTGCATGGAGGGTGCGCCCTTCCTTCGGGTGGGAGGTCAGTCGGCATGAGTCCCATGGGCCGGGTGAGGCTCGCCGGGATCGGCCCTGCCGGAGGGCTTCGTTCCAGTCGGATGGCGCAAGGGCGTTCTTCCTTCCTTCGGGCGGGAGGCGGGTCGGATGAAGCACAGAGGCCGGAGTGTTGCCGGTCGCCTTCGAGCTGGAGGCCGCAACGGGGGTGCGCGTCCTGCTGCAAGGTCGGGATCGGCAGCAGTCGCCGGCCAGCCTCGATCTCGGACGGAAGGGCGCCGAGGTGGTCCTTTGGGATGGAGGCCGCAGCAGGGGTGTCGTTCTGCCCGAAGGACGGAAGCCCGCGGCGGTGACATCGGGGCCGGAGGGGCGGCGCTGGAGGTGGCCTTCTCGCCGGAGGCCGCAACGAGGGTGCTCGAGCGCCCACGACAACACCTTCGCCGGCGGGGCGGTCCGCATCGAGCTCGGAAGCCACCGCCTTTCTCTGCCAGACCGGTCTGCGTCTGAGCGGCCACTGCGGTGCGGGGTGGCGGTGGACGGCGGGTGCGCGGCGGGGTGGCGGTGGACGGTGGATCGGTGGCGGTGCAGCGGCGTGGAGCCGGCCGGTGGGGCGCCGTAGGGGGTCGGAGGACGGCTCAGGTTGGGCTGCCGAGGCTGGGGCTATCCCTCTGGCTGGGAGATGGGTCGGGGCGTGCCTTTTGCCTCGGCCGGAGGATGGGTGTCTACTGGTACTCGCCTTGAGGTCGGCGGCCGCAGGGGGAAGGGCGGCCTGCCGTCTGTCCCGGAGGGCGGTGCCGGGTCCTTCCTTGGGGCTGGATGAAGCGGGGTGCGGGCATCCGGATCTGGGTCACGGCCGGCACACCCTCGGTTGTCAGGCTGCAGGGGGAAGGTCGTCCGGCCTTCTGTTTGGATGGCGTTCGGGAGGGGTCGGATGAGGGCCGGATGGGGCTGTGGCCGTCCAATCGTTTCCTCTTGTCTGGAGGCAGGACGGGTGCCGTGCGGTTGTCAGGCGGTCGTCCGGAGGCGGGCTTCTGGTCGGAGGCTGCGGGCGAAGGGCATCTGAGCCGGAGGCCGCAACGAGGGGGTGGGGCAGCCCTCGGTTCGGATGCGAAGCAGGAAGGCGTCCAGAGGGCTGGAGGGCGGTCTGGCGGGCGCCGGTAGGGCCGGAGGCGCCAACGAGGGAGTGGTGTGCGGCCTCGAGCTCGGAAGCCGGGCGACGGGGGAGGCACGGCAGCTCGGTCAGCGCCAACCCCTTTCCGCTTCTCTGCCCAACACAACGGCGGTTGATCAGGCTACTGCGCTCGGCGGGGCTCGGAAGGCAGTGCTGAGCGCTCGGCGGTCGGTCGGGCGATGGCCGTTGGGACGCACGCAGGCGCGGGCAGGGGAAGTGCCGGGGTCTGCCCTTCGGTCCAAACGGATGCGCCTGCCGCAAACCAAAAAGCGGCGGGCGCGGCCTCCTGTTGTCCGGGTGTTCGTCCTCTTGGCTGGATGAATGCGGCCGGTTGTGTCCAGTTCTCAGGCCGGGCTCGGCAGGGGTTTACCGTGGCAGGGGGTGGATAACTGTTTAGCCACGTTGGCCGGGTTAAGGCCGGGTCGGGTGATGAGCATCGGGACGGTCGAGGCAGGGGGGGCGAGGTTCGGCATTCGGGATGGAGGGAAGGGCGTGTGTCGGTGTGGTCGGAGGAAGAACGGAGGGTGGCCTCGGGTGTGGAGGAGGGACGGCTGCGGCTTCCTGGTCGGGGTTCAAGGAGGTCAGGTGCGCTTTCTCGGGTCCGGGCTTTGGGCTGGAGAAGGCAGGGGGGCGGGTCATGCAGCCAGGTGGGCGAGGGCGGGTCGGTCCTTCGATCTGGATGTGAGGCAGGTGGTGTGCGCGTTGGCGTTGGAGTGGCGAGGTTTTGCTTTCGGGTCAGAGGGCCGCAGGCAGCGGGGTTCCTCGGGCAGGGGTGGATAACTGTTTAGCCACCCGTCAGGAGACAAGGCGGCAGGACGGCGGCAGATGAGGTCCGGGTGGCGCTCCAGGGCAGGACGCTGCTGGAGGATGCAGGGGGGAGGGAAGGACGGCTTCAAGGTCGGCGTGATGCGGTGGCAGTCTTCGATCCAGAGGGAAGGCGGCAGGCGGTCTTTGGCCTCGGGTCCAGAAGGCCGAAGGCGCGGGGTTCAGCCGCATAGGGTGGATAACTGTTTAGCCAGCGGAGGGCGACGGCAGCCCAGGAGAACAGGAACTGGCCCTCAGGACGCAGGACGCCGGAGGATGCAGGGGGAGGGGAAGACAGCCTCGAGGTCGGCAGTGACCCGAAGGGGATTCCGGGTGGCAGAGGCGGTCGTGCGCGCGGGGTTTGTGCGGTCATCCGGATAATTGGTTATCCGCTTGGCGGAACCTCAAAGAAGCCCTCCCCTGCACGAAAAAGCGCATCACTTGATGATGCTATAGTAGGGCGTGCCTTTTGTTGGGAGATACGGTATGCGCACCACGCTCGCGCTCGACGATGAACTTTTGGCCAAGGCCCAGGCGCTGACCGGCATGACCGAAAAATCTGCCTTGGTGAAGGAGGCGTTGCGAGCGCTCATCCAACGCGAAAGCGCCCGCCGGCTGGCCCTGCTAGGCGGCTCAGAACCACAGCTGACCGACATCCCGCGGCGCCGGCCGGAACACGACGAATGATCCTGGTGGACACCTCGGTCTGGATCGACCACTTGCGTAGCACCGAAGCGCACTTGTCCGAACTCTTGAACGAAGGACGGGTGTGCATGCATCCCCATGTGCTGGGCGAGATCGCACTCGGCAGTCTCAAGCATCGGGCAGTCGTGCTCGAGGCCATGCAGAATCTGCCGCCTGCGATCGTGGCCACCGACGACGAAGTCTTTCGCTTCATCGACGATCACGCCCTCTTCGGGCTGGGCGTCGGCTATACCGATGCGCACCTGCTGGCAGCGACCAAGCTATCACCAGGTACCCGGCTCTGGACGCGCGATCGGCGCCTCGGCAGCGCAACTGCCCGGCTCGGGATCGCTTACGAATTGGCCCACTGAAAAGAGATCGCCATGCAACCCACGCCCCCTGTTGCCCAACTCCTCGATAGCCTCGGCCTGGCACTTGGTACCTACCAGGTCGAGCTCGTCGACATCCATCAGGCTGAGACGGCATACATCCATCACTCACTCGTTCCAGTGGCAGTTGTTGGCTACGCACAGGTATCCCCCACATTCGCCACGGGACGGTTTCCGAAATTCACCTTCATCGACCTCATTCACAAGCGGCCTTCGATGGACGAGATCGAGGCTCGGGCACTGGCTGCGGTCTGCGGGCTCGATCTCGAACCTGGCTCTTGGAGCAACCCCGAACCGTTCGGCACCCACCTGTGGTCGATGATCGAGCGCTTCGACCTTGGGGCGTTCTTCCAACGCGTCGATCGACCCTACGGCAGCCGCGGTGAGCACTACTACATGCGCCCCCGCGGTTTCGACTGGAGTAACGCAGACAATCCAGAGATCCCTGGAGCACTGGATCAGTGGCGATCCGATTATCGGAAGCTGCCGACGTACCGCCAACTACTGGTGGCAACGATCCTGCAGCTCTACTTTCAGTCCGATGACCGTTACTGGATGGTACGCGTGCCGAAAAAATGGCATGCCGCTGAAGGCATCGAGATCCTCAAGACCAACGGCGCGTTACAGGACTGGGCCCGGCTGTATGCGCTCTACCCGGGGTGGTGAGCCTTGGGGTGGGCAACCCTCGAGATCCCGGTCTCGCATGCGCCGGCGATCGTCGCCCTTGCTGCACTCAACGTCTTCTTATCCTGTTTATCCGCTGATTTTTCGGCTAGAAATCACCGTGCATCTGCACGTTCGCCAACGCTCATCTTGGCGGCTGGATTCCGATGGAAGAATCTATAAAAAAACCCCTCAGCAGCGTCCCCGCCGAGGCAGGGTCACCGAGAGGGGCCGTGTTGAGCAGAACTCTAGGTCACCAGGAGTGGCGCGTCAATGAGCGCTGGCTTGTTGCTTCTTTTGTGAAGAACGCCACGCTTTTGCTTGCTTGTACGCGCTCTTTTGCGCGCTAGAAAACACGCCCTTTTAAGACAACGTCGCCAGATTCTCAGCACGCCCTGTGCATCTCCTTCAGGCAGCACTAACCCATTGCCTACAAGGAGAGCACCATGAACAGCAAGAAACACCGCAAGTACATCGAAACCGCAAAGGCACTGCCCGCGTATTGCATCTACCCCGACGATTATCACTTCTCGGATGCGTGGGCCGACAAGCTCATCGCCGGATGGATCTCGCTCAAGCGGGTGCAGGTCGAGAGCAAATGGGACAACGCTCGTTTCCGTGACGCCCTGATCGATCTGGTGATCGAACTCAGCGAGGGATGGGAAGCCGAGTTCTTGGAGGCTGCACGCCAGGAAGGGATGACCTTTGATTGTGTCTCTTACGAGGTGCAAGAGCAGATGCACCAGGCCTACATCCAGGCCCACCGGGAGCGGGCCTTCGATCTCATCCCAAACGGCCTGCATGGCGAATTGTGCTGGGTGCCGGGATGGAACGGGGTCAGTCTCGATGAACTGATGGAGGAGTTCGGGCAGCGCAGCCAGCGCTATAACTCGAACTACATCGAAGAGGTGCAGCCTGGCCGTTGGTTGATCGAGTTGCTCAAACTGGGCAACTGCTCGAGTGAGTCGCTTCGCGCGTATTGCATGGCGCATGGCGCTGAGGGACGGATTTTCGTTGAGCACACCGCGGATCTGCGCTGGAAAGTCGAAGCTGATCCTCAGCGTCCAACGGTGCTTTCGCCCGAAGAGGTGGTGTCAATCATCGAGAACGGCTACACCTGGGCCGTCCCGATGGCGCACGCACAGATCAACGTGCGGGCGCTTTTCGAGCACGATTGCACCAAGCCGATGTTCTGGAGCACAGCCCAGGGCAAGGTTCACATCGGTCTGCACGACGGTGTGCTCAACGGCGCGGGCTACATGGATGCCTACGATGGTTACCTGGTGGTACCCGCCAACGCGACGGGCTTTGCCGGTGAAGCGCGCTGGCACTGGAGCATCAACAAGGTGTACGGCATCGTGAAGTCCTACTTCAAGGTGACGCCTATCGAGGTGACGACGATCGACACGATCTCTGTTGCCGCGTAAACCATCCAGACCGTCACTTCCCTCGCGGGTGTGACGGTCATTTTTGTTGACTTGCGCGAGAACTAGACGATTAGCTGATCGTTTCGGCTCGCCTATTTAAGCGCGCTTGAATTGCTTTTATGGCTTCCAGTAACGCCAATTCGCATCAACCGGTGCGCATCTCCACAGGGCAGTTCAATCATCTACCCTTCAAGGAGAATTCTCATGCAGCAAGAACCCGTCACCATCATCGCAACGCGGTTGATCCGCTACACGCACTTGCTGGACCTTCGCGCCAGTTGCTATGCCGCTATCGAAGCGCAACGCAAGATCATCGAGCATGATGGACAGACCAGCTCTCACAGCCTGTCTCTGCACTCGCTGCAGCAACAAGCCCAGCAGATCGAGAGTGAGCTCACCGAGCTTGGCTCTGTCGATTTTCGTCAGGATTTGATCAAGCTCGATTCGGCCGCGAAGGTTGTTCTCTCACTAGAAGCCCAGTTTGGAGAAGCGATCGACCGCGATGAGGAGATCGGTGGCGTCGATGCCGTCGATAGCATTACCGACCTTCTCCTTGGCCAAGGGCGCCCAACGCTTGAAGTGTTGGGCTTGCGCGAAGCTCCATTCTGGAAAGCCGCTGCAGAGTTCGGCTATCGAGTCCACCGAGGGCACGAAGTCGACGGCGCCGAACTGGAAGGCAAGTATTGGTGGTCGCTCTACCGTGAGGATTGGGTTGAGGTCGAAACCAGCGAAAGTGTGTTCGATTCGTACGAAGCAGCCTGGCAGAACGCGATGTGCGCACTGGCCAGCGAACTGAAGTCCGAGTGCCCTGAGTCCTGATCCGTCATCAAGCACCCCTCCCCCGCACAGCTTGGCTGTCGGGGGATTTTTCCGTCTCAGGCGCTACGCAGCGGAAAAAATCGCCAACTCATCTGCGCGCGGAGTATCGCTCATGTAATCGGCACAAAAACACAGGCCGTTTTCCCTTTCTCGCAAAGCCATCTCCACGGGGCAGACCTAACCCACAAGGAGATCGACATGATCGAGATGGCAATCACATGCCTTGCACTGAACCTCTACCATGAGGCGAGGGGCGAACCGGAGATCGGCCAATGGGCCGTTGCCCAAGTGACGATGAACCGGGCCCAGCATGATCCGGCCAAAGTGTGTGACACCGTGTTCAAGCCACGGCAATTCTCGTGGACAAACCGCTTGGTTGAAGCGCCTACGCCCGAGATTCGTCGAGCTCGGGCAGAGAATTACATGCCGAGAGAAGCAGAGGCATGGGAGTTGGCGAAGAAGATCGCTCGCCGAACACTCCAAGGAAGAGGACGGAACGTGGTTGGCGGCGCTACCCACTACCATGCCGACTACGTCGCACCACGATGGGCTTCGACCTTCAGTCAGGTCGCCCAGATCGGGAGTCACGTCTTCTACCGATGATGCGGTCTTGACCTTTACTCCCCTGCGTTTCCTTGATGGATTCGCAGGGGTTTTTCATTTCAGAAGAAAGAAACAGCCGCTTGTCTGCGCGTTGCTAGGCGCTTATCTGGACACCAGGAAATTACGGCCTTTTACCTTCTCCGCCTGGGCATCTCTCCCTTGCAGTTCAACCCATCACGCAAGGAGAAGATCGTGCTCACCCTCATCAATGGTGACTGCGCAGGTCTGCGTCCGGCCCACCACTTCAACGATGTACTGGTCACAACGACACGTCTCATTCAGTACGTGGAAAAGGGACAGATCGAGGTCGCGCACCTGCTGGCTGCCAATTTCACGCCCTTAGAACGCTGTGTTGTGTCCCGTCTGATGATCAATCGCGGCATCGCACCACAGACCGTGCTTCGCACCCTGTCTTGACCGACACAAAGGAATCGCAATGAATACTGTCTCTGATCCTGTTTTCTGGATTACACCGGAATCAATCCACGCCCTCCGTTGTGCCTTTGATGCTACGACCAAGGGCAGCTGGCATGCGGAGGCCTCGATGACGAAGCCGACCATCTCGATTACTGGCAATGGCCTTCGCTCCGTCGTCGCCCGCCTGGATGAAAACGGCCTGTGCCATGAGCACGGAGGTTCCGCGCTGGGTAACGCGCTGTTCATCGCGCGTGCCCACGAAATGATGCCGTTCCTGCTTGCGTGCGTAGAGGTGGCGCAACAAGCGGCAACCGGTGAGCTCGCCGGCGATGCGCTGCAAGCGAAGGCGCAGCGTATTTTCGACTGAAGCCGTTGTCGCCATCCGGCACATCGATCCAACGTCGCCCTCATCACGAGGGCGATTTTTTTTTCGCTTCTCCCTGAGCACATCTCTCTCCTTGCAGCACAACCCAACAAGGAGATGAGCATGTCCAACACCCCCGAACTTGCGCCGATCAGAAGCCAGCTCGACGCACTTACCGCAATAGCACGTGAGCGAAGGTTGGGCGCAGCGCCCGACTTCGCAGGGGCCGTCGGTGGTGCCGACATCGATTTCATGACGCCCGAAGAACGAGAACTGCGCCATCAACTGTTGATGCAGTTTCCCACCTTTGCTGAAGACCGTGCAGCTGCCCGTCAGCGCATTGCTGAGCGAATCGCAGCACGTCGCCGCGGCCTCCACATCCGTGAGTCGGCCGCAAGAGACCATGCAATCGAGGACTTCCGTAAATGACAACCTGGATCATTGATGTGCGTGACAGGGTCGGCCAACGGGTTCAACCCGATGCCGATGTACCTCCTGACAGTCTGCGCTTTCGAAAGGTCGTGGCAGATACCTTCACCGAAGCCCTACTCAAGGCTCAGGCTGAAGTTGCTGCCCTGACGGTTCCGTCGAAAATGGAGATGCCTCATGCCAAGCACTGCTGAACTTCAAGAGGAAATAAACCGGCTTCAGAGAGCTCTCACTCAATCTGAAAACCGCGCCGAGATGTATTTTCAGCAGCTCGTCATGGGCATTCACGTTCGTTCTGACTTGAAGCTGTTTTTTGATCAGGTCGAAAGAAACAAAGGTAGGAGTGCAGAGAGAGAGCGGTGTATCGCCATCTGTCTTAAAGAAAGCAAGGAGCCGAATGATCTGGGAGACATCCTTGCTCATCGCATCCGAACATTGAACGCCTGATACGTTCGAGCCAAAAAACGCCAGCCCGGTCTGGCGTTTTTTTTCGGCCTTTGGGTAGTTCACATGCTCATCGCCACATCTCTCCGTGCAGTCCTAACCAACAAGGAGATGTGCCATGACCAGCACGAAAAAGAAGCCTGTCCCCAAATGCAATCAGTCGTCCAAGTGGAAGCGGGGTGTGCGAGAACGGATCGCCGCTCAACAGAAGCAAAACAGCAAGAAGAAGGCAACGAAGAACAGCAAGCCACAGGCTAAATTTTTGCCTTGGGAGCGTCAGCCAGTGACCTGCCCGTACTGCAGCCGGCGTGCCATGCTGGTGACAGGCCAAGTCATCTACCCACATCGCCCCGACCTGCATGATCTCAACTTCTGGCTTTGCGATCACTGCAAAGCCTATGTTGGGACGCACAAGGCCGGTCTCGGCTGGGGAAACGGCACGCGCCCAAAGGGTACGCTTGCCGATGAGCCGACGCGTCGCGCTCGCAGGGCCGCACATGCAGCATTCGACCCGTTCTGGCAAGAAGGCGATCTTTCACGGCGGAAGGCTTACGCCTGGCTCGCTGAGTCCCTAGGGCTGAGCGTCGAAGAAACACACCTTGGCGCCTTCGACGTCGCAACTTGCCAACGCGTGATCGAACTTTGCGTGGCCAGAAGGTCGCAGCTTTCTGACGACTGCCTGCTCTGATCCTTACCCATTAACCCCCGTCGCCTGCTGGCACGGGGGTTTTCTCATGGGCTGTTGCTCATCTCCTGCTTGCAGTCCAAACCCGCACACAAGGAGAATCCAGACATGGAGTCCACAACCGACCAGCCCGTTCAGCTCCACGGCAAGATGGAGTACCTGCACAGGAAGAAAGCCGTTGGGCCTATCGCCGAACGTGCGTTCTCGCGCATCCTGGAAGACAACCCAGACTTTCTGACGATCGAGGACAAGCTCCTGCAGATCGCTAACGAGAACGCTTCGCTCAAGAGCCGCTTCGCGAGAATCTTACGATTTGCGGATGTGATCGCGGCCGCGATCTCACCCCACGCCGGATGCAAGCACGCGTGCTCCTCTTGCTGTCACATCTCGGTCGGTCTCAGTGGTGCCGAGGCGCAGATCATTGGTAGGGCCATCGGCGTTGAACCTGCGACCAACGTTAGCAGCCACGGAGACCGAGAAGCACTGGTGAAGCACTACTTTGGCGAACCGTGTCCGTTCCTTTCGAACGGGGGTTGCAGCATCTATGACCATCGACCCGTCGCGTGTCGCTTGCACTTCTCCCTTGATCGCGACGGCTATTTCTGCCGAACAAGCATCGCGCCGGAGGAAAGCATCGTCCCGAACGTAAATCTGGAGTCGTACTGGATGATCTACGGCCTGATCGCCGCCCAGATGAGCAGAGACGAAGGTGACATCAGGCTGTTTTTCCCGCAAGGAAGACAGTGCTGACTGCCAGGACTCAATGAGTACCAAAGCCGGCCCTGAACCTCCCGTTCTGGTGCCGGCTTTTTTCAGATCACCTTGAGGCGCCTTGCCAAAACAAGGACCCTATCCCGAACGCTCTTGTGTTCCGGGTTCCAGCGATCGCTCATTACCGCAATCTGTTCGCCCAGCTGCGCCGTGCTGTACTGGCCGAGCCGGACCTCTGAGGCACGAACTTGCGCCTCGAGAGATCGTTTTCGCTCCATTTGCGCTTGTCGAAACCGCCGCTGTCGCTCTGCAACAGTCAGGGCTTGCCCGGTCCTCGGCCTTGTCATCCTCGCCATCCCCTTAATTCGTTACCGTAACGGTTATTCTACACCCTCGTTACCGTAACGCAACGCTTTTCACCCGTCATTGCATCCCTCACCTAAGCAGGCAATCTCGCCGTGCGCTCGAGCTCCGCAACACCCCTTTGCCAAACAGCTTTTTGGGCTTATCCCATGGGAAAACCGGCAAATAAGGCAATCTTCCGGCTCTGGCGCGCGCCACACAGCGCGCAACAGGTATGGGTTGCACAAATGCAATACTTCCTGCCCTTGCGAAGCGCCCCCTCGGCGCGGAGCAAGGCCGCGTCCGACCACAGGAGCAGAAGTGCCTAAGAATCGCATCCAGCCCCTCCTGAAGTGCCCCCAAGGCGCGAAAGGAGGGCGGCCCTTTTTTTGATGGGCAGGGCAGGAGGAAGGAGGTTTCTTGGCCGGTCCGAGTCAGCTTCTCTGGGGCGTCGCTTTGTTTTTGGTCTTCGATTTGACGGAAATTCTCGTTTCGATAGGCTTTTCTGAGGTGGCTGGGCACATCTCCTATGTGCAGTTCCAACCTCACATGGAGATCGAAATGAAGAAACTTCAAGCTGTAAGGAGAACACTCTCCGGTGCGAGCGTCGAGCCGATCCTGGCGGCGCTTGGAGAGTTTGTCGATGTGGAGGAGTTGTTCCATATCGCCTCGAGGCACGATGGCTATCGGGATGGGGGGTGTATCGCGGGGCAGGCAGTGTCCAGCGCTGTCCAAGACCTGTTCTTCGGGGGACGAGGAGGGGTCTACAACGATGTCGATTGTTTTGCCCCTGCGGCTGGTCATCATTTCGAGAGCACGGAAGTCCGCAGTCGGGTTAAAACCGTCCAGATGGCCGACGTGGTGGGCGAGGTCGATTACGAGCAGATCAATGCTCGTGTGGTGCCGCGGTACAGGGTGTTGAGTTCGTCCAGGATGGATAAGCTCAATCTGGTTCAGATTGACGAGTACGCTCGCAACAAGCCGATTGAGCTGACAGCCTCGATCCTTCGGTCCTTCGATTTCAATTGCGTCCAGGTTGGGATCGATCTTGTCGAGCGGAAGCTGGTTTGGACGCCTGCGTTCGAGCGGTTTTTGGCGACACGGCAGATCGAGGTCGAAAGCACGCACACGCCAGCCCACACGGCGATTCGTCTGGCCAAGAAGCTGGGTGAGCTCGAGAACGTGTATGTCGATCAGGACCGGGTTTTTCGCACGCTGGCTGGTGCGATCATGAGGCTCAAGGTCGCGGAGGCGCAAACCGAGCGGGGAAAAGGGCAGAAAGACGAGATGATCGCTTCGCTTGCGACATTGGGTGCCAGTGATCCTCGTTCAGCGATGGGGACGCTCTATGGCCAGCGGCGCTTCGGCAAGCTTCTCGCTCAAAAGGCGAGGGACAACGAATCGACGCTTTCACCCTATTTCTCGCTTTGTGAGGAAGGTCAGTCGGGAGGGGTGTTCTCGCTTGAGCCCAAGCGCTTGCCAGATGAATCTTTTCTGCGGCTTGCGTCAAGGCGCCACGTCGCCGAATACGCTCGGCTCGCCGCGGTGTTTCTGCGGCCCCATAAGCCTGAAGTTAAGGCAAGAGCGGCCGCGTTGCTGCGGGTCGATCCTGTCTCGCTCGAGCCGATCACGGGGCACATTCACATTTGGCCTGCGCATCCGTCCTCTTCGGTGATTGAGATGGCGCATGAAAAGGTCTCGGTGAAGGAGATGGATCGATTCCTGGCGGTGTGCGACCGGCATCGTGGCTTGATGTCGAGAGTGCAGATGAGGAATTCGCTTGCGGAGCAGGTTGGGGTGGTGCAGGTTGTCCAAAAGCTCGCTAGCGAGCATGGCCAGTGGGTGTACGGGCTGATCGAGGCGAGGGCTGATGTTTATGGCCACCCGTTCGATGGGCTTGAGGCGTACCTGACCGAGCAGATTGGCCTGGCACGTGAAGACATGCTCAAGCCACTCATCCATCGCCGTTTGCGTCAGTCAGTTTATGACGGCGTTGCGGTGAAGGAACTGGTGACCCGAGCCGAATGCTTCCAGGAGGGCGAAGATCTGCATCATTGCATCGGCGGGTACGCTGGGGCGTTGTCCTACGGGAAAACCGTCTTGCTCAGTCTCAGATCGAGCGAGAAGCTCACATCGATGTGGAGTTCGGCAGAGATCAGTCTCGACGATCTTGCGAGGCCTGTGATCCGCCAACACTACGGACCGTGCAACAGTCCCGCGTGCGAGGCCCACCAGGCGGTTCTCAAGCAGGTTGTCGATGACCTGGTGGTCGGTGAGCTGGTGGCGAGGACACGGTGGCTCCAGCGGTTGTCATGGCTGGGTTATCGGGTGGCGCCTCTGGTTTTGCGCGGTCGGTCGTTCAAGCGAAAGGCTGCTGAGGTCGTGGCACGTTTTCGTCCGAAACCCAAGCCGAAGTTCGATCCCGATGTGATCCAGTGGTAGTTAGTTTGAGAGTCGGCTTCAGAACGGCTCTCGGTTTCGGCCGCAGCTTAACCACACAAGGTTGGCTGCGGTTTTTTATGCGCCCGTCCAGCGCATCTCTGAGGTGCAGTTCAACCTCAATCCAAGGAGAAAAATATGGGCATCACCACAAGTCCGATTGTCGTTCATCTCGATACGATCGGTATGGATGACTACCTGGCCAGCGATGACCAGGCCAAGACGGTGTTTCACGCGCTTCAAGCCTACGGCTTTCTGCTCACGCACCAGCCGCCGAAGGGTGTTCTTCGGCGCTACACGTTTGCCGAATTCGCAGCGGTGATCGAGATGAACTACGACGTCACCGAGCCGCGGCATTGCGAAGTTGTTGCGGTGTTGCGCGAGGTGCATCGCCTCAATTCGGGTGAGAGTCCGGTTCGCGCCAAGCTCAAGTCGATCGTGATTACCAGAGCGATCGAGGAGTACCGGGCTGAACTCGAGGCGTTCGCCCAAAAGCACGAAGGCGAGATCGCTGCGCTGGCAGAGGAGGTTAACGCCGGACGCATCGTCCTCGATGAAGACGAGCACTGGGATCGTGTCGATCTGCTGAAGGGGGCGCTGGGCAGCCGATGCGCGAACGCAGTTGGTTCGCGTGAGGATGATCAGGAGGAAGCCTTGGCACTGGCCGAAAGCTGGGTCAGCGCGAGCTACTCGCAGTTTGAGCCTCGCACGAGTTTACTTCTGGCCTTTTGGCTGGAAGGCATCGATGCGGTGTGCGGCAGGCTGTCTCGCGTGGTGGAGGCCTGATCATGGTGTTCTCTCAACGCGAGTTGGCAACGGTGTTGGCAGCCCTGCGCTTCTGGGCGCGTACCGGCATCTCGGATACGCCTCTGGAGCATTCGATCGCAACCGAAGGGGAGGTGCTGCGGCCCCTCAACATGGAAGAGGTCGATGTGCTGTGCGAACGACTCAACACGGTCGATGACCACGAGGCGAAGCGGGTGCTGGTGAGCGTTAGCGGCGGAGTTGCCGACATCGCCTGCGATCCAGGGGTTGAGGTGGCCGTGTTCGACCATGACGCCTTTGCATCCGATCCCGAAGCGACGGCTGGCGTGCCTTCAAGCTTCAAGGGCCTCGCCGAGGTTCTGGGGGTGCCTGTGGAGGCTCATCATGAGTAGCCACTGGGCGTGGGCCGAGCGGGTGATCGCTCAGCATGACAGGGACAAGCCTTTTGCGCCTGAAAACGGTGATGCGCTTCGTTTTAGCGTTGGCGACCCCGTGATCTACACCAACGACTATGGCGTGCAGTTCAAGCAGCGTGTGACGGGCCTGTATCAGCCGTCCGAACCGTGCTCGCTGTACGCAACGGGCCGGCGCTATCTCCTCGATACGGACTGCTACTGGATGCCGGTAGCAGAGGCAAATCTGGAGTTGGATGTATCCAGGGCGGCGCTCTGATCTAGGCAAGTAGCAATCTAACTCAATGGGGCGAAATGCCCCGACCACCCTCGGCGGACAGTCACTTCCCGCCAGGGGGTGAGTGTTCGCCATTTCTTTCGGAATGAATGGAGAACGAAGATGGCACAGAATTACTACGACTGGACGGGTGTCCTCAACCTGAAGCAGGTCACCGGCGTCATTCAGGCGCTTTTTGGCGGTGCTGATCTGGATGCTACGTATCCCGGCAACGGGCAGGCGTACATCGCGGAGATGTCAGAGGGCAGTTGCCTGCGCTGGGATGAGATCCACGAGGCGCTTGTCGAACTGGCTGAATCGTACGAACTCGCGGTCACCGAGGGTGCCCGTGAGTGCATCAAAGCCTGCGCGGTGCTGCTTGCCGAGCACTTTGGGCACTCCTCAGAAAAGGTAATCGAGGTGCTCGATGGGCAAGCCTTCGATGATGATCGGCCGGAACTTACGGTGCTCTTCGAGTTGGCTCAACTGTTTGATGATGGCCACGAGCTCACGTCGATCGAGACTGAAGGTGCGTATCACTGCAGCAAGCCACGGCTCCACGAATTCGGCGGGAATGGCTTGTTCATTGGGAAGCATGTCGTCGTGCATCGTTCATCGGCTGCGGCGATCGCGGATGGCAGTGGTCTGGAACGGGCGCTCAGTGAAGGTAGCCTTGAACGCGCTGTTCAGCAGTTGCTTCTACAGGTTGAAGGTCGGCTTGAGGAAGTGACCGATGAGGCGGTTCGCGCCACGTTGCGTGAGGGATTGGCTCAAGCACTGGCCAAGCCTGAGCAAGACAAGGCAGCGCTACCCAGTTCGGTGCCTGTCAAGCACTGGGCCTCGTACGCGTTTGCCGATCTGGAACCCACTCATGTCATGGAGGTCGATGACCAACGCTTGCATTCGGGTCAATTGTTCCTTACGGCAGGGCAGGGTGAGGGTGACCTCGACCAGCTTCTGTCGGTGACGATGGAGGTCGGGACGAACCCCGTCAATGGGATCGACCAGGTGCCGTGCGCGCATATCCACTTTGATTCGGATGCACTCGCGTTCTCGCTCTACCGGGTCGGTAACGGGATCGTGCTGCGGCCGGAGGTCGGCGTCACGTTGCGAGCTCAAGCCCCAACGTCTGCCTCGGACGATGCGTTCTTTTGGGTCGAGTGAGCTTGGATGATCGACAGGAGAACGAAAATGGCGAAGTCGGCACAGGAAATCGTTGCATCTATCGCGCCCAACGAAGCGGCCTTCATGCAAAACTCGGGGCAGTTTGCGGGATTTGTCCGGAAGGCCACCTCAACGCGGGTCGATTTTCACTGGAGGGATGCCTTGCCCGGAAAGCCTGATGAGATGACGATCAACCGTCATGGTGTCGTGTGCAGCAGGCGGTTGTTCGAAGGGCAAACCTGGTTCGGGTACACGTTGGACCCGTTCGGTGAAGACGTCAGTTACAGCGCGACCAACGATGTTGCTAAGCTCATGTTGGAACGGTTCTTGAAGCGGCCCCAAGCCGCTTGAGTGAGGTGGATCGAGTCGGCGCGATGCCGATTCGACTCTGATCACAAGCCCAGCACACCTCCGTCCACGAGGTGCGCTGGGCTTTCTTTTTGGCTGATCTGTTCTTGTGAGGAGGAGGTGGAGTGCGGGCCTGTTAATATATTGATTCTCCTTAAATCTACGACAATTCAATGAGGTGGTGCACCCTGGATGCTCAGGGGTAGTAGAAAGACGACGCCTACGAGCGCCGGTATCGAGGTGTCTTCCCTGTGCAAACAGGGCTTTTTTTGGCTCGACTCGCGTATAGCAGAGGTTCCTGTGACTGAATGCATCCGTTGCCCAGCACTTTGTGCATCTAGAAGCCAGATCGTCATGCCGACAGCAGCCACAGTGGGTGGCCTACTGGCGATTGGGGAGGCGCCAGGTGAGAAAGAAGATGAAATGGGCGTTGGGTTCGCAGGGCAGGCAGGCAAGACGCTCGATCGATTGCTTGCCGAGCATGGCATCGGACGCGAGGGCTACGGGCGAGCGAACATCTGCCGCTGTCGGCCGCCTGAGAACCGAAAGCCGACGAGAGCGGAAGTCGATGCATGTATGCCGTATCTGGCAGAGTTCATCGAGCAAACGCGGCCGCGGGTGCTGCTGTTAGTTGGGGGCACAGCTGCTGCGCACATCGTTGGGACAGGCTCGCTTGCACGACGCATTGAGATGTCGCGGTCGCCCGGAGGTACTTGGGTCGATCCGGCTATGTGCCATCCAGCGCTTCGCTCGCTGGCAGCACAACGCGGGCTGCTTGCGGTCCCGATGCCCCACACGAGCGGCCTAGCGTGGAACCGCAAGACTCCGGCAGGCGAGCCGTGGTCGGAGGTCGGGAAGCGCCAGGTTGCCCTGGCGGTCGAGCTCGCGCAGCGCGAGGGCTGAACAGGGCTTGCCTTCGTACTCGAGCATCTCGCGGATGGTGGCTGGTTTTCACTGGTTGCTTATCGCATCCCTTTTGTGCAGTTCCAACTCACAAAAGGAGATGTAGATCATGGAATACGCATACGGTTTGCAGTTCCGGCCGGCCAGCATTGGTGCTGTGCCGCCCGGTTTGTTTGAGGTTCGGGAAAACGGTGAACCCGGCGCCGAGCGATTCACGCGCCACGGTGTCATCGTTTATGACCGCCCTCTGACTGAAAGCGAGATTCGTGCTTTCGAGCTGGTTGTGCTGGCCGACGACATCCAGCGCGACACCCTGGCTACCGAGGTGGCCAGCAAGCTTGCGACCTACGGGCAGAGCTACCTCGAGCTTTGGCGTGAAGATCAGGGGATGTTTGAGTCGATCGTGGCGGATCGTCTGGCAGATGTCCGGCCTTACTCGGTCTTTGTGGGTCAGGTGCCGGTGTTTGCAGGCAAGGTCGCAGAAAAGCTGGCTACCCTGGTTGAAACCAAGAACGGGGAGGTTTGATCTATGCGACCCCGTATCCGGCAACATCGAAAATCGGATCTCGAAACAGCCGAGCAACAACAGGTTCGACTGGCCTTCGTTCGAGAGCGAAACAAGCGCTTTGGCATGATCGTGGAGGGCGTCCCATATCACGAGGAGCTTGCAGGCAGGGCAGGAATGAGCTTTCTGCTTTTGCCCGAAGCACATCATGTCCTCGATGATGTCAAGCGAGCAGCTGCCGCACTTTGGCGACAGCGTGACGTGGTTTTCATGGAGGTGTTTTGGCCATCGCATTCCGAGATGGAGTGCTCGCCATGCTGAACAGTCGTGAGTTCTACATGGACCTTGGGCGACAGGCTGCTAAGGCCCGGAATCAGCGTGATGAAGCGCGTGCTGAGTTTCATGCTCGACACTTCCGGGCTGCGAAGGCGCTCGAACAGGGTGAGGATCGACAGGTTGCCGATCGTCTCTACCGGGATGCGTATGCCGAGGAAAGGCGTACGTGATCCTTGATTCATGACACAACCAGGCCAGCCATCTGATATCGGATGAGCTGGCCTTTTTCATTTCTGCTTTGGGTGCAAAATTCCGTTGTTTATATAAACTGTCAGGAAGAATTGTTTTCCAGGAACACGAATCAATGCGACTTTTTGCTTTTTGCTCTCTCGGGCGAATGGCTGTCGTTGCGGCTTGCTTTGCCCCACTAACTGCATTCTCGGACACACCTGCGGTTGGGCATTTCAAGCTGAAGAACAGCCTCGATCGACCTGTCGACGGATATTGCATCGATGTGGTCGGCTCCGGGCGCTACATCCGATTTGACATGCCGCTCACGGCGCATAACGGCAAGGGACCGCAGTTGTACCAGGATGAGGCAGTCATTCTGGAAGGAGGCAAGATCAAGTTTCCGGCGTACGGCGCCTGCGCTACGGTGGCGGGGATCAACGGCCGGGCGCTGCCTGGCGCTGCGTTGGTACCGCGTCAGTGCGGCGAGCGAAGCCCTTTCCTGGAAGCGGAAAGTTTGCAGCGTTTCACATTCCATCCGGACGGACGGGTGGAGCTTTCCGGGTCTGGCCTCTGCATGACGGTCAGCGACCAGTCCGACTCGACTTTCGAGCCAACGCATCGATGGCGGCCGCTCTATATGGCGCGTTGCAGCGAGGTCGATCCGACGCGCTCGCAGTGGGAATTCGTTGAGTACATCCCTCGATCTGGGGTTGATGGTTGATGGGAGCGAAAGAAGACAGGCAGTTCTCAAACCTGACGACTCAGCGTCAGAAGACGTACCTCGAGCGACTCAAGAGCAGCAAAGGGCGCCGCGTGGTGGTGGACCTTGGACCCGAGCTTGCAGAGGGGCTTGATCGGCTTATCGCTTCAGGCTACGGCCGCTCGCAGGTGGAAGTGATTCGCAAAGCCTTGACCGAAGCATGCGACGGTGTTTCCAGAGAGTGCGATTGCGCCAGCGAGATCGAGGCGGCTCTTCGGGAAGCAATTGCACTTGAGCGGGCAGCCTATGTGCTTCGGTTGCGGGAACGCGCTGCCGACTTCAAGACCCCAGAAGCTTGCGAAGAGCTCGTAGACGAGGTTTTGGCGCAGACGTACAAGCCGGCCGGGTTACCTTAATTTCTCCATTGTATTGGAATTGATGCATCTATTTGACGGCGTTTATATAAACATACAGAATGCCTCTGTGCCACCTACAGGAGCTTTCTAATGTCATACGTTGCACGCAAGTACTTCGTTCTGCCTGCGGATCGAGAAGAAGTTAAACGCGCCATTTCAATGTTCATGCTGGCTAAGTCCGATGCCCGTGCGTCTTATCGCGAGATCGAGGCTTATGGTGCGGCCGGAATGTATTTTGTCCCCGGAAAGGGCTGGGGTATGAGCTTCAAGGAACGCCCCAAAACGGCCAAGGTTGAGGGACTTGGGAAGTTCACCTTTTTCGAAAAGGAAGAAGCCTGGGTGGCAATTCCTGACAAGAGAACCGCCGCCGGCAAAAAGCTCGAGGATCTGCTTCAGAACACTGCTGAGTTGCAGGAAATCTGGCAGTGGTCACTCGAAAAAAGCCTCGGCATCTACGGCGTTGTTGCGTGCGGGTTTCCGACGACCTTTCACTACTGTTGCGCCAAACCGCTTTTCGATGGGCGGGTGATCGTCTCCACGCCTGACGCGAAGAACAGGCCTACTGGAAGCGGTTACTCGCGCAACTTTGAGGACCCCGTTATTCCGGGGTGGGCAGTGGAAATCTCAGCTGACGCATACGAGGCTCTCAATGCGTTGCCTGAGTTTGGCAGGGAAAACGCCGAGGCTGCATGAGGTGTGCGCGTGACTGAGACGACAAGCGAAACGATTGACAGGCTACAGTAAGAGCTCGCCCGGGCAAGACAAACAATCGAGGCACAGCAGTTGGCGTACCGGGCCATGGTTGCCGACTACCAGCACTGCGCGAACACGCTGCAGGACGTATCAGCTCAGCTGGAAGGAGCAAAACAGGCGGCGTCAAGTGGCTGGCTTCGCGCGATCGATGACGAGCTGGTTTGCTCTTTCCTTGGAATTGCAAAGCCCGAAGAGAGCTGCGAGCAGGCAAAGCTCAAATTGAGCCGGCTCATCACCTGGCACGTGGGGGTCGCTTGCGATCCTGCTGTCAATGGAGGCTGGGTGCTGATGCCCCAGGTGCTTGACGATCGAATGCAGGAGATTTTGGATCGTGATGGCTATCGGTCGCTCGTTCAGTCCGCGCGAAAGGATTGTTCCGATGTTTGACGAAGAGTTGGAAGGAGATGGATTGGTCGATCTCATTGGCCGCCTTCGCGCCATGCAGGGCATGGGGGATGAACAGCTTAAATCGCTGATGGACGGCGTTGGTCCACAGGCTGCCGATGAGATCGAGCGTCTGCGTGATCTCATCGAGTCAGAGAGGGACGAAGCACTTGAACAGGCTCGTCTGCTTGGCATGGGTAGCGAACGAGAAGCCGCGCTAATGGCGAAGCTGGATATCGCCTCCGCAAGTAATGGTCGGCTCCGGTGGTTGCTACGGCAGATCATGGACGCACTTCCTGCGAACAGGGATTGGCTCGATCCGCAGTTGGAAAGCGAGGCAATTATTGCGGCGGACCAGGAGAGCAGCGCATGAGCGTTAAACAAGAGCATCGCTACTACAAGTGGGTGCTTGAGACTGGCCGTGCAGTGACCGATCGGCAGCGCGAGATCGAGGCAGCGACGATGGAGCGCAAGCCGCGCCCCTGCGTGATACCGCCCAAACCGAATGCCAATCGCAGACAAGTCCGGTCGTGGATGCGCAACAACGCGGACGGGTTCGGTAGTGCAACGCAGCTCGCGGAGGCTGCAAATGCTGCCCTCGAACTCCCACCTGGTGCGATGGATGACGAGACGCACTGGGTGTGGGAGGAGGCGCTTGCGGCGCTTTATTCTGATGAAACGGAGAAAATAAGTGCCTGAAACGCTGGAAAAAAGACGACCGCACGACCTTTGCCTGCATGTCCGCAGGAGCGGCACTGGAAGCTGTATGTCGTTCATGCCGCTGGATGCTCGAGCCCAAGATAATTTGCTCAACGATGTTCGAGGGCTGATTGCCGAATACGCTCAGAGCGTAAACGCGCCGTTAGACCCTGCCGTCCTCGCCGATTCGGGCGTGGAAATCGTCTCCGAGCAGACACTTCAGTACATCGCCAGTCTCGAAAGCCTTCTTGAAGAAGCCGCTACCGATACAGACGACGATGCATTCGCAGAACGGGTCGAGAGGGCATTGCGATGAGCGAAATGGATCGTGCAACCGTGCCTGGTCATGTCGAACTGGTCCGCGAAATCGCCAAGCTGCTTACCTCCCGAGTGGAGGCTGCGATGCAGCACACTTTCCGCCTTGAGTTGGCCGATGCAGCGAGTGGTAAGCCCTTCGCTCCTGAACAGCGCCGCGAACACCTGATGATCTTGTTTGCTGAAATCATCAAGGGCATGGGCGCTGATCGATTCTCGGAAACGCCGGTAGAGCTTCTCGACCAGTTTGCCGTCATGTCGGTTATCAAGAACCATGATACGGGCGGACTGTTGCGTAGCCTTGTTAACTCCTTCCTGATCGCCTACAGCACGCCGGAAACCGCAGATCGCGCCTACTTGGCGCTCATGCAGCTCGAGGCCCTGCGCGTAGAAGTGGGGGAGGCTCGGAAGGCAGTTTCAGCTAATGTTTTGATGCATTGATGGCAGGGCAGGAGAGGAAGATGGACCACGAGCAGATGGTATTGGCGCTGGAAGCCACCGGACAGTACCGGGTGCTGCGCCGCTTCGTGCCGGCAGAGTCGTATCAGCTCGATGATGAGAAGATTGAGGTGAGCCGAGTTCGTTCGGTCTTGGTGGTGGACGTCGAAACGACCGGTCTCAAGAAGGATTCGGACAAGATCATCGATATTGGCCTCGTCCTGGCTGAGTTCGACAGGGTTTCCGGCCAAGTGCTTCGCGTGCTTGAGCGCTACAGCGGCTTCGAAGACCCAGGTCGGCCGATCCCGGAGGAAATCACCCGATTGACCGGCATCCGGGATGAGGATGTCTTGGAGCAAACGTTCGATGATGCGCGGGTCGAAGCGCTCATTGCCCGAGCAGACTTGGTGGTGGCCCACAACGCGCCCTTTGACCGTGGCTTCCTCGAATTGCGCTTCCCTTCTTTTCAGAAAAAGTGGTGGGCTTGTTCGCAGCGTGAGGCACCCTGGTCGCAGATGATGACTGGCTCTACCAAGCTCGAGTGGCTAGCGTTCCAGATAGGAGGCTGCTTTTACGAAGCACACAGGGCTTTGGTGGATGCGGAGGTGACCTTGTTCATCCTCGCGCAGATGGGGCCGGGCGGCCGCCCCATCCTCTCTCACCTGCTGGAGGTTAGTGGGCGCAAGACGTATTGCGTCTGGGCTGAAGGGGCGCCCTTCGAGGCGAAGGACAAATTGAAGCTGGAAATGGGCTACTCCTGGAGCGACGGGGCGAGCCCGGACAAGCCGATCAAGGCATGGTTCAAGCAAGGGGTGGTCGATCTCGAGGCTGAGCTCGAGACGCTGGCCAGGACGGTCTATCTGCGACCCGCTCATCTGACGATCGATTCGATGACCGGGTACGAGCGATTCACAGATCGATACCATTCTCGGGATAAGCGTCCATTGCCCGGGCTTCATGTTGAAGTGCCGGAACCCGTTGCAGCTCCTGCTGTGGAGCCCAGTCGAACGAGCACGCCGAGCTCTGTGCCGACGCATGGTTTGCCGTTGTAGCAACGGTTTGTTTGAGGTTGAACGGCTCCGTGCATCAAAACTACTTTGAGTCGAGCGACGAGAGAGCGCAAAAAAGAAGGGAGTCTTTCCGGCTTGTAAGGGGAGGGTTTATCGCGGATCGCGATGAACAGGTGTAAAGCATCGGTTGCAATAAGGGTCAGGTGAGATGTTCAGAAAAATGCTGGATCGGATTGCTCGCAACTGCGGCTATTTCACTTCTACAGAGGTCGAGATGTGTGTTCGTAGTGCGGAGAGAGAGGCGTTTAAATTTAGGCGCAAGGATTCGCCTCTAAAAGAGGGTGGCGGCGACGATATATCACTTGATGAAAATGGGGCAAGCCCGATCTTTCTCGATACGGCGATGAGAATTCTTCGACTTCACGGCTTTGCGCTGGTCTATTACGGTGGCAATGCACTTCACAAGGCTGTTGGTGCACCAACGGAGAGAAGAGGCTGGGAAGAGGATCTCTTTCGTGCTGTGTTCGCAATTGCTGGGCAAGAAAGTGTGCAATCGTCACGCCTGGCTGCATCGATTGAAAATAATCTGTTCGATCTCAACCACGCGGGAGAAGCGGGCATTGAGGTAGCTCGGATGATCTCTAGCGGGCGCAAGGCATGAGCCGTGCCGTGGGAAGCATCGAACAATCGGCATGGGCCGCCCGATTCAAGGCCGGCGCACCGTATCAGCTCAAAGAAGCCCTTGATATCGCCGAGCGGCTGAACTGGGTAGTGATTGAGCACAGGGATGATCACAGCGCCAAGGGTGACTGCCTGTGGGCGATCTTGCCTGACGTCAATCCCGAGTTCTGGCTTGATGCCACGCCGACAAAGGACGAAGCGATCGCGATCTGTGAGTCGATGGGTTGGCCGATCAGGAAGGCCTGAGCGTGAACGCAAAAAAGGCCTCTGACTGAAAGGATCAGTGAGAGGCCTGGAGTCGAGTCAGAGACTCAAGATCACTCTCCAGCGCGAGCGATCATCACCCGTTCCGGAGGAGGCGGGCCAGGTTGTTCGATTTGAACAACAATCGCATCCACAACAGGAGCAGGTGCCTGAGTGAGTTCAGGTGGTTCCGACGCTCCGATGGTTACGGATGTCGCGATGTATCCGATCATGAATACGACATGACCGAAAACTTGGTTCAGGATGTAGGCTTCCACGATATCTCCTTGGGTTAGAACTGCACCCTGGAAATGCCATAGCCGGGCTAGTAAAAGGACTTGCGGGTCGTTTGGCAAGGGATTCTAAGTGAATCAAAAAGGTTACTTGCAGCGTTTCTTGTAACCCATTATCCTGCCCTTGAAGTTCAGTTCCGGCAGCGACCGCACGCACTGCTCGTCGGGACTTTTCGAAGGCTGCGGTGCGCCGTGGAACGTGCGGTGAGGCGGGAGGTAACGCAGCAAGATCGTGGTGGGGAATCACGGCAGGCCGGTGAAAGTCCGGCGCTCAGAAGCAAGGTCGTTCTTTGAGGGCTTGGCCGACCCCGCGTAGCTGATTCGGCGACAGAGCGGCTTTGCTTCTGAGCCACCAACGACTTGGTGGACAAGGAATGCGACGGAGCGCGGGGTCGCAACCCGCATGCACAGCTACTTGAGTACAGCGTACCGGTCCCCCTCTTGCCGGGTAGAAGGTAGCGTTCCGAAGCATGCCGAGAACCGAAGGCGCATGCGGCAAGCCGGGGAAGGGCCGGCACCTACAAGCAAGGCGACTGCCGCACAGGGAGCAATCCCTCCACGTTGCGGAATCTGGGCGCGCAGATCAGTCGCCTGCCTTGTGGGTTGGACTGTTGGCTTAGAAGCAGCCATCAGCTAAGGAGTCGGGCAAGGGCATGTAGTGACAGGGTAGCGCGGCCGAAGGGCATCAAGCCGCGTGAAGGGTCGATAGGTTGCTTGCGGAAATCTGCTTGCAACACAGCAAGGCGGCGTCGCAAACCGCTGAAGCAATGGGGTTGCTCCCCTGAGAAGGCGTGAATAAATTGCCGACGCTCGCGGCGAGCGCAATGCGAAGAGCGCGTAGGCCGAGGACCGCTTTGTCGGCGTAAGCCGCCGACGGGCCGAAGCTACCGGCGGTGCGGCCGTTTGATCAGATGGGAGCCGGCGGTGCTGCGTGGCGCAGAGCCTTTTTGGGCGGCGCCGTCGGCGTTGTTTAGTGGGCTGCTGCGGCCTCCAGGGCCGCCTCCCGCATCAGGTTATGGGCAAGCGCATGCCAGAGCAGGATGGCGCGTGCCTTGACGGTGCCGCAGACATTGAACCGGTGCAGCCCGCGACGGCGCAACTGGGCATTGGCACATTCGACGCTGGCCGCGCGCGCCTTGTAGATTTCGGCAGCGTCCGCGGTGCCCATGCGGGCCCGCCACCGGGCGACGGCCGCGCTGTCACCGTCCTTGGGCAGGTGCGGGTCGATGGTTGGGTTGCGGCTGGCGGGCACCGGCACGTAGGGCTCGGTGCCCGCGGCGCTGAGCGCCGTGATGTGCTCGAGCTTGGCGAAGCCGCCGTCGGCCAGCCACTGGGCGGGCGTGCGGCCATAGCGGTTGCGCAGTTGGGTGTGCATCGGCGCCATCTGCTGCATGTCGGTACCGGCATTGGTCAGCTCGAGCGCGGCGATGATCTGGGTATCGGCATCGACGGCGAGTTGCGCATTGAAGGCGGGGCGAAAGCCGCCGTCGGCCATCTTCATCACCCGCGCCTGGCTGTCGGTGGTGCTCACGCGCGGCGCGCTGCCCGGCGGCTCGTCGTCGGGCGGCGGTGCGGCCTTGCGTTTGTCAGTCCGTCCCTTCTTCGTCTGGACCTTGTCGAACTCGTCCAGGGTCGCCAATGCCCGGGCCAGGCGCTGCTCGCGCTCGCGCGCGGCCCGTTCCCGGGCGGCCTGCTGGCGGAGGCTGCTCGCCGCCGGATCGTCATGCAGTTCCTGCTTGAGCCGCTCGACCTGCGCACGCGCCTCTGCCAGCAGGCGGGCGAGCCGGTCGCGGCGGCGGAAGCTGGCCGCTTTGGCATGGGCGCGCACCCGCATGCCGTCCTGGGCGACGCGGTTGAGCTGAACCAACCCCCGATCGAGTAAGGCCGCTACGCTGCGCGTGAGCTGTGCGTCGAGCCAGGCGGCGTGCTCGGTGCGAAAGTCGGCCAGACTGTGATAATTGACCCCGACGCCCCCGCACAGCCAGCGGTAGGCATCGTCGCGCTCGCACAGCCGGTTCAGTTCGCGCGCCGAACCCACACCATCGATCGTCGCGTACAGCCACAGCCCCACCAGGATTGCCGGATCGATCGCCGCCCGGCCCGCGCGGCCTTCCACGGCCTTGATGCGCGCATACAGCGGCGCCAGGTCGAGCGATTGCACGAAGGCCCACACGGTGCGCGCGGCATGCCCGGGGGCAAGCAACGCATCCAGGTCGCAGGCGCGCAACTCGATCTGGTTGCGCTGCGCCGTCTGCACGCGCGGGCGTCCCTGGGGCGCATCGGCAGGTGCCGCCGCGCCTTCAGCCGGGACCGGCAAGTCGTCAAACAACGCAGCGCTACGCTGCCCCTCGGTCGGCGAATTCGGCTCGGGCTTCATGGCCTGAACGATATCCGATCTCAGCCGAGATTGATTCACACGTTCTGAGACCGAGTTGCGCATGGGCCACCTGGTAAGCGCAGAGGCACCCCGGAAACGGTAAGGCCGAAGCCCCGTTTGGCGTAACAGCACACCTTCTCACCCTCCGCACTGGCGAGGCTAAAGGCCAGTATCAACAGGAAAGAGGGCGTCCCGTGAAAAAAGCTGAACAGGGCTGCCGGGTAATGCGAACGGACGGACGCAGGTTGCCAACGCTGTCAGGCTCCCTCTTTCCTGTTGAGGTGGTTTTTACGGCTGGGCTGACAACCTTCTGTCATTAAAACCGTAATCCGTGGCGAGTCAGCTTAGCTACGGCGGGGATCGCCCCTGTAATGGAAGTGCCAACGCACAGCACGAGATAGGCGATTGCTCGGTAGATCGGTCTCGGCTGATCTATTCGGCGGCGAGACAGCCTGGAGAGACAGGCCTCACACGCATGGCCGCTGGCAGATCGCCATCTTTTGCCGAGGGTGGATTAACGACTGTCGGAGGTGCGGCAACACCCGGTCCGATGCGGACGCAGTGGTCAGTCGTGTGGGACGGTTCTGTCGCCACTCAGGAAGTGCCAGTTCGATTCTGGCTCGCTTGCCGAGGCTTGGTAGGACGGGGGGCGGTTCGAGTCCGCGAAAGGTCGCAGGGCGACAAATGGCATGACGGCCCGGAAAGACGGGCGCCACAGGTCGGTCGATTGCGCGAGACGTGAGGCCAGTCAAACGACCTCTGGTCACAACATTTCCATTGGAGGAAGAACTGGGTGAACAAGGCTGATCTGATTGATGCGATTGCGTCAAAAACGGGGATGACCAAGGCCATCGCCGCTGCAACAACGGATGCGTTTCTCGAGTGTGTCACCGAGACGCTGGCCGAAGGCGGTTCGGTTTCGCTTTTGGGGTTTGGTAATTTCACTGTGACCGAACGCGCGGAACGGACAGGCCGCAACCCTCAAACCGGTGCCGAAGTCCAGATCCCGGCAGCGAAGGTGCCGAAGTTTTCCGCTGGCGCCAAGCTCAAGGCAGCCGTCAATAACTCGTGATTCGGATTGCATTTGTGATTAAGAAAGCCATTGTCGTAGCCGTTGCTGCGACCGTTCTCAGCGGTTGTGCCGCTACTCAGGTTGCGATCAGCAAGCGTGACCTCGACGTCCAGACGCGCATGTCGGAGACAGTCTTCCTTGACCCCGTCGGTCAGAGCAAGAAAACCGTCTTCGTCTCGGTGCGCAACACTAGCGACCGGCAAGAGCTCGACATCAGCCAGGAAATTGCCTCCGCGATCCAGTCCAAGGGCTACACGCTCATGGATGACCCGGATGCTGCGCACTACATTCTCCAGGCGAACATCCTTCAGGTCGGCAAGACTTCTCCCACTGCGACGGAAGCTGCACTCAATCAGGGTTACGGCGCTTCGGTCCTGGGTGGTGTCGTGATGGGTTCGGGCGTCGCCTATGCAGGCGGCAGCAGCGGCCGAGGCATTGCAGCCGCGGGTATCGTCGGCGCACTGGCTGAGACGATCGCCGGCGCTGCGGTGAAGGACGTTTACTACTCGATCTCGACGGACCTGCAGATTCGTGAGCGAATCCGCGGTGGAGGAACGGCAACCGTCAATTCCGCCCATCAGCTCAAGCAAGGTACCAGCGGCGGGTCCAATGTGACCTATTCGGAGCAGTCCGAGCACAAGATCTACCAGACCCGAATCGTCTCCATGGCCAACCAGGTCAACCTCGAGTTCGAGGCTGCTGTTCCTGAGCTCAAGCGTGGCTTGGTGACCTCGATCGCGGGCCTGTTCTAAGCAATTTCCTCAAAGAAAAAGCCCGGACAACCATCCGTTTGTGGATGGCTCCGGGCTATTGTATTGGTCAGGTCAGGCAGGCACGGTCGCTACAGACACGACGCAGCGCCTCCTTGATTTCCTTCCAGGCGGCCTGACGCTCCGGCTCGCTGCTGAACTTGGTGCGACCCCACCAAAAGTCCATCCAGCGATTCAGCAGCGCGATGGCTGCCCGATCCTCATCGGTCGCAACGTGAAAACGCTCGCGCACTCTCAAGCCTTCCTTGTAGATCGCCAAGCCCGGTTCGGAGACCGTCTTGCTCTCCGAGTACATCCGGATGCGCTCGAGCACGTCGAGCAGTTCGTCACGTAATGTGTCGTCCATTGCAGATTCTCCTTGGTTAGTGCTGCGACCAGGAGATGCTTTGGGATGAGTGCGAAAGTTCAGCCACTCATGCGACAAACTCTTTGAGCGCCGGTAAGCCCTTCACGATCCGGACGCTCTCCAGACTCACCCGCACGATCCGCTTCAGCAGGTCCACGATGTACCGCGGATCGTCCGACCACTCGTTGGGATCGTTCTTGATGCCTGACCCCTTGTCGACCGTCACCTGGTAGCGCTCCATGATCCACTCGATCGCCGGCTTGCCGTTGACCACGTACTCGTAGGCCTCAAGCGGGATGTCACGCAGCACCAGGTGCGGGTTGTAGACGATGACGCTCTTGTCGGGCTTGCCGTCCTTCTTCCCGAAGGTCATCTTCGTCACCAGGTAGTCGTCCGGCTCCATGACCAGGCGCTTGGCTTCTTCGGTTAATGGGAAGGGGGCGACCGTCTCGTAGTTCAGATGCCACTCGCCCAGCTGGCGGCCGGCTGCCGAGAACGCGTCGAAGTCCTCAGCGAAGGGAATGCGCGGAAGCATCTTCTTGAGATCGGCCGCGAAGCGCTGCCGGTACTCGGGCGAGTGCAAGATCCCGTAGACGTACCAGAAGATGTCTTCCTTGCTGATCGCAGCGTCGCCGTAGTGGGTCCGGAAAGCACCCAGCGCCCAATCCGTGATCGCGTCTCGGCGGACGTAGCCGCCGGCATCGGGGGTGCCAGCGGCACAAAACATTTCACCCTGGGGTCCAGCATTCTCCTCAACCTTCTCATACCAGTAGAGAGGGAAGCACTGACCAGTGTCAGTTAGATGGTGATCGGGGACATGATTCGCGACCAAGACAGAGAAGCCCTTCCTATCAGCAACCCCAATGGAAGAGATCACAACATTCTGGTGGCTAGAAGACGGGAACAGTCTTGGGAGAAGATAGCTGCTCCAGTTCAGGCGGCGGTTGAAGTAAAGCCACTGCTTAGAAAATGGTCTATACGCGCAGACCACTTCAGGGCGGCGCTGGAGAACTTCGACTCGCGCCGGGTGGCGATCAGTGAGAAGTTCTACCGCGACAACGACCGCCTGCTGCAGGGCGGCCTGTGGGCCGAGATGACCATCGCCTTCAACGAGGTGGAGGACGACGGCTACACCTTTTATGTGGAAGACCTACGGCCGATTCAGTTGTCGCGCTTTGACTTCGAGCGCTACAAGGAGGGCCGTGCCGAGTTCAGCCGGGATGAGTGGCTGGACGTGATCCTGCGCTCGGTGGGCCTGGAGCCGGCCAAACTCACGCACCGGGTAAAGCTGCACTTCATCGCCCGCCTGGCGCCGTTGATCGAGGCCAATTACAACTTCATCGAACTGGGTCCGCGTGGTACTGGCAAGTCCTACTTCTTCAGTGAGTTTTCTCCGTACTCGACCTTGATCAGCGGCGGCCAGGCGACCAAGGCAACGCTGTTCTACAACAACCAGCGGCGCAAGATTGGCCTGGTGGGTTTCTGGGATACGGTGGCCTTCGATGAGGTGGGCGGGATCAAGGTGAAGGACCCGGACACCATCCAGATCATGAAGGATTTCATGGCGAACGGGCGCTTCTCGCGTGGTGTGGAAGTGATCGCCGATGCGTCGATGGCCTTCGTCGGCAACCTCGATTTGTCGGTCGAGCAGATCGTGAATTCCGAGGTGTACGACTTGTTCCAGCCACTGCCCAAGGAGTTCGACCTGGCGGTGCAGGATCGCTTCGCCTGCTATTTGCCGGGCTGGGAGATGCCTAAGAACAGCAGTGAATTCTTGACTAGCCACTACGGCTTCATCACCGACTACCTGGCCGAAGCTTTCCATTACCAGCTCAAGCAGACCAACCGCTACGAGGAAGTGAGCAAGCGGATCAGGCTGGGTGAGGCGGTCGAGGGTCGGGACGAGAAAGGAATCAAGAAGACGGTATGCGCGTTCCTGAAGATTCTGCATCCACACGGCACGCCGGATGATGCCGAGTTCGACGAGTACGTGGCGTACGCGGTGGAGATGCGTCGGCGGGTGAAGGAGCAGATGAACAAGCGCAAGACCGACGACGAGTTCGGGCGCATCAACCTGTCCTTCATCAACAGAGCGGGCCAGAACGTGGTGGTGTACTGCCCAGAGTCACGCGCGGCAACCGCCACTCAGGAGCCGAGCCGGCGGAACATTCATGCGTCGTCCGAGCAGGACGTCGCGTCGCCCGTTGCAGCCATGCCCCCGCCGGTTGCCGCAGTGGATTCACTCTCAGCCGCCCAGCCGCCCCTTGCCGATGACGCTGCACCGTCACAGCCGAGCGAACAGCATTTCACGATCCACTACGGGGATACCGGTTATAGCTACGAGGCTATCGTGCTGCCCTACCTGGCCGGCGCAAAGCATGTTGAGATCGAGGATCCCTACATCCGTGCGACGCATCAGCTGCACAACTTCGTGCGCTTCTGTGAAACGGTGATCAAGGCCCCCAGTGTGCGCAAGATTACCCTGACGACGAGTTACGACGACAGCACCGACCTGAAGGAGGTGGCAGCGCGTCTCGACGAGCTCAAGCAAAGCCTGCTTGAGTTGGACGTCGCACTCGAAGTGAAGGTGAACGAGAACCTGCATGACCGCGAGATCCGCATAGACAACGGCTGGGTAATCAAGATTGGTCGCGGGCTTGATTTCTTCCAGAAGCCGGACAGCTGGTTCGGCATTGGTGCAAACGATCTCAGCTTGCGCCGCTGCCTGGAAACCAAGGTCGACATCTTCAAGAATTGAACCGCCAAGGCACAGCCTGGAGCCGTAGTCCACGATTTCCTGCTGGGGCCTACGAATGGCTTGCATGAAGTGGATATGGCAATAGGCGGCCGGCGTCCATTTCTCCGTCATGAAAGATCGTGAGGTTTCGGTTGCGAGGTCCCCGAACTCCCACGGCATAGAATCTGTATGGCGTACGACATCATCGGAGACCTTCACGGCCAGGCCGGGAAGCTGGAGCGACTCCTGCGCGAGCTCGGATATCAACTGCGTTCCGGATCCTGGAGCCATCCCGAACGAAAGGCGATCTTCGTGGGTGATTTCATCGACCGCGGTCCGGAGCAGTTGCGTACGGTCGGCATCGTGCGCCAGATGGTGGAGAAGGACGCAGCGCTCGCCGTGATGGGCAATCACGAACTCAATGCGATTGCGTGGCATACCCCTCATCCGGATGGAAGCGGCGATTACCTGCGCTCACACTTCCACCCTCGGTGGGGCGATAAAAACCGCCACCAGCATCAGCGCTTTCTTGAGGAGGTCGAGCACCAACCAGACGTCCATCGCGACCTGATCGACTGGTTCCTCACGCTCCCTCTTTGGCTCGATCTGCCCGGCATCCGAGTGGTACATGCCTGTTGGCACCAGCCCTACATGGACTGGCTGAGTCCCTTGCTGACCGAGAATAAGCAGTTGCCGCGCGCGCTGCTTGAAGCGGCAACATGTGAACCCGACGACCCAGCGACGAAAGACGACGCCACCCCGTCCGTATTCAAGGCCGTCGAGGCCCTGCTCAAGGGCATCGAGATCCCGTTGCCCGTGCCACACAGCTTTACCGACAAGGACGGCATCGTGCGGAAGCGGGTACGCGTGCGCTGGTGGGACGAATCGGCTCAGTGCTATCCGCAGGCTGCCATGCTCTCCCCCACGCTCCGCGAGCAGTTGCCAGAGTTGCCGATCCCCGCTCACGCCCGCCTGACGAAAGTGGCAGGCAAGCCTATCTTTTTCGGACACTACTGGCTGAGTGGCGATCCCGAAGTGCTTGGCCCGCACAGCGCCTGCGTGGACTACAGTGCTGGCAAAGGTGGAGCCTTGGTAGCCTACCGCTGGAGCGGCGAGTCGGTGCTTACCGCGGCGAACTTCGTCGCAGTTTCTTGAAGGCAAGGACCTTGGCACGATTCTCGAGACAGCGGCTTAGAGAGCGCTTCCAGGGCTGTCTGCTGGGCGGAGCACTGGGAGGGTCACTCGGGGTGTCTGTCGAATCCATGCTCGACGGAGAGAATCTTGCTGCCTTCACGCAACGGGTCAAACAAAGCCTTCATCCACTAGATGACTGCCAGCGGAAGTGATTTCGTGCCGCTGCCCGGAGCCGCCTGACACACGACACCAACTCTCGGTAAGCAGTTTCGCATCGACACCTTCCGCTACGAGATCGAAAGCAAAACCGCCGTACATCCCCGGTACAGGGAACCACATCGTCAGCGTTTCGGGCTCGGGTGGTGCAGGTAGTTCGAGCAGAGGTTCCAACTCTGGTAGGCGCAGCGCATGCTCGCGTACCAACTCGTCCGCACGTCCGCAAATCACTTCGTGGAAGTGGTGCTGGATCTTGAGCAGAACGCCGGCAGGCACCTGGCGCTGGAGCACTGGAGTGAGGATCTCGAAAAGATGGGAATGCCCCTTGCGAACGGCCACGTCCAAAGGGCGCTCTCCTCGTGCATTCTGTAGCGTGCGCCAAGCCCCCAGCCTGATCAGTTGGCCAACGACTTCAACGGAGGCTCCTGCATGTGCCGCCTGATGCAAAGGTGTTGACGGCCATCCAGAATTGACCCAGCTGACGGGGTAATTTCCATCGAAATTTGACCCACCTTTGATTGACTACCCTGCTGTGCATTCGGCGGGGGAATCGAGGAGTGATCAAAGTGGGCATGTTGGCCAAGATCAGGCGGATGCATTTCCGCGACCACCTGCCGCTGCGCGAGATTGCGCGGCAAACCGGGCTTGCCCGAAACACCGTTCGTGACTGGCTGCGCAAGAAGGACGTCGTCGAGCCGCAGTACAAGCCGCGAGCGGCCAGAAGCGTCGTTGATCCCTGGGCGGAGCAACTCGGGCAGTGGCTGAGGACGGACGCGCATCGGCCAAAGCGGGATCGCCGCACCGCCCGGGCGTTGTTCGAGGCGATCCGCGCGCAAGGCTACGCGGGCAGCTACAACCGGGTATGCGCCTTCATCAAGCGCTGGCGCACGGAGGAATCCGGCAAGCCCGGCCCCGCCTACGTGCCGCTCACCTTCGCGCTCGGCGAAGCCTTTCAGTTCGACTGGAGCACCGAGTACGCCTTTATCGGCGGCCTGCGTCGCAAGCTCGACGTCGCGCATACCAAGCTGTGCGCGAGCCGTGCCTTCTGGCTCACCGCCTACCCGACGCAAAGCCACGAGATGCTGTTCGATGCGCACGCCCGCGCCTTCGCCGCCTTCGGCGGCGTGCCGCGACGCGGCATCTACGACAACATGAAGACCGCCGTCGACAAGGTCGGGCGCGGCAAGGATCGCGACATCAACCCTCGCTTCTTCGCGATGTGCGGCCACTACCTGTTCGAGCCGGAGTTCTGCAACCGTGCCGCCGGCTGGGAGAAGGGGCGGGTCGAAAAGAACGTCCAGGACCGGCGCCGGCAGATCTGGCAACACGCCAGTGAACGGCGCTGGCAGGATCTCGATGAACTCAACGCGTGGCTCGCCGAGCAGTGCCGGCAGGCGTGGGCCGACATGGCCAACCCGGAATGGCCGGCATTGACGATCGGCGAATTGCTGCAGGACGAACTCATGCAGATGCTGCCCAACCCGAAACCCTTCGACGGCTATGTCGAAAAACCGGTCCGGGTCACCAGCACGGCGCTCATCCACTTCCAGCGCAACCGCTACAGCGTGCCGGCCGAACACGCCCACGCAGTGCTGAGCCTGCGCATCTACCCCAACGAACTGCGGCTCGTCGCCGACGGACACGAAGTGGCCCGCCATGTGCGCAGCTTCGAGCGCGACCAGACCGTCTACGACTTCACCCACTACATCGGCGTCATCGATCGCAAGCCCGGCGCGCTCAGAAACGGCGCACCGTTTGCCCAGATGCCCGAACCGCTCCTGCGCCTGCAGCGTCACCTGCTCAAGCAAAGCGGCGGCGACCGGGTGATGGCCGACGTGCTCGGTGCCATCCCGCGCCATGGTCTGGAGGCCGTACTGGTGGCCGCCGAAGTCGCGCTCGAGTCCGGCCGCCCGAGCGGCGAGCATGTGCTGAACGTGCTCGCGCGGCTCAAGGCGGGCACGTCACCGACTGTCGTTGCGACGACGCTCGCGGTGCGCGAGGAACCGAAGTCCGACGTGCATCGCTACGACCGCCTGCGCCCGGAGGTCCGTCATGTCGATTGAACTGATCGGACGCCTCAAGGCACTGAAGCTGCATGGGATGGCGCAGTGTTGGCCGGAGCTGGTCGCCAAGGCACGGCACAGCGACATGCCGCCCGAACAATGGATGGGCGAGCTGCTGGCAGCGGAAACCGCGGAGCGCGAAGTCCGCTCAATCGCCTACCAGATGACGGCCGCGCGCTTCCCCGCGCATCGTGACCTTGCCGGCTTCGACTTCGCACAGGCAAAGGTGGATGAAGCCTTGGTGTGCCGACTCTACCGCGGCGACTTCATCGCTGCCGCCCACAACGTCGTATTGATCGGCGGGCCGGGCACCGGCAAGACGCATTTGGCGACTGCCATCGGCAGCGAGGCGATCCAGCATCTGGGCAAACGCGTGCGCTTCTTCTCGACGGTGGAACTGGTCAACACCCTGGAGCAGGAGAAGGCCCAAGGCAAGGCGGGACAGCTCGCCTATCGGCTGCTCTACGTAGACCTGGTGATTCTCGACGAACTGGGCTACCTCCCGTTCAGCCAGGCCGGCGGCGCCTTGCTCTTCCATCTCCTGTCGAAGCTCTACGAGCACACCAGCGTGATGATCACGACCAACCTGTCGTTCGCCGAGTGGGACCGCGTCTTTGGCGACGCGAAGATGACCACCGCCATGCTCGACCGCCTGACCCACCACTGCCATATCGTCGAGACCGGCAACGAGTCCTGGCGCTTCAAGACGAGTACGGCCCGGCTGCAGCCGGGCCGTACTCGAACCCCAAAACCGCAAGGAGACCCAGCACCACAAACTGAACCCAACACCAACCCCGCGTAGCTATACTGTGCGCATAAACCGGTGGGTCAGTTTTAGATGAAAACCCCGGGTCAGTTCTGCGTGGAAATCAACACATCCCAGCTGTCGGAGTCGCCTGCGACCACTTTCACCAGATATCTGACATCGACTGCGACCAACCGGTGAGTCTCGGCCAGCGCGGTGATGGCCTCGACGATGCGTAGGCTTTCCGCGGTGGGATAGCCCAAGGCCAGGCAGCGCTTGGACAGTCGGGTCAGGTCATCGTTGATGGATCTCCTCGCCTGTCGTACCTGACCGATGACGGCGTCGGTCGCGAGCGCCGCATGGGAGTTGAAGCCCAGTAGTGCGGCTAGTAGTTCGTAGAGGTGGGCGCGACGGACAGCGATTCCGTGCTGGTCGCGAAGCTGGCGATGTGCGTCGAAGCACAGTTGTTTGATGCTCATGACAGTTGCTCCTCAAGTGAACCGAGGCGGTCGGACTAAGCGCACACGTTTAATGCCGACGCACCCGGTGTCGAGGTGTCGCTGAACATGAGGATCGGTAAGGAAGGCCTTCTTCTGCTCGTGTGCAAGCATGGCGGGCGCCGGGCTCCATTGTATCTATCAGGCATGATGCGCGTAAACGCCTGCGGTTCGGCGCGGGGTTGAAGCCAGAGGAAGTCGCGAGAGCATGAATCATCGGAATGTCCCGATATTCATGGAGGAGTGCCGTTATGGCCCATCCCAACGCACACCCCGTCATCGCCGTGCAGGGCGGCGGGACGACGGCTGCGCCGACCCTGCTGGGGCAAGGCCCCGCCCGCATTCCCACCGGCGGCAAGATCCGCGCGGGCATCAAAGTGCTCACGAAGAAGGCCGCCGGAGAGCCCAAGGCCCAGGCGATCTACGAGCAGGGTGTAGCCGCGGGCCACTCCTTCGAGCAGATCGAGCGCGCCATCACCGAGGCACTGCCCGATCTCAAGACGCCGCTGGTTCCGCGCAACGTGCCGTGGTTCACCGTGCGGGCGCAGGACTTCCCCAATCCCGAGGTCGCTCGCGCGATTCTGGAGGCTTATGGCGAGGACCGGGGCGAAGGCCGGCGTCTGTATCGCTTTCCGGTGGTATTCCCCTCCGACTACTGGCAGACCGTGATGCCGCACGAACTGGCGGCCTGGGGCACGCACGAGAAGCATTACTGGTCGCAATACTCGGCCGACGGCCGGGTGCGCCACTGCATGTGCCATGCCTCGGTGCCGGTCGACGAGACGGGCCGGCGCACGATCCGCCTTTTCGGCGGGCGCAAGACCGTGATCCGCGAGGACAACGGCGGCCTGTGTGATCCCGAGACCTGTCGCGAGTACCAGCAGCGCCAGTGCAACCTGACCGGACGCTTCCTGTTCTTCATTCCCGGCATCCGTTCGATCAGCGCCTTCGAACTGCACACCAACAGCTTCTATGCGATGAACGCGGCGATCCAGAAGTTCGAGACCGTGGGCTTCCTGCGCGGCGGGCGCATCTCGGGTTTCCTCGACCGGCAACGCACGCCGTTCTACCTGACCAAGAAACTGATGGAGGTGGCGCACATCGACGAGCAGGGGAGAGCGGTGCGCGTGCCGCAGTGGATCATCGACTTGGAGGCGCCGGTGGACGTGACGGCCTTGCTGCGCGACAACGAAGACACCGAGACGGCCCTGGTCCAGGCGCAACTGGCGACGCAGCTGCTTCAGGGGAGCTCGGTGGCGGCGAGCGCCGATCCGCCGCAGCCGGCGCCGGCCGACAGCTAGGTGGTGATGGCGACCGAAGCGGCATCCGCCGAGGCGCCGCCGCTGCGCGAGGGCCGTCCCAGCTTCGAGCAACTCATGGCGCGCGTGCAGGCGTACGGGATCGCGTCGGAACGCTACCAGACGTATGCCGATCGGCGGTGGGGAAGGGGCTGGAAGATCAACCCGAATGGCCGCGCTCGGGCCTGGGACGAGCTGGAGCGCTACGGCAATGACCCACAGGGCTATCTCGACAAGATCGAGAGCGAACTGCAGCTCGCCTCCCGCGGGAGAGCCTCATGATCCGCATCGCCCATTTCTCCGATCTGCACTACGGCACCAAGAACCTGACGGAAGCCGATCGCTGCTTCGGCGGCGCCATCGACCGAGCCATCGCGCTGGGCGTGGAGGCGGCCGTCCTGTCGGGCGATGCCACCGACCATGGCCTGGACTTGCACGCCCCGGCCGCCGAACGGCTGTTCGCCCAGGTACGGCGGCTGGCCGAGCATTGCCCGGTGCTGATGCTGCAAGGGACGTTCTCGCATGAGCCGCCGGGCACATTGGCGATCTTCCGGCTGCTGGGGGGACGGCATCCAGTGCATGTGGCCGACCGGATCGGGCAGGTCGCCCTCACCGCCCAAGGTGAATGGCTGGCTTCGACGGACTGGTGCTTCGACCGGCTGCCGGCCGGTGCTCGCGCGCTGTTTTCCTGCGTGCCCACGGTGAACAAGGCCGCGGTCGCGGCGGCGGTCGGTGCGGCGGACGCCGCCCAGGCCGTTGGCGAAAACCTCGCCTGCTTGCTGCGCGGTTACGCGCCGACCCATCGCGCGGCCCGCCGGCAGGGTATGCCCGCCATCGGTGTTTCCCACGGCACGGTGTTCGGCTGCGTGAGCGAGCACGGCGTGCCGATGGCCGGCTTCGATCACGAGTTCACCACCGGTGCGCTGTTCGCCGCCGAGACACAGGCTTTCATGGTGGGACACATCCACCGCCATCAGTCCTGGGCCGCAGAAGGGGCGGCAGGTGGGCAATGTATCGCCTATGCCGGTTCCATCGGCCGCTTCCACTACGGCGAGGAGGGCGAGAAGGGGTTCCTGCTGTGGGAGGTCGACGCCGATCAGGCGCGCTGCATGCTGGAGGCGACGCCAGCGCGCCGCACCGTCGATATCGTGTTCGACGGCAAGCCCGACCTCGAGGCCCTGCGTGCTACCGTCGCCCAGCTGGACGTCGCCGGAGTGTTCGTGCGCGTGCGCTGGACCGTCGCCGACGAAGATCGCCACGAGGTCGACCGGGCGGCGATCGAGCGGCTACTGGCTGGGGCGGCGGAGACCAAGCTGGAGGGGCGAATTGTCCCCGTGGTGCGCACGCGGGCGGCTGGGATCTCGCAACTGGCGAATCTGGCGGACAAGGTGCGGGTATGGGCGCAGGCGACCGAGGCGCAGGACGAACCGTTGCTCGCCTGCCTGCACGCGCTGTCCAGCCAGGCACCGGAAGCCATTGCCGAGGGTGTGCTGCGGAGGCAGGCCGGTCCGGCGTGCGAGGCAGCCGTCGCGACCCCTATCACCCGGTCTTCGCCGCAGCCTGATTTGGCGCCTGCGCTGTCGTCCTGACCTTACCCGATCCGTCCCCTTGGGGACGGGCTTGCAGACCCTTTTTCATGCGGGAGACTGAATGGGTCATCCCGCAGGAGCACCCCCACCATGCAACCGCTTTCACTCACCCTCAAAGGCTTTCGCGGCATCCGCGATGGCCTGGGGCGCGATGTCCTGACCCTGGATTTCGAGCGACTGGCCGATGGCGCCGAACTGGTTGCCATCGTCGGCGCCAACGGGCGCGGCAAGACCACCGTGATGGACAACATGCACCCGTATCTCACGATGCCCTCGCGAGCCGGTGTGGCCGGTCCAGGCGGCTTCTCCTATTACGACCACGTCTGTCTGCCCGAGAACGAGAAAGACCTGATCTGGGCGCACGACGGCCGTAGTTACCGCTCGCAGGTCGTGGTCCGCCTCAACGGCCGGCGCAAGACCGAAGCCTTCCTGTTCGTGCTCGCCTACGATGGTGCGTGGAAGCCCATGGCGCTCGACGACGGCACCGTGTCCGACGGCAAAGTGGACACCTATACCCGCTGCGTCGAGAGCATCTGCGGCAGCGCCGACACCTTCTTCACCTCGGTGTTCTCGGCACAGGGCAAGCGGCAGTTGAGCGCCTACCGCAATGCCGAGATCAAGACCCTGCTGGCCGATCTGCTCGGGCAGGAGGAGATCCGGGCCCTCGGCCAGAAAGCAGCCGAGACGGCGCGTCTGCTCAAGACGGGTCTCGCGGCGATCCGGCAGGAACAGGCCTCGCTGGACGAGGAAGCGCAGCGGATCGCGGGCGACCGGCGCCGGCTCGACGGCGCCCAGACTCGCGTCGCGCAATGCCTGTCGACCCGACAGGCGGCCCACGCCGAGCAGGATTCGGCGCGAACGCGGCATGCACTGTTGATCGCCGAGCGCGAGCAGGCGCAAGGCGTGGAAGCGCGCCGGCGACAACTTCAGGGCGAATGCCAAGCAGTGATCCAGGCCGGCAAAGAAGCCATCGAAGCCTTGCAGGCACAGGATCGGGGCGAGCAACAGCGGCTGGAACGGCTGGAGCAGCGTATCGCCCAGCGTCTCGGTCAGGAGCGCAACCGCCGGCAGGTCTTGCAGAACCAGCGCCGGCAGTGCCTCACCTTGCTGGCGGGTGCGCAAGCCGTGCGGCATGGAGAGCGCCGTCTGCCACTGGCAGAGCGAGTCTTGTCGCTACGATCAGCCCAGGTCGGAACGTGGCGGGAGCACGTTCAACGCCTGACCCAGTGCCACGCTACGGAGCGGATGGCCCGGCAGAAATTGTCCGGGATCGAGCGCGAGGCCGGGCAGGCGGTGCTCAAGGCGGAGGAGTTGGGGCGGCGCTTCGGACTGACCGGCGAGGTCCCGTGTGCGGGTACCGATCTGCAGGGGCAATGCAAGCTCCTGGGCGATGCGCGGGAAGCGCAGGCCCTGATGCCCAGCGCCGAGGGGACGATCCAGCGCCTGGGGCGCGAGAAGGCAACGGTGCAGAAGGAACTGGACGCCTTGCGCGAACAGCATGAAGACCTCGCCGCCGCGCCGCAGGCATTGGCTCGGGCCGAGCACCGGGCCGAGTGTGCCCGGGCGCGTGCTTCGCGGTTTGCGCTGCTGGCCGCCCAGGCCGGGGAAATGGCGCGGGCCCGGGCTACGCTGGCAGAGATCGACCAGGAGTTGACGGAACTGGGGACGGTACCGGGCCCCGATGCCGCGGCTGATCGGCCGGTGGAGACGCCGGAGGAGGCGGCCGAGCGGCAGCAGATCGGCGCGGCACGGCAGGCGATCGCCTACCAGCACGAACAGCAGGCCAGACACTATCGCGCTACGCTGGACCGGCTCAAGCAGGGATCAAGACCAGCATCAAGACCAAGCGACTGCTGGCAGCGACATCCGACGAGTCTCGGGCGGCACGGCAGGGCTTTGAAGAACCTGACGAGGACGACGAGGACGAGCAATGATGAATACGTAGCTGCGGTAGCCCTGTTGAATGGGCGCGTCCATCAGGGATCCGCGCGACCAGCGATACGCTGCGTCGCAGCATGATCGGCGGCGCCAAGTGGTTGACACGGCAATGAGAAGCAGCGTTAATTAGCCTAACAAACGTTAGCTAGTTTTATCGTGCCCTCAAAAAGACAACCTCGCGCACAACGGTCTGACAGCCGGGTTCAGGAATTGCTTGATGCGGCCGCTCATCTTTTCGCTCAACGCGGTTATGCAGCGACATCGATACGCAATATCGCGCTTGCGGTCGACATGCTGGCCGGGTCGGTCTACCACCACTTCGCGTCCAAGGAAGAGCTGCTTCTGGCGGTCTACAGCGCCGGGGTGTCGCAGCTGGAAAAGGCGGCCACGGCTGCGCTGGCCACGGAGACGAAGCCCTGGTCAAGGCTGGAGGTGCTGTGCCGCTCCCACCTCGAGGTCGTGCTCAAGGACAGCGATTACGCTCGGGTTCTGATCCGTGTGATTCCGAATGACATACCTGCCGTCTCAGTCGAACTGCGCGCTCTCCGCATCAATTACGAGAATCGGTTCCGCGAGGCGGTGGCCGATCTTCCGCTTCCGCCAGGGACCGACCGACGCGTGCTGCGCTTGATGCTCATGGGAGCGCTCAACTGGTCGCTGCTCTGGTTCGATCCGCAAGGACGCGATTCCCCCCGCGTTCTGGCGCGAAAACTTGTGGGGCTATTGAAGGAGCGTCTAGATGAGTAAACGCCCACCGAAGGTCATCGTTACGAAAATCGGATTTGACGGGCATGACCGCGGGAGCCGGGTCATTACCGCATGCCTGCGCGACGCGGGAATGGAAGTGATCTACACGCCGCCGTGGCAGGAGATTTCGACCGTCGTGAAGCTGGCCACCGAGGAAGACGCTGACGTCATCGGCATTTCATCGCTTGCAACCGATCATCTGATCATTCCTCAGCTGATGAAGGCACTGCGGGATGCAGGTCTGGATGACGTCAAGGTCGTGGTCGGCGGAATCATTCCGGCCAAGGACGAGAAGGAATTGATCAATGCCGGAGTGGCAAAAGTCTTTCATCCGGGGTCCTCGCTCGAAGACATCGTCAACACAGTCCGCTCCCTTGCCGAAAGTCGAACTCACAGTGAGGTGTGAAGATGGCCGAATCACAACAGTCCAATCAGAACGGCGGCTTCGATGCCGCGCGCGCGAAGTGGGAGCGGGAGTTTGCGGCAGGCGCACTCGATACGCGCCCCATCGCCAACCGTTCCGGCATTGAAGTCAAGCCGCTGTACACACCCGAGGACTGGTCCGGGGGAAACTACCTGAATACCCTGGGCTTCCCCGGCGAATATCCGAACACGCGCGGCATCTACGCGACGATGTACCGCGGCCGCAGCTGGACGCAAAGACAGCTGATTGGACTGGGTGTGCCGGAGGACTACAACAAGCGCGTCAAGGAGATCCTCGCGCTCGGCGCCTCGGCGCTCTCGCTCATTCCGTGCAACTCCGTCTACCGCGGCTACGACGCCGATGAAGTGCCGATCGAACTGCTGGGCACCTGCGGGACGGTCATCAACACGGTTGAAGACATGGAGCGCGCGCTCGACGGCATCCCCATCGAGTCGCTGTCGACCGCGATGAACGACCCCACGCCGTTCACGCTGCTCGCATTCGAACTCGCGGTCGCACGCCGGCGCGGCATTCCCTGGAACAAGATCACCGGCACGTCGAACCAGAGCGACTGCATTTCGCACTTCGTGGCGAATCACATGTTCTTCCGCATCGATCTCCAGGGTGCGCGCCGGATCGTGATCGATCACATCGATTTCGCCAACAAGCACGTGCCGAGCTGGAATCCGTTGTCGATCGTCGGTCAGCACATGCAGCAGGCCGGTGCGACGCCTGCCGAAGCCATGGCATTCACGCTGTGTTCCGGCATCCAGTACGCGGAAGACTGCATCGCGCGCGGGATGGACCCGGACAGCTTCCTGCCGCGCTTCACCTTCTTCTTCGACATTTCCATCAGCCTGTTTGAAGAAGTGGCCAAGTTCCGCGCCGGTCGCCGCATCTGGGCCCGGCTGTGCCGCGAGCGCTTCGGCGCGAAGGACCCGCGTTCCTGGCGCTTCAAGTTTCATGGCCAGACTTCGGGCGTGGACCTGACCCGGCAGCAGCCGCTCAACAATATCGCGCGGGTCACGGTGCAGGCCATGGCAGGGATCTTCGGCGGGCTGCAATCGCTGCACACCGACTCGTACGACGAAGTGTTCTCCACGCCGACGGCGGAGGCCGCGCGCATTGCGGTGGCCACGCAGAACATTCTGCGCGAGGAAGCGCATCTGACCGACGTGATCGATCCTCTGGGCGGCTCCTACTACATCGAGACGCTGACCGATCAGATGGAGGAAAAGATCAATGCCCTGATCGACCTGATCGATGCGGCGGGCGGCATGTATCAGGCCGTGAACAAGGGACTGGTGCAGCAGATGATCGGCGAGTCGGCCTTGAAGTTCCAGAAGCAGGTCGATTCCGGCGAACAGACCATCGTGGGCGTCAATGCCTATCAGATCGAAGAGAACGATGCCGACTACCCGACCTTGGAGTATCCGGCACGCGAGCGCATGGAAATGCAGGTCAAGAGGCTGACCGAGTTCAAGAAGACGCGCTCTCAGTCTGCCGTGGCGAAAGCCCTGGATGTGCTCGCCAGCGCGGCCAATTCAAAAGACGGCAACGTGTTCGAGCAGGTGGTGGAAGCCGCCGACGCAGGTGCCACGCACGGCGAGATTTGCGCCACGCTGCGCAGGGAGATGGGCTTTGGCCAACCGCTGACGATCGTATGAGGATGCCGGTGGAATTTCGAATCGAAGACATTCTGAGTCGTGACCGCCGCGCCATCGCCCGTGCCGTCACTGCGCTTGAAAGCGGCGATGAACGCATGCACGCCATCCGTTTCTCGGTTGCCGAGCATGTCGGGCACGCGCATGTGATCGGCGTGACAGGGCCTCCGGGGGGCGGCAAGTCGACACTGGTATCGGTCCTGATCGAAGCGCTGAGAGCGCGCAGCCTGACGGTGGCGGTGATCGCAGTCGACCCGTCGAGTCCGATCACGGGTGGAGCGGTGCTCGGCGACCGCATCCGGATGGGTGCGATGCAGAGCGACGACGGCGTGTTCATCCGCTCGCTGGCTTCGCGCGGCCACCTTGGCGGGCTTTCGGCGGCGGCGGCCGACGTGATCGATCTGTTCGACGCGGCCGGGTTCGACGTGCTCATCGTGGAAGCCGTAGGCTCGGGGCAGTCGGAAGTCGAGATTACGCGCTACGCCGATACCCGGATCGTCATTTGTCCACCAGGCCTGGGCGACGACGTGCAAGCCATCAAGGCAGGCATCCTTGAAATTGCCGATGCCTTTGTCGTCACCAAGGCAGACCTGCCTGACGCTGCGCGCACCGAAGAGCAGCTCAAGGCGATGCTGGCGCTGCGCACCGACCAGAGCATCGTGCCGCCGGTAATGAAGACAGTGGCCGTTTCAGGAGAAGGGATTGCACAACTTGTCGACTGGCTCTGCGCTCGAGAGCACAAGGGGACGCGGCACCTGGGCAGTCCGGCAAATGCGGCGCGCAAGCTCCTGTCGAAGCTGATTCGAGCCGACGGGTACGCTCGCCACCTGGGCCTTGAGCTGATAGAAGCGTCCCCAGGCAGCGCTACCGTTCGCATGGAGGTTCAGGCGCATCACATCAACTTCAACGGGCGCTGCCACGGCGGCGCGATCTTCGCGCTGGGCGACACGGCCCTCGGACTTGCCTGCAATTCCTACGGACGGATTGCGACGCTGGTGGACGGGCAGATCAGCATTGCCTCTGCCGTGGAAGGGGGCGAATGGCTGGTCGCGCATGCCTTTGAAGTATCCCGTTCGCGCAAGATCGGGAGCTACCGGGTGAACATCACGCGCGCCAGGAATGGACAATACGTGGCCGGGCTGCACGGCACGGTCTACCTCCTGGACCAGTCGCTGCAGGTTGAAGGGAGCTGACGATGGTCCGAACGGTTCTCCCCCATCCTCGCGCGCACTCGGCGAAGGAGCAGGTGCGGATGCTCAAGCGCAGCCTCGCAGTCGGAGCCCGCAGCGGCGCGTCCGCCGAGGATTGCCAGCGCGCGTGCCAGGCCGCGTTGCAACTGCTCGCACGCAGCGTTCAGAACGGCCATCGACGCCTCGCCCTGATCCGTCTCGGCGACGCGGTGCGCGTCGGGGCCCAAGTGCAGCCGGAATACTGGCGGTACTGCGAAGCCGTGGCGGCGGACGGCACGGACGCCGACCTGCGCGCCCTTTTCCTAGCAGCGCAGCGCCAGCATGCCCTGCGGCGGCACGAGGATCGCGCAGCCGTCGCGCCAATACCCGGCTTTCAATCTCAACTCGAAGGGATGTGAGCACCATGCAGACAACGTTCCCCCGCCTCTTGCTGGAGCAAGCCCGCCTGCGCCCCCGTGACACCGCGATGCGCGAAAAAAAGTACGGCATATGGCAGGTCACAAGCTGGGCCGACATGGCGCAGCTTGTGGAGGCACTGGCTTGCGGTTTGCATCAGGCCGGAATCGTGCGGGGTGAACACGTCGTGGTTGTCGGTGCAAACCGTCCGCGGCTGTATGCAACGATGCTGGCTTTGCAATCGCTGGGGGCCGTACCGGTCCCGCTCTATCAGGACGCTGTCGCCACAGAATGCATCTTCCCGATCAACAACGCGGAGGTGCGTTTCGCGATCGTGGAAGATCAGGAGCAGGTCGACAAGATGCTGGAGATACGCGACCGCTGTCCGCAGCTCACGCACATCTACTATGACGACCCGCGCGGCATGCGCAACTACGAGGAACCCGGTCTGCATGCGCTGGACGAACTGGTGGCCAGCGGCGGTGTTTTTGCGACGGGGCATCCCGGATTCTTTCGCGAGCAGATCGAACTGGGCGAGCCGGAAGACGTCGCGTCATTGTTCTTCACCAGCGGCACGACAGGCAATCCGAAGGGCGTCGTGCATACGCATGCGAACCTCATCGACCGGGCACGGGCCGGCATCGCGTTCGACCGCCTCACCGCGCAGGAGGAAGTGCTCGCCTACCTGCCGCCGGCGTGGATCGGCCAGAGCATTTTCTCCTACGCGCAGTGGCTGGTGGCCGGCTATGTGGTCAACTGCCCTGAGTCGTCGGGCACGGTGACGATCGACATGAACGAAGTCGGGCCCACGTACTACTTCGCGCCTCCGCGCGTGTTCGAGGGGCTGCTCACGAATGTGATGATCCGCATGGAGGATGCGGGCGCCATCAAGCGCGCGATGTTTCACTACTTCATGAAAGTCGCGCGCCGTGTCGGGCCGGCGAAGATGAGCGGACGCCCGGTCGGCCTGTCCGACCGGCTGCTCTATGCGCTGGGCAATGTCCTGGTGTACCGGCCGCTTCGCAACAGCCTGGGGATGAGCCGCATCCGCGTGGCCTACACCGCGGGCGAAGCCATCGGTCCGGACCTGTTCACGTTCTACCGCTCGCTCGGCATCAACCTCAAGCAGCTCTACGGCCAGACCGAAACGGCGGTGTTCGTATGCCTGCAACCCGACGACCAGGCCCAGGCGGACACCGTGGGCGTGCCTTGCGATGGCGTGGAAATCAAACTGTCCGAGGACGGCGAAGTGCTGGTCCGGTCGCCCGGCCTGCTCAAGGGTTACTACAAGGACCCGAAGGCGACGGCCGAAGTGCTGACCGAGGACGGCTGGTACCGCACGAATGACGCCGGCATCATCGACGCTCAAGGACACCTGCGCATCATCGACCGCGTCAAGGACGTCGGACGCCTCAAGGGCGGGCCGTACGACGGCGCCTTGTTCGCACCCAAGTACGTTGAGAACAAGCTCAAGTTCTTTTCGTACATCAAGGAGGCGGTGGCCTTCGGCGATCAGCGCGAGAAGGTATGCGTGATGATCAATATCGACTTCGAGGCCGTCGGCAATTGGGCGGAAAGGCGTGGCATGCCTTACGCCGGTTACACCGATCTCGCGCAGAAGCCCCAGGTGTACGAGCTCATCCTTGAGTGCGTCGAAAAAGTCAACGCGGATCTGAGCGAGGATGCCATGCTGGCCGGCAGCCAGATCAGCCGGTTCCTGGTCCTGCACAAGGAGCTCGACGCCGACGACGGCGAACTCACGCGCACGAACAAGGTTCGCCGCGGCTTCATCGGCGACAAGTACCGCGTGCTGGTCGATGCGCTGTATGAGGGACGCAGCGAGCAGTTCATCGAAACCCAGGTCAAGTTCGAAGACGGTCGTACGACGACGGTGAGTGCCACCTTGAAGATCGGCGACGCCAGAACGTTCTCCACGATGAAAGGGGCAGCATGAGCAAGAAGATCGGTGACGTCATCCTGGATGTGCAGAACATCAGCCTGCGTTTCGGCGGCGTCAAGGCGCTGACCGACATCAGCTTCAACGTTCGGGAACGGGAGATCCGTTCCATCATCGGTCCGAACGGCGCCGGAAAGAGCTCCATGCTCAACTGCATCAACGGCGTGTATCAGCCGCAGGAAGGCTCGATCGTCTTTCGCGGCCAGACGTTCAGCCAGATGAACAGCCGCCAGGTCGCCGAGATGGGGATCGCGCGCACGTTCCAGAACCTGGCGCTGTTCAAGGGCATGAGCGTGGTCGACAACATCATGACCGGGCGCAATCTGCGCATCAAGAGCAACCTGTTCATGCAGGCCATCCGCAATCCGTTCGGCATCGGCGGGGCACAGCGCGAAGAAGAACAGCACAGGGAATTCGTCGAACACATCATCGATTTTCTCGAAATCCAGGCCTATCGGAAAACACCGGTCGGGCAGCTGTCGTACGGACTGCAGAAGCGTGTCGACCTGGGGCGCGCGCTGGCTATGGAGCCGAAGGTGCTGCTGCTGGACGAACCCATGGCGGGGATGAACCTGGAAGAAAAGCAGGACATGAGCCGCTTCATCCTGGACGTCAACGACGAATTCGGAACCACGGTCGTCCTGATCGAGCACGACATGGGCGTGGTGATGGACATCTCCGATCGAGTCGTCGTGCTCGACTACGGCAGGAAGATCGGCGATGGCACGCCCGAGGAAGTCCGCAGCAACGATGAAGTCATCAGGGCTTACCTCGGCACGACGAATTAGGGACGGCATGACCCGCGCGGCCTCGACCTTTCGCCGGAAAGCGTCGTGGCCGAGGCTCCTGGAAAGCGGACCCACTGGGATTTCAACTGGCGCAGCGCCAACGGTTTCAAGGGTGGAACGATGGCATTTTTTCTCGAAACGCTACTGGGCGGCCTGATGGCCGGGATGTTGTATTCGCTGGTGGCGCTGGGCTTCGTCCTGATTTTCAAGGCGTCCGGCGTGTTCAACTTTGCTCAGGGTGCGATGGTGCTGTTTGCCGCGCTGGCCATGGCACGGTTTGCGGAATGGGCGCCGGCGTGGTTCGGCTTTGAGAGCAAGTTCCTGGCAAATCTCATTGCATTCGCTCTCGCCGCAGCGCTGATGTTCGTGCTGGCCTGGCTGATCGAGCGCCTGGTGCTGCGGCACCTCGTCAACCAGGAAGCGGCGACCCTGCTCATGGCGACCCTGGGCATCACCTATTTCATCGATGGCCTCGGCCAGACCATATTCGGCAGTGACATCTACCGGATCGATGTCGGCATGCCCAAGGACCCGGCCTTTGTTCTGGAAAGCGTGTTCGAAGGCGGCGTCCTCGTCAATCTGGAAGACGTCTATGCCGCCTGCCTGGCTGCGCTGCTGGTCGCCCTGCTGTCGCTGTTTTTCCAGAAGACCGTGACCGGTCGCGCGCTGCGCGCGGTGGCGGACGATCATCAGGCGGCGCAATCGATCGGCATTCCGCTCAACGGCATCTGGGTCGTCGTCTGGTGCGTGGCCGGCATCGTCGCGCTGGTGGCCGGCATCATCTGGGGCTCCAAGCTGGGCGTGCAGTTTTCGCTGACCACGGTCGCCTTGCGCGCCCTGCCCGTGATCATCCTCGGCGGGCTGACGTCCGTGCCGGGCGCGATCATCGGCGGCCTGATCATCGGCGTCGGAGAAAAGCTTTCCGAGGTCTACCTCGGACCGTACATCGGAGGCGGCATCGAGATCTGGTTTGCCTACGCGCTGGCATTGGTGTTCCTGCTGTTCCGCCCGCAGGGACTGTTCGGCGAAAAGATCATCGACCGCGTGTAGGGAGACAACAGAATGATTTATCAAGAGAACGGGCAACTCAAGATCTCCTACCGGGCCGATCAGCAGATCTTCCCGATCCTGCAGGACCGCTGGGCAGTGCTTGCCATACTGGCCCTTGCCTTTGCCGGCATTCCCATGCTGGCGGACGAATATCTGTTTCGTGCCATTCTGATTCCCTTCCTGATCCTGTCCCTGGCCGCCATCGGAGTCAACATCCTGGTTGGCTATTGCGGACAGATTTCCATGGGTTCCGGCGCCTTCATGGCGGTCGGGGCCTACATGGCCTACAACGCTTACGTGCGCATCGACGCCATGCCGCTGATCGGGGCACTGCTGGTCGGTGGCGCATCCGCCACCCTGGTCGGGATGTTCTTCGGCATCCCGAGCCTGCGCGTCAAGGGCTTGTATCTGGCTGTCGCCACGCTGGCCGCGCAGTTTTTCTGCGACTGGGCATTCCTGCGCATCGGCTGGTTCACCAACAACAGTTCATCCGGGTCGGTTTCGGTTTCGAATCTCGACGTGCTGGGCTGGACCGTTTCGTCACCTCTGGAAAAGTATCTGTTCTGCCTGAGCTTCGTGGTCGTGTTCGCGCTGATCGCAAAGAACCTGGTGCGCTCGGCCATCGGCCGCGAATGGATGGCCATCCGGGACATGGACGTGGCCGCAACCGTCATCGGCATACGGCCCATGTACGCCAAGCTCAGCGCCTTCGCCGTGAGCTCCTTCATCGTCGGCGTGGCGGGTGCATTGTGGGGCTTCGTGCATCTGGGTGCCTGGGAGCCGTCCGCATTTTCCATCGATCGCTCCTTCCAGTTGCTGTTCATGGTCATCATCGGCGGCATGGGTTCGATCATGGGCAGTTTCTTCGGAGCGGCCTTCATCGTCGTGCTTCCCATCGTGCTGAGTCAGCTCGTGCCTGCGCTCGGAGCCCTGGTCGGCCTGTCGATCTCGACGGCTGCGGTCTCCCATATCGAGGCGATGGTGTTCGGCGCGCTCATCGTCTGGTTTCTCATCGTTGAACCGCATGGCCTGGCCAAGCTGTGGAGCACCGGTAAACAAAAATTGCGGGTATGGCCTTTCCCGCATTAGACGCAGCGAAGTCGTTCGCCCGTTTTTCTTCATAACAAAGAGGAGACACAGAATGAAAGCACGACCCCTGATTCGCTCAACCGCGCTGGTCGCCGCGATGTGCGGCATGCTGGCCGCTCCATCGGCATTTGCCCAACCCAAGGAGCAGTTCTTCCCGCTGCTGACCTTCCGCACCGGTCCGTATGCGCCGAGCGGAACGCCCTGGGCCAACGGCTTTGTCGATTACTTCAAGCTCGTCAATGAAAGAGGCGGCATCAACGGCGTCAAGATCCTCTGGGAGGAGTGCGAAACGGGCTATGCCACCGACCGCGGTGTGGAGTGCTATGAGCGCCTCAAGGGCAAGCATGGTGGGGCGACGGTCTTTCAAACCATGTCGACCGGCATTACTTTCGCGCTGACGGAGAAGGCGCCGCAGGACGGCATTCCGATTCTCACGCCCGGCTATGGCTTGAGCGAAAGCGCGGACGGCTCGGTCTTCAAATGGAGCTTCCCGATCGCGGGCACGCACTGGGCGTCAGCCGACACGCAATTGCAGTATGTGGCCGGCAAGGTCGGCGGACTCGACAAGCTCAAGGGGAAGAAGATCACCCTGCTCTATCACGACAGCCCTTACGGCAAGGAAGCCATCCCGGTGCTGACCAAGCGGGCGCAGATGCATGGATTCGAGCTCTCGATGATTCCGGTTCCGCATCCGGGCCTGGAGCAGAAGTCGGCCTGGCTGCGGATTCGGCAGACGCGCCCGGACTTCGTGCTGCTGTGGGGCTGGGGCGTGATGAACAGCACCGCCATCAAGGAGGCGCAGGCGACGGGGTATCCGCGAACCAAGATGGTGGGTGTCTGGCCGTCCGGCTCGGAGTCCGATGTCAAGGGCATCGACGGGGCCGAAGGCTATAGCGCGGTATTGATCCAGCCCGGCCCCGGTGCCAAGTCGAAGATCGCGCAGGAAGTGCTGCGGGTTCTGCACGCGAATGGAAAGGGGTCCGGCCCGAAGGAGGAAGTGGGCGAGGCGCTGTACATGCGCGGCCTGATGAACGCCATGTTCGCGGTCGAAGGCGTGCGTCGCGCGCAGGAACGCTTCGGCATGGGCAAGGTCATGACGCCGGCCCAGGCCCGCTGGGGGTACGAAAACCTGAACTTCGACGCGAAGAAAATCGAGGCTGCCGGCCTTGAAGATGTCATCCGCCCGTTTGCCACGTCCTGCACCGACCATATGGGCCCCTCGTGGGCCCGTGCCTACAAATGGGATGGCAAGGAGTGGCAGCTCGATTCCGACTGGCTGAAGGCTGACATGTCGATCCTCGAGCCCATGGTCAAGGCGGCGGCAAGCAGGTACGCGGCCGAGAAGAAGATCACCGCGCGCAGCCCGCAAGACTGCGAATCCTGATGAGACCGATGCGGCCTGCTGCGCCGGGCCGCACGGTGATCCGGCACCCCAGTGCGCCGCCCGTATCGTCGCCCTCATGCAGCAGGGCGATTGGCGCGGGCGGCAGAAATTCGAGGTACCCCGTATGAGCAGTTCCGACCCGGTCCTGACCGTCAACGGCATCGAAGTCATCTACAACCACGTCATCCTGGTTCTCAAGGGCGTTTCGCTGAGCGTGCCCGAGGGCAGGATCGTGACCATCCTCGGCGGCAACGGCGCGGGCAAGACCACTACGCTGCGCGCCATATCGAACCTGCTCAAGGGCGAACGCGGCGAAGTCACCAAGGGCGGCATCGAGTTGCGCGGCGAGCGCATCGAGAACCTGTCCCCGTCCGAGCTGGTGCAGCGCGGCGTCGTGCAGGTCATGGAGGGGCGCCATTGCTTTGCGCATCTCACCATTGAAGAGAACCTGCTGGCCGGTGCCTACACGCGCCGCAACAAGGCCGAGATCGCGCACAACCTGGAAAAGGTCTACAGCTACTTTCCGCGTCTGAGAACCCGCCGCACCTCTCAAGCGGCCTACACGTCCGGGGGCGAACAGCAAATGTGCGCGATCGGGCGCGCCCTCATGACCAGTCCCAGCGTGGTGCTGCTTGATGAGCCGTCGATGGGACTGGCGCCACAGATCGTCGAAGAAGTGTTCGAGATCGTCAAGGATCTCAATGCGCGCGAGAAGGTGACCTTTCTGCTGGCCGAGCAGAACACGACGATGGCCCTCAAGTATGCCGACTATGGCTACATCATGGAGTCCGGCCGGGTGGTCATGGACGGGCCGGCTTCGGTCCTGCGCGACAACGAGGACGTCAAGGAGTTCTATCTCGGCGTGGGCGGCGGCGACCGCCGGTCATTCAAGGACATGAAGAGCTACCGGCGCCGCAAGCGCTGGCTGGCCTGATGCGAATTCGACGCGCCGGCGAGCGCCCTTTCAAGGCATGAATCAAATGACAGCCAATACGAGCTATGACGACCTGGAAACAAGGGACCCGGCGCGCCGTGAAGCCGAGCAGTTCGCCGCCCTTCCTGGTCTCATCGCCCACGCGCAGCGCTGCAGCGCGGCTTATGCGGAGATCCTCCATGGCATCGATGCGACCGGGATTGACTGCCGCGAAGCGCTGGCGCGCCTGCCCGTGACACGCAAGTATGCACTGCTGGAGCGCCAGAAAGCCCGGCGTGAACGCGATCCGTTCGGCGGATTTGCCACCTCCGGGTACGGCGACGCCGTGTCGCGCGTGTTTGCCAGTCCCGGCACGATCTACGAGCCGGAGGGCAAGGCGCGCGACTACTGGCGCATCGCGCGGGCCATGTTTGCTGCGGGGTTCCGTTCCGGGGAGCTCATCCACAACTGCTTCTCGTATCATTTCGTGCCTGCGGGAGCGATGATGGAAAGCGGCGCCCACGCCCTGGGTTGCACGGTCTTTCCGGGGGGTACCGGGCAGACCGAACAGCAGGTCATGACGATGGCCGACTTGAAGCCCGTTTGCTACGTCGGCACACCGAGCTTCCTGAAGATCATCTACGACAAGGCGGCCGAAATGGGTGTGCCCTCCCCGAGCATCGCTAGGGCGCTACTCGGCGGCGAAGCCTTTCCACCCAGACTGCGGAAGTGGTATGTGGAACACGGCATTGACGCCTACCAGTTCTACGGCACCGCGGACCTGGGGCTGGTCGCCTACGAAACTGAGGCGCGCGAGGGCATGGTGATCGACGAAGGCGTGATCGTGGAAATCGTGTGTCCCGGCACCGGAGACCCCGTGTCGCCCGGGGAGGTCGGCGAGATCGTGGTCACCAGCCTGAATCCGCTCTACCCGCTGATTCGCTTCGGCACCGGCGACCTGTCGGTCATCATTCCCGGCACCTGCCCCACCGGCAGGACCGGGCCGCGCATCAAGGGCTGGATGGGGCGTGCCGACCAGAGTGCCAAGGTCAGGGGCCTCTTCGTGCATCCTTCGCAAGTCGCCGACATCGTGCGGCGCTTCCCCGAAGTGCGCAAGGCCAGGCTGGTCGTGAGCGGCGAGGCGGCGCATGACGAACTGTGTCTGCAGGCTGAAACGGCGGACGTGAGCGACGGCCTGCGCGAGGCGATCACAGCGGCGCTGCGTGACGTAACCAAGCTGCGCGGCCAGGTGCAGTTGGTCCTCCCGGGCAGTCTGCCCAATGACGGGAAGATCATCGACGATGTACGCAGCTACCACTGACGCATTCCATGCGGGACTGGGGCCGACCCGCGATTGCGCATTGCAACCGCAATGAATCTTCGCCGAGATCGAACAGGTGATGCTGGATTGCCACCAGTGCGACAAGTGCTTGATCGTGAACATCATTTTTCGGTGGTCAACGACAAGCGGGTAGCTGCGGCAGCCCTGGCCTGGCTGCTGGCAAATGCCATTACCTTTCCTCCGAATGTCTCAGCCACACGTGACGCGCAAGTCGTCGTCGCTGGATAGGCAATTCTGCGCAGGTACTTATGGTTTCCATCGAAAGGACGGCATCCCCGCGCTTCAAACGGAATCCGCCGGCACGGGAATTGGAGGCGCGCTATCCGCAGTCTGACGATGAAATGCATTTCGCACGTATCGCTGCACGCGTTCCGTTCACTGAACAACGTAAGCGCTCCACGAACCCCATCCTTACGTAGCCGCTGGTGAGTCCGCATGCTCTGGCTTCCGTTTTTCTGGGAGCGGGAGCATGTCGGAGCGCAGCGAATTCTGGTGGTCGCACCTGTCGGCGATCGAGGCCGAGGGCATCACCACGAAGGCGTATGCCGAGCGTGAGGGCCTGTCGCCGCAGGCGCTCTATCAATGGCGCAAGCGCCTGGTGGCCGGCGGTCGGCGCAGTCGCGCCAAACTCGGCGGATTCGTCCCGATTCAGATCGAGCCTTCGATGGCAGCCCGTGTGGGCTGCACGGTGGTGATCGATGCCGGGTTGCGGCTCGAATGCACAACGCTGCCCGCCGTCGACTGGCTGGCCGCACTGTCGGCGGCACTGCGCGAGCGGGGGCGCTGATGCACCCGGGGCACAGCATCGGCACGGTGTATCTGTACCGGTCGGTCATCGATTTCCGCAAGTCGATCGGCGGATTGTCGGCGCTGGTCGAGCAGGAACTGGGCTTGAATCCCTTTGGCGGCGCGTTGTACCTGTTCATCAATCGTCGCCGCGACAAACTCAAAGCGCTGTACTGGCACCGTAACGGGTTCTGTCTCTGGTACAAGCGGCTCGAAGCCGAGCGCTTCGCCTGGCCTGCGACCGACGCCGGCGAGGCGACCTGCGTGCTGACGGCCAGGGAGCTCGAGTGGCTGCTAGAAGGCTTCGATCTGTGGGCTGCAAAGCCGCATAAAACGCTGCATTACCAATCAGTTACGTAATCCAATCGGGTATAATCTCGGCATGCCACGCAGCACCGCCGACACCCTTTCGAACTCCGCTAGCGGCGTGTGTGCGCTCGTCCTCCCGGCGCAGTTGCCGGACGATCCGGCGGTGCTCAAAGCCTTGCTGCTGGAACAGCAGCGCGCCTTCGCGGCGCGCGAAGCCGAACGACAAGCGGCCTTCCAGGCCCGTGAAGCCGAACTGCAAAAAGCGTTCGAAGCGCGCATCCTCGAGATTTACGAACAACTGCGCCTGGCACGTGGGCGCATGTTCGGGCCCAGCAGCGAATCGCACGCGGGCCAGGGGTGGCTGTTCAACGAGGCCGAGGCGCTGGTCGAGTCCGCGCCCGAGGCCGGCGACGCCGCAGCGTTGCCGCCGGCCACCGAGACGTCTGACGACACGCCCGCCGACGCCGGCAAGACGAAGGCGCGCGGCAAGCGCAAGCCCTTGCCGGTCGAGTTGCCCCGCATCGATGTGATCCACGACGTCCCCGAGGCCGAGCGCACCTGCGCCTGCGGCACACCCATGGTCGAGATTGGCCAAGACGTCAGCGAACAGCTCGACATCGTGCCCATGCAGGTGCGGGTGCTGCGTCACATCCGCAAGCGTTACGGCTGCCCCAAGGGCGACCAGGCGCCGGTCACCGCCCCCGCACCCGCGCAGGTACTCCCCAAGAGCAACGCCAGCAACGATCTGCTGGCCTTGCTGCTCATCATCAAATACGTCGATGGCCTGCCGCTGGCGCGTTTCGAGTACGTGCTCGCTCGCGCGGGCGTCCTCGTGCCGCGTCAGACCCTGGCGCGCTGGGTGATCGGCACCGCCCAGGCGCTGCAGCCGATCGCCAACCTGATGCGGGATGTGCTGCTCGGGCATGACGTCATCCACATGGATGAGACCCCGATCCAGGTCCTCAAGGAGCCCGGGCGCTCGCCCACGAGCACGAGCCAGATGTGGGTGCAGCGCGGCGGCCCGCCGGGCAAGCCGGTGATTCTCTTCGAGTACGACCCGAGCTGTGCGCAGGCGGTGCCCTTACGCCTGCTCGAAGGCTGGAAGGGTCATCTGATGGCCGACGGGCTCGAGAGCTACGGGGCGATCTCCTTCTGCGAAGGGGTGACCCGGCTCGGCTGCTGGGTTCACGCGCGGCGTCGCTTTGTCGACGCCAGCAAGGTGCTGCCTGCTGGCAAGCGCGGCCGCGCCCACGAAGCGCTGGCCTTGATCGGCCAGCTCTACGCCATCGAGAAGGCGTGTCGCGAACTGAGCGACGCCGACCGTCTGGCACAACGCCAGACTCGCAGCCGTGCCGTGATCGACGAACTGCGCCGATGGCTCGACCAGGTGCTACCCACCGTGCCACCTTCCTCGGTGCTCGGCGGCGCACTGGGTTACCTGCATCGGCAGTGGCCGCGCCTGATCCGCTACCTCGAGCGTGGCGATCTGCCGATCGATAACAACCCGGCCGAAAACGCCATCCGCCCCTTCGTGGTCGGCAGGAATTATCCTCGGTCAGCTATTAGGCAAGGTTTGCCACCGAGATCGGCCACCTGTGTGGCGGGCCGCGTACTCGAGTTTGCATAATTTCAGAGGCTTTCCAGGAACTTGAGGACGGCGTCGCTCGGGCGATAGCGTTTGCGCTTGGTCTCCGGCGGCGCGAGCGTATCGAGGGCGCGTTCCTTCATTGCCAGATCGGCCTCGACGTAGCCATGGGTCGTGACCGGGCTCTCGTGACCCAGCCACAAGGCGATGACCGTGATGTCGACGCCGGCCTGCAACAGATGCATGGCCGTCGTGTGCCTCCAGGAATGTGGCGATATTCTGCGCCCCGCCAGCCGCGGACACTGCGTCGTCGCGGCCGTGATCGCGAGGGCAAGTCGCTCGGCGACATTCGTGCGGGTCATCGCTCGCCCGCTGCGGTTGGGGACGAGCGGCTGGTCGGTACGCAAGTCTGCATACTTCAACCAGTGACGGATTTCGGCCGCCGTTTCCTTCCACAGCGGCACGGTTCGTTGCTTGCGCCCCTTGCCCTGCAGGCGCACCGAAGACGTCGCGGCGAGCGTGACATCGGCCACACGGATGCCGATCATTTCGGAAACTCGCGCGCCAGTGTTGTAGAGCAACGCGAACATCACCCGATCACGGCGACCACACCAGGTGCTCGTGTCGGGGGCGGCAAGAACGGCTTGAACCTCATCGCGGGAGAGATACTCGAGCAGGGGCCGCTCGAAGCGTTTCATCGGGATCGCCAGGATCTGCTGCGCGAGTTGCAACGCCGGCGGGCATTGCAAGGCCACGTAATGGGCAAAGGCGCGCACTGCAGCCAGTCGTGCGTTGCGGCTGCGCACCGTGTTGTGGCGCTCGGTTTCGAGGTGGGCGAGGAAGTCGAGGACCAGTGCCGCATCGAAATCACCCAGCGTCAGCTTGGCCGGTGGCTTGCCCCGTTCTCGTTCTGCATAGGTCAGCAACAGCCGGAAGGTATCGCGGTAGGCCACGACCGTTCTCGGACTGGCGTTCTGTTGCTGGATCAGGCGTTCGGCAAAGAAGCGTTGGAGCACGGCGGCGAAGTCGGCGGGAACTGCGAGCAAGGGGTTCATCGCATCGCTCCCTGGGTGTAACTGTGGAAGCGTTCGGCGGCGATGGCCATCAGCTCGGGAATGCCGGTGAAGTACCAGTAGGTGTCGCTGACTTTGGCATGTCCGACATAGATCGATAGCGCCAGGACGGCCCGGTCGACATCGATGCCCTGCTCGTAAAAGCGCAAGGTGCTCCTGACGATGAAGGTGTGCCTCATGTCATGCAGACGGTGACGCGGGTAGTCGCCGCGGGGCTGCCAGCCGAGTTGCTGACACAGCGTTTGCAAGGCATACAGCATGCCGGACTGATTGCTGGGGCGGCCGTCATCGCGCAGGAAGAATCGGTCGCAGGCAGGTCGAGGCACGAGCCGGTCGCGCCACCGGGCATAGGCGCTCAGTGACGCGGTCACGCTTGGATGCAGCGGGACCAGACGCTGTTGGTGGAACTTGGCCTCCCGGATATGGAGGACACCAGCCTCGAGGTCGGCATCGTCACGGGTCAGCGCAAGCGCTTCGGAGATGCGCAGCCCGCTGGCGGCGGGCAGACCAAAGACGCACCGGCAAGTCGCGGGCCGCAAACCGTGCTCCGGCGCCAGGCCATTGGCTGCATCGAGCAGCGCGATCAACTCCGCCTCTGTGTAGATGTGGGTGTCACCGATCGCCGTTATGGCGCCAATCCGTGATCGGCGTATAGGCGCCACGTGAAGATCGGCGTAAAGGCGCCAGCGCCGGATCGGCGTAAAGGCGCCAGCAACCGGCGCCGAGGGGACAGAAACAGCGTTTCGAACTTCCATCCACCGGGCTTACCCTGCCGAGTTTTTTCGGCCGGGGAGTCCATGAGCAATCGGAGGTTCGAGATGTATCAATACCGACAGGTCCTGGTGCGCATGCGCCAGGGAGACACCGACCGCGACATCGAGCGGTCGGGGCTGATGGGGCGCAAGAAGCTCTCGCGGCTGCGCAAGACCGCGCAGGATCACGACTGGCTGGCGGCGGAGCGTCCGCTCCCGGAGGACGCCGAGCTGGCGGCAGTGTTCCAGGAACGGCCGCTACCGGCGAGCTGCGTATCGAGTCTGGTCGATCACCGCGAGCGGATCACCGCCTGGGTTCAAGCCGGCGTTGCCGGCACCGCGATTCACGCCGCATTGGTCAGGAACCACGGTTACCCGGGGAGCTACTCCTCGGTCCGCCGCCTGCTTCAGTCGATCGACGCGAGCACGCCGCCGGCGGCGACTTGTCGCCTCGACTTCGAACCGGGTGAGGCAGGCCAGGTCGATTTCGGCGCCGGCCCGGTGATCACCGATGCGATGACCGAAGTGAGCGGCAAGACGTGGTTCTTCGTCATGACGCTTGCCTGGAGTCGCCACCAGTACGTCGAGTTCGTCCGCGACCAGACGGTCGAGACCTGGCTGGCCTGCCACCGCAATGCGTTCCAGTGGTTCAACGGCGTCGTCGCCCGGGTCATCATCGACAACCCCAAGTGCGCGATCACCCGCGCCTGCACCCGCGACCCGGAGGTGCAGCGCGCCTACGCCGAGTGCGCCGAAGGATTCGGTTTCAGAATCTCGCCCTGTCCGCCTGCCGATCCCCGTAAGAAAGGGATCGTCGAGTCGGGTGTCAAATATGTCAAACGCAACTTCCTGCCGCTGCGTGAGTTCCGCAGTCTGGCCGACGCCAACCGGCAGGTGGCCGACTGGGTCATGGGCGAGGCCGGCAACCGCTGCCACGGGACGACGCGCGAGAAGCCGCTGACGCGCTTTGCCTCGGTCGAGAAGGCGCTCCTCCTGCCGCTGCCGGCGGTGCCGCCGGTCCTGGCCACTTGGGTGAAGGTGAAGGTCCATCCCGATACGCACGTCAAATTCGGACTCTGCCTCTACTCGGTGCCGTTCCGCCTCGTCGGGCACGAACTGTGGCTACGGGCGACGCACACCTCGGTACAGGTGTTCCACGAGCACCAGCTCATCGCCAGTCATCCGCGGCTCAAGGATCCGGGGCGCCGCTCGACGGTGCGCGACCATCAGCCGCCGCAGGCGCAGGCCTATCAGCTGCGCGATCCGCAGTGGTGCCTGCAGGAGGCGACCCGGATCGGTTCGGCCTGCGCGGCGCTGATCGAGGCGCTGTTCGCCGACCGCGTCCTCGACAACCTGCGTGCTGCCCAGGGCATCGTCCGCCTGGCCAAGACCTACGGCAGCGCGCGCCTGGAGGCCGCCTGCGTCCGGGCGCTGTCGTTCGGCAGCCCGCGCTATCGCACGGTCAAGACGATCCTCGCCAAGGGGCTCGACCAACTGGCGGCGCAGAGCTCGTTCGATGCGCTCGCCGAGACCTATACCCGCGGCGGGCGCTTCTGCCGCGATACCAAATCCTTGCTGACCCACTGAGGCGCATCACCATGAATCCGATTCCCGAACTCACTCCGCTCCTCAAGCAACTGCGCCTGTCCGGCATCCTCGATTCGCTCGATCTCCGGAACCGCCAGGCGATCGAGGGCAAACTCGCCTACACCGAATTCCTCTCCATCCTGATCGGCGACGAGGTCGCCCGGCGCGACCAGAAGAAGCTTTCGATGCGCCTGCGGCGCGCCAATTTCCGCGGCGAGAAGACGATCGAGGCGTTCGACTTCGACCGTCTGCCCCACTTGAACCGCAGCCTGATCCAGGACCTCGCCACCGGTCACTATCTCGCCGAGAAGGTCTGCGTTCTGGTCGCCGGCCCATGCGGTACCGGCAAGTCGCACCTGGCGCAGGCGCTCGGCCATTGTGCGGTCCGGCAAGGCCACGACGTCGTCTTCACGACGCAGACCCAGCTCGTCGGCTCCCTCCACGCCGCCCGCGCCGTCGGCAGCTTTGAGCGGCGCTTCCAGCAGCTCGCGCGCGTGCCCCTCCTTGTCGTCGACGACTTCGGCCTCAAACCCCTTAGTCCACCCCACGACGAAGATTTCCACGACCTCGTCGCCGAGCGCTACGAGCGCGCATCAACGATCGTCACCAGCAACCTCGACTTCGACGAATGGGGCGATGCCTTCCCGGCCAACCGCATGCTCGGCGCCGCCACCCTCGATCGGCTGCGCCATGGCGCCTACCGTGTCGTGCTCGACGGCGAGAGCTATCGCGCGCCGAAGGCATTGCCGGACACGAGCAAGTCGCCGGCGCGCTCGCCAGCGGCGACCAAGGTGCGCTAGCCTTCGCCCGCGACCGCCTCCCGCGGCGCCGCGGCCTCAACCCCCTGGGGCTCTGCCCCCAGACCCCGCGCTCGCCGCGGGGCAGCCGCCGGGGATAAAAAACCTCCCCGGCACCTCCCCGGAGCATCTGGTCACCCTCCACGGCATCAAGGGGCTTTCGCGGCATAAACGGGCCAATGACCCCGGCCCATTTATTCCACGGTCCCCTTGACCCCGTTCCGGGCGAAATACCGACCCCCCGTCGTCCCGCTCTCGCCGGCGTCCGCCGACCCCGTCCGCCGCTTTCCGGGTATTCCATCGCGCATATTTCGACCCACTTTCGCGCTTGCGCTTAACGGCGTTTTACCCCATCCTGCGCACCGTTCGAAACGCCACTTTCAAGCCCCTCCACGTGGCGCCATTACGCCGATCACAGCCGGCGCCTTTATGCCGATCCGTGACAGTGGGGGATGAGGCGCCGGTGCGCTGGGCCGAAGAGCCCTTGCGGCGGAATCTCCGTCGCCGGATCCTCGCGCAGGCAGAAGCGTGCGAACCCACGTAGAACCTCGATGCGACGACCCCACGTGAGCGGATTGGGGAGTCGCGACGACCGTGCCCACGCGATGGCCAGTGCCACCGTCAGGTGATCTGCCGTGCCGGTTTCGTCAGCGAAGCGGGCAAACGATCGAAGCTGCGTGGCATCGATGCTGAGCTTGAATCCGTGACGGCGGCGATACGCCAGATACGTCTCGACCCGAGTCATCCATGAAACCGGGGCGTTCATGACCGACTCCCGGGCCACGGCAGAGCCACGGCCCGCAAGCCTTCCAGATCGACGCGGGCGTAGGTGTTGGCCGTGTCGAGGCTTTGGTGGCGCAGAAGATCGGCGATTTCTTTGACGGACGCCCCCGAGCGCTGCAGACGGGTCGCCATGGTGCGCCGAAGCACATGGGTGTTGCAGAACCGATCGCGCAGACCGCAGCGAACAAAGGCACGATTCATCGAATTACGAATCGCCGGCACACCCAGCGGTTTGTCGAACGGCGCTCGGTGTCGTACGAACAGCGCCCGGTTCGGGGTCTGCGGCCGTCCCTGGCGTAGGTACCGAGCGATGGCTTCGCCGGTGGACACCGGCAGCGGCAACTGCTGCACGCGTTTGCTCTTGGTGCTGCCGATCGTCAGCGTTGCGTTCCGCCAGTCCACCGACTCCAGGGTCAGGTAGGTCACTTCATGTCCGCGCAGGCCAAGATCCAGCAGGCAGCGCGCGATGGCGTAATCGCGCAGTCCCACTGGGTCAGCGCAATCGAATGCCTTAAGGGCACCTCGAAAAACCTCGCCCCCCTGCGATTGGTAAAATTGCGTTGTCCTGATTTCGTTCTCTGACACCAGCCATGAAGAAGCGCACTGCCATCAA
>JALHFX010000070.1 GCA_022837595.1 Propionibacterium sp.
GTCGCCTGTTTCCAACCACATCTGTTCAGTCGCACCCGCGACTTCGCAGACGAATTCGGAGAGGCACTATGTCTGGCCGATCTCGTGGTCGTCACCGACATCTATGCGGCTCGTGAAGAGCCGCTGCCGGGGGTCAGTGGGGCATTGATCGCGGACGCAGTACAGGCCCACGCTGGGCCCGGCCTCGAGGTCCATTACGTACCCGATAAGAGCGATCTGCCGAGCGTACTGGCAGATCTGGTGCGGGCAGGTGATCTCGTGATGACCCTCGGTGCGGGCGACGTCACTGTGGTTGGGCCAATGCTGGCCGGACAGTTGGAGAAGCGAGTCAGCCAGGGATGACGGCGACACCGTCCAGCGGGCGTACTGATCTTGGAGCGAAGCTTGATCTGCGCAATAAGACTCAGCGCAGGATACGACGAAGACGCGGCGCGATCGTTGGGGCCGTATTGGTGGTTCTGGCGGTCCTGGCTTGGGTCGTCTTCGCCTCGTCCGCGCTTGAGACTCGTGAGGTTGTGGTCAGCGGAACTCAGCTGACCACACCCGAGGAGATCATATCGACGGCCAAAGTACCGCTCGGCATGCCGCTGACCCGTATCCCTGCCGACTCGATAAGGCAGCGTCTGCTGGCGCTGCCCGAGATCGAGGATGTGGTGCTGCACCGTAACTGGCCCCATGAGCTCGGCATTGAGGTTATTGAGCGGACCATGGTCTACCAACGCATCAACGGTGACAGCTATCAGTGGGTCGACGCGAGTGGCAAGATCTTTCACACTGCTACTGACCCGGTTGAGGGGATTCTCGCCGATACCGCCAGCGATGAGCAGCGGATGTTGGCGGATATCGCGGCCACGGTAGGGGCTTTGCCAACTGATGTCGTTGAGCAGACGAGTCAGATCAGCGCGGCCACTATCGACCAGATTGTCATTGAGTTGGCCGACGGTCGGCAGATCGTCTGGGGTAACTCGGGTCAAGCGGAGTTGAAGGCTGCGCTGTTGCCGGTCTTGTTGGCTGAACCAGGCACGGTTTTCGATGTCTCATCGCCGGGCCATCCCGCGATCCGCTGATGACGCGAGCTCGATTCGACCTCAACCTTCGACCTGTACTTGAGGCTATTCAGCTTTGGGCGTGTCTTGTGTAGGGGCAGGTCGGATTGCTTTAGCACGCTCAACTGAGGGGTGACTGGGCCGGTAAGTACGGCTTCGCGGCACCTCTAGCTGTGAGGGTGGCGGCATTGTTCGGGCTGACAGGGCAGAATAGGTCCAGCCGTAAGCTTGAGATGATCTGCTTGGCGGTAGAAGACGAGCCGAACGAGCGAAGAGATAGATCGGTGCCTTGGGCACTGGCAGGGAATGGGGCGGACTGGTGGCCACTGCATCGCAGAACTACTTGGCAGTCATCAAGGTGGTTGGTGTTGGCGGCGGAGGTGTCAACGCTGTCAACCGGATGATCGAATCGGGTCTCAAGGGCGTTGAATTCATCGCGGTCAATACCGACGCACAGGCTTTGCTGATGAGCGATGCCGATGTCAAACTCGATATTGGTCGTGATCTGACCCGCGGGCTGGGTGCCGGCGCCGATCCTGAGAAGGGACGCCAGGCCGCCGAGGATCATGCCGATCAGATCGAGGACGCGCTGAAGGGCGCGGACATGGTTTTCGTCACCGCCGGTGAGGGCGGTGGCACCGGTACCGGTGGTGCGCCGGTGGTCGCGAAGATCGCCCGTTCGCTCGGTGCGCTGACGATCGGTGTCGTGACCCGTCCGTTCTCCTTCGAGGGGCGCCGCCGCGCTAATCAGGCGGAATCGGGCATTCTTACCCTTGCCGACGAGGTCGATACCTTGATCGTCATTCCCAATGACAAATTGCTCCAGATGACCGATGTCCGCGTCGCCATCTTGGATGCCTTCAAACAGGCCGATCAGGTGTTGATGCAAGGCGTCTCCGGTATCACCGATCTGATCACCACCCCTGGTCTGATCAATCTCGACTTCGCGGACGTCAAGTCGGTCATGAGCAACGCCGGCTCGGCCTTAATGGGTATCGGATCGGCGCGCGGAGACGATCGTGCCCGTGAGGCGGCCGAACAAGCGATCTCCAGCCCGCTGCTGGAAGCCAGCGTCGATGGCGCCCGCGGGGTGCTGCTGTCTATCGCCGGCGGATCCGACCTGGGTCTCTTCGAGGTCAGTGAGGCTGCGAATCTGATCGAGCAGGCTGCTCACGAGGAAGCGAACATCATCTTCGGTACTGTCATCGATGATGCGCTCGGCGACGAGGTGCGCGTCACCGTCATTGCCGCCGGCTTCGACTCCGGTCATCCGACTCCCAGGCCGAAGCCGGCAGTCGCTGCTCAACCGAAGCCCGAACCGCGGCCTGCGGCCAAGGCTGAGCCGATGGTCAGCCGGGCAACCGAGCAACGACGGTTCACCCCGAACCCTGATCCTGTCGACGACGACCGCAACGAGCCGACACATGTGGGCAGACATTCGGTCACCCCGGTGGCCACCCCGGCCTATGACGAGGACGACGGGCTGGACATTCCCGACTTCATGAAGTGAGTCCGGCGTGTTCGACACGTTCATTGATCCCCTCACCAACCAAGGCGTGGGTGTGGCATTCACCGATCGACTGGGCGGGGTATCGCAGGGCTCGCTGTCTTCGTTGAATCTGGGTCGTAGTGATCTGGACGAGTTGCCGAATTTGCGCGCCAATATGGCTTCGGTGCGCAGGGCAGCCGGATTCACTCGCATCGCTGCTGTGCATCAGGTACATGGCACGAACGTGCACCTGACAGACGGAGACGGACGAGACTGGTCGGCAGACGCTTGGATCGGCGACGAAGCACTCGGCGCAAACCAACTGCCCGTAGCGGACGCGATCGTCTCGACGATACGAGGCTTGGCATTGATGGTCCGCGTTGCCGATTGTGTCCCGGTAGCGCTGGCAGACCAGGATCGTGGGGTCATCGCCTGCGCACACGCGGGACGCGTGGGGTTGTTGTCCGGTGTGCTGCCCGCCACTGTGGCAGCGATGCGCGATCTTGGCGCTCAACGGCTCACGGCGTGGATAGGCCCACATATCTGTGGCGCCTGTTACGAGGTGCCCACTCAGATGGCGTCCGAAGCAGCGGCGCAGATACCTGAGTGCGCGTCGGTGACCACTTGGAAAACCCCGGCCATTGATCTGGGCGCCGGCGTCGTCGCCCAGCTGAAGGAGCTGAACGTAACGGTACATCGCGTCGATCCATGCACGCTCAGCACACCGAGTCTCTTCTCCCATCGCGGTGACGGTTCGGGCGCCGGTCGGCAAGTCGGCATGGTTTGGCTCCCAAATTGATCGGATATCGGGCGTGTCGCGCGTTGATCTTCGCCGTCTTCGACCATTCGCCCGGTAGGCTCAAGCCGTTGCGGAATCACTCATCGGTCGAGCGTGAAAGGGTTACCAATGGCGCAGGGCATTCGGAAAGCGGCCGCCTGGCTCGGACTGGTTCGTGATGAGGAAGATGAGCGCTACGGCGATGACGTCGAGCAGTTCAGTGAGCCGATCTATGGTTACGACCGGCCTGAGGAGGTATCGACCGTGACACCGATCAACCGTCGCGTGGGCCAGTCCGATCACTATCACGAGACTGCTGCCGGCGACTCTCACCAGGCCGAGCCGATCAAGGCCGACCTCGGACGCATCATCACGGTCCACCCGCGGGCTTTCAACGAGGCTCGCACCATCGGTGAGCACTTCCGCGATGGTGTGCCGGTGATCATGAACCTGACCGACATGGAGGATTCCGACGCACGTCGGCTGATTGATTTCGGTGCCGGACTGATCTTTGGTTTGCGTGGCACGATAGAGCGTGTGACCAGCAAGGTCTTCTTGCTGTCGCCGAATAACGTTAACGTGACCGCCGAAGATAAAGAACGCATCAAGGGCGGTTTCTTCAATCAGAGTTGAGGTTTCTCGTAGATGCAGACTGTCGGCTGGCTCTTATATATGCTGCTCCAGATCTACATCTGGCTGCTTCTTGCGCGCATGGTGATCAGCTGGATCCCGATGTTTGCGCCGCGTTGGCGTCCACGTGGGATTCTCGCTTCTCTCTTCGAAGTCGTCTATTCGTTGACCGATCCACCAATCCGAGCGTTCCGTAAGATCATCCCTCCGCTCAATCTCGGGGGAGTAAGTCTCGACATCGCCTTTATGGCAGTTTTGATCGTGATCTTTGTGCTACAGCGGGTGATCATCAGTGTTTTCTTCTGAATCGATTGCCGACTGCGCCTGTATTATGCATGCTGATCAGGCGTCTTAGTGCGCTATAGAGTAACCTGAACAAAGTCACAAGTGTGCCCCCGCGCACGCAAAGACGGAAACACAAGGTCGGGCTACCGTGGCTCGTCCTGACAATTGAGCCTGCTGATCTGGAGTAAGAGATGACTCTGTCCCTCGATGAGGTCCGCAATATCCGCTTCCCGATGGCGCGCAAGCCAAGCGAGGACGGCTACCGTGCCAGCGCGGTCGACAATTTCATGGACAAGCTGGAAATCAGTTACGCCCAGCTAACCGAGGAACTCGAACAGCTGCGTGGCGCCAGTTCTGCGGTTTCGGGCGAGGCTGATGAGGCGTTGCGCAGCGAGTTGGAAGATGCGCGAGCCGAATCCAGTCGGCTGGGCGCCGAGTTGGAGTCTTTGCGTAATCAGTACGCGACAGTCGAGACCTCGAGTGGTCAGCTGCAGCAGGAGAATGAGCGTCTGAACGGCGAGGTCAACCAGCTGCGCGGTCAACTGGACGAGTTGCGCACCAGCAGTGACTTGTCGAAGACCGGTGGTGAGCAGCTGCGCACTGAGAACGAGAGCCTTCACCGTCAGCTGGAAGAACTGCGCAATCAGCTGAACCAGGCGGAGCAGGAGCGTGCGGCCGCTCAACAGCAGCTGGAGGCAGCTCGGCAGGCTGAGACCGCAGCTCCTCGCGTGGTCTCCGATGGTTCTGACGAGGACGTCCGCATGATCCGCGTCACCACCAGCGCCGAGGCAAGCTCATCGGTCGTCCGGTTGGTCCAATTGGCCACCGATCAGGCGGAGACGCTACTCGCCGATGCCGACACCGAAGCGCGTCGTCGGGTTGCCGAGGCGACCAGCCAGGCAGAGCGCACGACCGCAGAGGCCCGTGCCCGCGCCGAGCAACTCGATCACGAGTCGCGCACCCGCGCCGAGCAACTCGATCGCGAATCCAATGCTCGTGCCGAGCAGCTTGAGCGCGAATCCAACGCTCGTGCCGAGCAACTGGACACCGAGACCCGCGAGCAGGCGGATCGGATCTTGGGGGAGGCGCGTGGTCGTGCCGACCGGCTGGATGTCGAGGTCCGCGAGCGGCGCAGCGATCTGTTCGCCGCTCTCGAGAGCGATCGGGATCTTCTGGTCGACCGGGTCAACCAGCTGCGTGACTACGAGGAGAACTACCGCCGGACATTCACGGGCTTCCTGCAGTCGCAGATCGATCAGCTGGGACAGGCCGTGCTGAGCCCGGCACAACGCCCGGACACCGACGCACTCTACGGGCTTGGTCAACCGGAGGTTTCCACCCCGCGGCTCGACGCGTTGGTCAACGAAACCCGCAACGAGCTTAACTGACCGCTAAGCCAGGCTAAGGCCCGGCGTCTCCGCACCTCGATAGTGCCGGGCGCCGGGTCTTTGATTGGGCTCATAGAGTCACCGTTCCGTGGGCGATCCGCCCGTCCTTGGCTATCCGAGCGAGTTCGAGCGGGCTCGGAGTTCGTGGTTGCACAACCAGCGCTGAGGTGTACACTGCCCGCAATACCTACGAGGAGAATTGATGGCTACCACCAAACCTGCGGACAAGGCGGTACCCATCGCTATGCCGGTTCTCGACGGAGAAGACCCGTGGACCGCCGAAGAAGTGGCGGAGGTTCGCGCAGAATTGGTCGCCGAACGTGATCGCTTGCGTGCGGCCGTTGCTCAGGCAGAGGCCGAATTGGCCGAACGCATGACAGAAGGCAGCGATGGTGCCGGTCGGGACCCAGCCGACGTCGGTTCGTCAAATTTTGAACGCGATCAGGAGCTGTCGCTGCACAACAACCAGCGCAAGATGCTCGACCAAACCGAGCAAGCTGTCAGGGCTTTAGAGGCGGGCACCTACGGGTACTGCGAGAACTGCGGCAAACCTATCGGCAAGGCTCGGTTGGAGGCTTTCCCGCGCGCCACGATGTGTGTGGCCTGCAAACAACGGCAGGAACGGCGATAACCGCTTCGGCTCCCCAGCCCAGCAAGGTAGCTGGGGAGAACACGTTGCCCCGGGTGCTGAGTGGAGCTACCAGCACCACACCGGCACCCGGACCGTTCCGCATTCTGATGGCGGTGATGGTGCCACTGCTATATCTGCTGGATCAGTTGACCAAGCAGCTGGCGTTATCGGAGCTGACCGTGGGCCGGCCGGTCGAGGTCATCCCCGGTTTGCTCTGGTGGTCACTCCATTTCAATCCCGGCGCCGCATTCAGTATGGGAACGCAGTTCACCGTTGCGATCTCATTGCTCTCTGTGGTCGTATTTGCGGCATTACTGCTCATCGTGGCGCCCAGGGTGCGTAGCTGGTTGACTGCGATAGCAGTTGGCTGGTTGATGGCCGGGGTCGCGGGTAACCTGACTGATCGGCTTTTCCGTGAACCGGGACCTCTTCGCGGCTACGTGGTGGACTTCATCGCGGTGCGTGGTTTCGCGATCTTCAACGTTGCAGATATGTGCATCACGGGGGCAGCCATCCTGCTGATAGTTTGGTCGATCCGTTCGGAGCGTCGCTGATGGCGTTACTGCTGGTGCCCGATGGGCTGGATGGCGAACGAGTCGATGTAGCAGCAGCCCGGATGACGGGGCTCACTCGATCGAGAATTGCCGATCTCATCGACTCAGCAGGAGTGCAGCTGGCTGGATCGACTGTGCGGCGGGCCTCAATGCGCGTGAGCGCGGGTGAATTGCTCGAAGTAGATACCAGCGAACCAGTGCGCCAGCCCAGGATCACTCCGGTGCTCGCGGACGGCTTACAGATCCTTCACGAGGATTCGGACCTGTTGGTTGTTGATAAGCCCGCAGGGGTAGCGGCGCATCCCTCACTGGGTTGGGAGGGCCCCGATGTGGTCTCCCACCTGGCCGCCGCAGGAGTGCAGGTATCGACATCGGGTGCGGCCGAGCGGCAAGGCATCGTTCAGCGCCTGGATGTCGGCACGTCCGGGTTGATGGTCGTCGCCAAGAGTGAGCACGCCTATTCGATGCTCAAACAGGCTTTTCGTGACCGCACTGTCGACAAGACTTATCTCGCGCTGGTCCAGGGACATCCCGATCCATTCGCCGGCACGATTGATGCGCCCATCGGTCGCCATCCCGGCAATGACTGGAAATTTGCGGTAGTCGCCGGCGGTCGCAACGCGGTGACCCATTACGAGGCGGTCGAGGTGCTTCGGGCGGCTACGTTACTCAGGGTGAACCTGGAAACCGGCCGTACGCATCAGATCAGAGTGCATCTGTCGGCGATCGGGCATCCCTGCCTCGGCGATCCTCTTTATGGTGCGGATCGTTCGCTGGCTGCTCGGTTGGGACTGGAGCGCCAGTGGTTGCATGCCACGGAGCTTGGCTTCGTGCATCCGGGCAGCAGTGAATACGTGAGATTCACCTCACAGCCCAGCCCGGATTTGGAGGCCGCTCTACAAACGTTGCGCGCAGAGTCCTGAAATCGGGTCGCTGTCGATTTGGTAAAACGATTTTTCATCCTTTTCTGGGAGCTGTGGCGATTTCCGCTACCCTTAGAACGTGCGTAGAGCAAAGATCGTGTGCACGCTCGGGCCGGCAACCGCGACCCAGGAGCGAATGGAAGAGTTGATCAGAGCGGGTCTGGATGTGGCCCGTTTCAATATGAGTCACGGCGACCACGCCGAGCACAAGACGCGCTTGGACGAGACCCGCGCTGCTGCCAAAGCTGTCGGCAAGACGGTTGGCCTGCTGGCCGATTTGCAGGGTCCGAAAATTCGTCTCGGCACTTTCGTCGAGGGCAAGGTGAACCTGACCCACGGTCAAGAGTTCACTATCACCATCGATGACATCGATGGGGACGCCCAGCGTGCCTCCACCACCTTCAAGGGGCTTCCTGGAGACGTGAAGCCCGGAGACACCATCTTGATCGACGACGGGCGCGTCGCGTTGGAAGCTGTCACAGTTACCGACACCGACGTCGTCACCAAGGTGACAGTTGCTGGCCCGGTGAGTAATCACAAGGGCATCAACTTGCCAGGCGTGGCGGTCAACGTTCCCGCGTTGAGCGAAAAGGATGAGGCCGATCTGCGCTGGGCGTTGCAGAATGGGTTCCACATGATCGCGCTGTCGTTCGTGCGCAGGGCCGATGATGTCAACCGCGTTCACGAGATCATGGACGAGGAAGGTGTCCGGCTCCCGGTGATCGCGAAGATCGAGAAGCCGCAGGCGGTTGCGAACCTCAATGAGATCGTGGATGCCTTCGACGGGTTCATGGTCGCGCGCGGTGATCTCGGTGTGGAGCTTCCGCTCGAAGACGTTCCGCTGGTACAGAAGAGGATCATCCGCAAGGCTCGTAAGTGGGCCAAGCCGGTGATCGTCGCGACCCAGATGCTGGATTCGATGATCAGTGCGCCGCGCCCGACCCGCGCCGAGACCTCTGATGTGGCCAATGCGGTGCTCGATGGCACCGATGCTGTCATGCTCTCCGGTGAGACGTCGGTGGGCGCCTACCCGGTCGAGACTGTTCAGACGATGGCCCGCATCGTGGAGACCACTGAGAAGCAGGGTCTCAAAGAGATCAGCAAGATCAAGTGGGATCCGCATACGACAGGCGGCGTGATCGCTATGTCCGCCGCTCAAGCGGCTCGCCAGCTCAACGCGAAATTCATGGTGGCCTTCACCCAGTCCGGAGATACGGCTCGTCGGATGTCGCGGCTGCGCGCCGAGATCCCGTTGGTGGTGTTCACCCCTGAGGTCCAAACTGCGCATTCGCTGACGCTGTGTTGGGGCGCTCAGGTCTACATCACGCCGTCCTACCCGAGCAACGAGGACATGGTTGAGGCGGTTAACGAGATTATGCAGGATATGGGTCTGGTGGAGGTCGACGATCACGTCATCGCCGTCTTCGGCTCGCCGATCGGTCTGGTTGGTAAGACCAATACCGTACGTGTACACCGCATTAAGAAACGCTCGGAGTGAGTTTGTCGGCTGATTCGCTGACTCGAGGGCTTCCGCAGACATGCCGTTCGGCGTGGTTTGCGGAAGCCCTTCTTCTTGACCCGCTCAGGGATGTCGTGAGCATGCCCACCGACGCAGTGCCTGGTCGTTCAGCGGATCGGGAGCCCGTCCGCGGTTCGCGTCACTAGCGGCAAGGCGCTGATGGTTAAGTGCCATTCGCGGCCCCCGAATTGCTGCGGCTACCGAAATGCTCGGGTACCGGGCCAGCGGCTACCGATAGCACCAACAACTACCGAATGTTCGGTAGCCAGCGCGATTTTCGGTAGCTGCTGGGATTGTTGTCGCGCGGATCGGTAGCTGGAGCGATGAGCCTTCTGGGGGCCCTTGCGATCGCCACTTCTCCCATCATGGGACGCGGCTCAGCGAGCTCGCCATCCTGACGAGACGAGGTGATGCTGGTCTGCGTCAAGGTTTGGGTTCGGTGCCCGGGAGGGGAGTCGAACCCCTACAGCCTTTCAGCCAGACGGGTTTGAGCCGTCCGCGTATACCATTCCGCCACCCGGGCTAATTGCAACCGGACCATTCTGGCACATCCCGCGTCTGGACGCCATTCGGCGGCTCGGACGATTCGTCGCCCGCGCAGTCAACGCCTTGATAAACCGTAGTGATCATGAAGACCTCGGGGGTCTTATCTAGTGCGCTACAATCTGAAGCGCGTTGGCGATGGTGCCGTCCTCGGCCGCTCGCGCACGAGAAACAATAGATCGTCCGGATCAATCCGGACCTGCGGATTCGAGGGATCACTGTGAGTGACAGCAAGAAGGCGAGTGCGGCGAAGGCTCCGCGCGTGCTGGTCGCCGAAGATGAGGCACTGATCCGTTTCGATCTTGTCGAGCTACTCGGCGATGAGGGGTACGAGGTCGTCGGGCAGGCTGGCGACGGTGAAACCGCGGTCGAGCTCGCCCGTGAACTCTCACCTGATCTTGTCGTGATGGACGTCAAGATGCCCAAAATGAATGGCATCGCTGCTGCAGAGGTCATCGCCTCCGAGCGGATCGCGCCGGTGGTAATGCTCACTGCTTTCAGCCAGCGTGATCTGGTCGAGCAGGCGCGCGAGGCTGGCGCGATGGCCTACGTCGTCAAGCCCTTCGACGCCTCCGATGTAGTGCCGGCGATCGAGATTGCGATGGCGCGTTTTGCCGAAATCCGCGCTCTGGACGATGAGATTGAGGATCTCGAGGAACGTCTGGCCTCTCGTAAGATCGTCGATCAAGCGAAGGGCCTACTGCAAGAGAGCCTGGGATTGACCGAGCCCGAAGCCTTCCGTTGGATCCAGAAGACTGCCATGGATCTGCGCAAGTCGATGCGCGAAGTCGCCGAGGGTGTCATCGATCACGCGAAAGCGAACCGCTCCTGAGCCATCGGGTACCAGGACGGACAACGCCCTGATCACTATTCCGATCCTCGGCCCCGCAAACAGAGGATTACGTACGGAAAGACAACAAAGAGAAGTAGCCAGCAGAGAGACGAAGACAGCAGAGAGAAGCGGTCAGGTTGGTGGTTGCCGAGCAAGCGAGCCTATTTTTTCGGCGAGCGTCGGCAACCACCAACCTGACCGCGACCAAGAGCAGTCGAGACCAGATCGCTGGTAACTTCATTCCGAGAATGCGGCAGATGCTCTCACCCGAGAATGCGGCAGGTCAGTCTGCCAGAGGCGATCAGGCGTCCGTCATCGTCGGTGAGGTTCACCTGGTAGACGGCACTGGACGAGCCCAGATGGAGCTAAGTGGCTGACGCTCAACTCGGTGCCCACCGGATGCCGAGCCGGTCCGGCGTGTTCGCTCGCCGCAACCGATCCGAGGGTCTCTACCAGTGCACCGGTGGCCCCACCATGCCAAAGACCATACGGCTGGGTATTGCCTTCAACCGGTGCGTAGCCGCAGACCCTGTGGGCGCTACGTTCGGTGATCACGATGCCCACTTTGGCGTCGAATGCGCTGTCGGGATTGGGGGCTGACTCGGCTCCAGGATCGATCATGGAGTTCACTGTGGCATAAGGGCTGCGCTCGAGCGGTGCTGTCCGTTGCTGAAGCCAGAAATGTCGGCCGTGGCGGCTACAGTCGAATAGGTGAACTCGCCAGCGTCCAGTGCCCAGCCCAAAGTGATGCTCATCGATGGTCATTCGATGGCTTACCGCGCCTATTACGCCTTGCCGGTTGACAACTTCGTCACAGGATCCGGGCAACACACGAATGCGGTCTTTGGATTCACCTCGATGCTCATCAATATCTTGCGTGATGAGCGGCCAACCCATGTCGCTGTCGCCTTCGACGTGGGCCGCACCACCTTCCGCACCGTCGAATACCCGCAGTACAAGGCAACTCGTTCCAAGAGTCCGGAGGAATTCGCCGGGCAGGTAGCGCTGATTACCGAGGTACTGGATGCGCTCAAGATTCCGCATCTGTCATTGGACGGTTACGAGGCCGATGACATCATCGCAACGCTGAGTGCCCAGGCCGACGAGTTGGGTTGGGAGAATCTGGTTGTCACGGGGGACCGGGATTCATTCCAGTTGATCGATGACAACACCACCGTCCTTTATCCGGTACGTGGGGTCAGCGAGCTGGCGCGCATGACACCCGAAGCTGTCCAGGCCAAGTACGGTGTGGCCCCGGAGCGTTATCCCGAACTCGCCGCGTTAGTAGGTGAGACCAGCGACAACCTTCCCGGGGTTCCCGGCGTTGGGGTTAAGACAGCAGCAAAATGGCTGACGAGCTTTGATGGCCTGGAGAATCTCCTGGCGCGTGCAGACCAGGTGCCGGGCAAGGCGGGGGCATCGTTCAGAGAACATATTGAAGATGTGCGCCGCAACCGCCGGTTGAACCGCCTGGTCAACCATCTGACGCTGGATATTGGCGTATCTGATCTTGAGCTGGAAGGTTGGAATCGGGAAGCAGTACATCAACTCTTCGACGCGCTGGAGTTTCGCGTCTTGAGAGATCGTCTTCTAGAGGTCTTCGGTGATGACGACCGAGCCGAGGAACAGTCCGGTTTTGAACTGGCCGGTCGCCGTCTGGGGCCCGACGAGCTCGCGGACTGGCTGATCGAGCATGCTCATGGTGAGATCACCGGCTTGGACGCGTCCGGACGCTGGGGGTCGGGACGCGGCGAGATCATCAATCTGGCGCTCGCCAGCGCTGATGGCGCTGCGTGCTGGTTCAGTCTTGCCGACCTAGAGGCGTCGGACGAGCAAGCGTTGGCGGCCTGGCTGGCCGATCCAGAACTCGGCAAAGCGATACATGCTGCGAAGGGACCGATCTTGGCCGCCTGGGAACAGGGCTGGCAGCTGAACGGTCTGGTTTGCGATACAGAACTGGCCGCCTACCTCCTGCGTCCCGATCAGCGCAGCTATGATCTGGCGGATCTATCGATCCGATATCTCAAACGTGAGCTGCGGCTCGACTCATCGGGTGCGGACGCTCCTGACCAAGCGATGCTCGATTTCGGTGAATCGGGCGGCGACGACGAGCCTGGGGCAGCGATGCTGCGGGCACGGGCGGTCGTCGATCTGGCCACCACGATGTCCGAGGAACTCGATCGTCTGGGCCAGCTTCGGTTGCTCGATGATCTTGAATTACCGCTACAGCGGATCCTGGCGGGTATGGAGCGCACGGGTATTGCACTGGATACCGACGTCCTTGACCAACTCTATCGGGAGTTCGACGCTCGAGTGAGGTCGGCCGAAGAGGCTGCTTGGAGTTCGGTGGGCCGCCAGGTCAACCTTGGCTCTCCGAAACAGTTACAGGGGGTTCTGTTCGATCAGCTCGATCTGCCGCGGACCAAGAAGATCAAGTCTGGCTTCACGACCGACGCAGAGGCGCTGGAAGGCCTCTATGCACGGACCGAGCACCCGTTCCTCGAGCACCTGCTCGCGCACCGAGACGCCACCAAGCTACGCCAGGCGACCGAGGGATTACGCAAAGCAGTTGCCGATGACGGGCGGGTACACACCACCTACCTGCAGACGATTGCCGCCACCGGACGATTGAGCTCGGCGGACCCCAATCTCCAGAACATTCCGATCCGCACTCCCGAAGGCCGCCGGATCCGTTCTGCGTTTTGTGTAGGGGCCGGGTTCGAGGCTTTGATGAGCGCGGATTATTCGCAGATCGAAATGCGGGTGATGGCTGATGCCTCAGGAGATGAGGACCTCATCGAAGCCTTCCGCAGTGGTGTCGATTTTCACACGGTGACCGCGTCGAAGGTCTTCGCAGTGCCGGCTGATGAGGTCACTGCGGCTCAGCGTGCGAGCGTGAAACAGATGAACTACGGGCTGGCTTATGGGCTGTCCGCCTACGGTCTGTCGACCCGGCTGGGCGTCTCCGTGCCTGAGGCGCGCGAATTGATGGACGACTACTTCACGACGTTCGGTGGCGTACGCGACTACCTCAATGATGTCGTCGCACGAGCTCGCCGTAGCGGCTTCACAGAGACATTGGCCGGACGCAGGCGCTATCTGCCCGATCTGATCTCATCTAACAGGCAGCGTCGTGAGATGGCTGAACGAATGGCTCTGAATGCGCCGATCCAGGGCTCTGCTGCCGACATCATCAAGATCGCCATGATCGGCTTGGACGGAGCGCTGAACGCAGCAGCACTGAAGTCAAGAGTCTTACTGCAGATCCATGACGAGTTAGTGCTCGAGATCGCTCCGGGTGAACGAGAGCTGGTTACCGAATTGGTACGCGAGAAGATGGGCACTGCGGCGGATCTGATGGTTCCGCTTGATGTGTCGATCGGATATGGCGCGACCTGGCTGGACGCCGCACACTAACTAGGGGCGCTGGCGTTAACCATCCGATTCGTTCGGGTTCCCGGTGACCAACGTGCCGTAGTAGATCATCCGCCCCTGCGCGAGACCGTC
>JALHFX010000181.1 GCA_022837595.1 Propionibacterium sp.
AGGGGCGGGGCTTCGACACTTCGCAGGGACCGAATCAGTAGGGGGAGTGGCCGCAAGAGGGATACGGCCTGCCTGATTGTCCCGAAAACCCCGCCTCCTGAGAGAGACTCAGCAAACTCTGTGCCACAGATTGCAACGCATCAATCAGAGCGCATTCGACCGCTGGCGCTCTACCTCTGGGCGGCCGAATCTGTCAGACTGCCACTATGGCATTGCCAACTGCCAGACATCGGAAATACTGGCAAAAAAACATGCCAAGCCGGCGCTCCCCAACGACGACAGACCCGCCGGCGATAGGGAGCACCCAAGACATATCAAGTCAGATCGAATCGATCTGCATTTATGACGGGACCACAGTTCAACAGCCTGCACAACATGTTCATGACGCAGTACACGGAACAATGGAACGCGTTGGACGTGATTGCCGAGAGAATCCGGGCGCTCGGCTTCCCCGCACCCGGCACCTACAAGGAGTTCGCCCGACTGGCTTCGGTCGAGGAGGTCGATGGCGTGCCCAAGGCGCCCGAGATGATTCGGCTGCTGATTTCGGCACAGGAGACCGTAGCGCGGACCGCTCGCGCGCTTTTCCCGGTCGTCGACAGTGCAAACGATCAGCCCACGGCAGACGTCCTGACACAGCGGATCGAGGTTCACGAAAAGACGGCATGGATACTGCGTAGCCTGCTTGAAGAGTAATGAGGTATTCGGCTCGGCCGACATCAACATCGACAAAATCACCCAGGCGATCGCCGCCTTCGAGGAAACCCTGGTCACGCCGAACTCGCCGTTCGACCAGTGGCTGAAGGGCGACGACAAGGCGGCTGCGTGGCCTGCCACAACGGTCCGGCGGCCGGCGGCACCTCGTTCCAGAAGATGGGTCTGTTCGAGCCGTACAAGACGAACAACCCGGCCGAAGGCCGTGCGGGCGTCACCGGCAAGGATGAAGACCGCATGAACTTCAAGGTGCCGACACTGCGCAACGTGGAGCTCACCTACCCGTACTTCCACGACGGCGAAGCCGCGACGCTGGAACAGGCGGTGGAGCTCATGGGCCGCCTGCAACTCGGTCGCAAGTACAGCGAACAGGAAATCTCCGACATCGTCGCTTTCCTGAAGACGCTGACCGGCGATCAGCCGACCTTCGTGATGCCGTTGCTGCCGCCGTCGTCCAACGAGACGCCGAAGCCGAATCCCTGGCAGTAAACGTCTAAGCCCCCAGCCCACACTGCGTAGTGGGCTGGGGCTGAGTCAAACAAGCCCGTTTGGCAAGCCTTACTTCTTCAGCGCCCAGGCAGCGCAATAGGCATTGGGACTCACCTCGTCATCGCCGGGGAACATCTTACAGCCGCCAAGGCTGTTGGCATCCGCGCCGGGTACGAAGTGATAGCAGGTCGCACACTTCTTCTCGCCCATTGGCGTCTCCTGGTACTTCAACGCCGAGCGCATCGCGCTATTTCTGGCCGCATGCGCCGAACCTGCAGCAGCAACCAGCGGAATGACTGCAAGCACGCCGGTCATCTTGATGAATTTGCGGCGGGTCGAAGTCGTCTGATCCATGGTAATCCTCGTGTGTCAGGGTAGATCGGCAAAGAGGTTCATCGCTCGCATCTGGCAAACGCTGACAGCGCTCGCGGGCGCTCCCTCTTGATATCAGCCCGTCGTGCCTGGTCATGGCAGACAGTGCGGATACGAGACAGTCAGCAAAACTCGCGCCACCCCGATGAGCCCCATGATTCACCCGAAAACAGTGGGATCTACGCGAGAAGATTGCCGTGGCTCAACGCAATATTGACTGCCACAACTCGCCACCACCGTCACTGCATGCCACGGATGACAGTCGGCGTATTCCTGACAAGGACCGACTGCAAATGCCCCTCAGGCTTTCGACACAACAATGATGGCCGCCACGAGCACCCCGCCGCCAAGGGCCAGCAGGCTGAAGCGTTTCGCCTCCCGCTCGGCGCGCGGCAACAGGTGGGTCGCGCCGACATACACGAGCGTCGCGCCGACATACACGAGCGCCCCGGCCGAGAGCGCGAGCAGCGCACCGAGCACATCCGGCCCTACCGTGCGCACGAACGGGAAAGACACCACCATTCCAAGCGGCGTCGTGGCTGCCGCGGCAATCGCCGCCAGCAGCAGGGCCTTGCGTTCGCCGAACCCTGCGCGCAACAGCAGCAGGTAGGTGACGATGCCTTCGGGAAACTCGTGCAGCACCATGCCCAGCGTCGCCAGCGACCCGGTGAGGACGCTGACGTTGAAGGCGATCGAATAGATGAAACCATCGATGAACGAGTGGAAACCGATGCCCAGCAACGGAATCACGCCGATCACGTAGTCCTTGCTGTCCGGGCTGCGTTCGCAGACGAAGGCCGTCACGAACCGGTTGAAGAGGTGCAGGGCGAGGAATCCCGCAAGCAGCCAGGCCGGCGCACCGGTATTCATCGACAGGGACTTCGGGATGATGTGCAAGAAGGACGCCGAAATCAGCACCCCCGCAGCAAAGCAGATGAAGTAGCTCGTGTTCTGCTGCCCCCAGTTGGCGAAACGGCGGATGGTATAGATGCCGAGCGAGGTCAAGGCAGCCGCCACCAGGCTGGTGCAGAACGGAAGCCAGAAGTTACCGACACCCATCACGCCTCTCCCTGCCCGGGCCGACCTGTCCCCTTCTCTGCGGCGACCACCACGAAGGCGCCGCGTCCATAGCCGCCCTCCACTGCGTCGACCGCGACCGTCTCCTGCAAGGATGCACCCAGGGTCTGGCCCCAGCCGAGGATCCGGAAATCCGTTTCCTGCAGCAATTGCTGGACATCGACGGCCGAATGAAAACGCGCATCGCGGTAGAAGACGCTCTCTGCCTGATGTGCCAGATAGCCCCGACCGATCCGGGCTATCACGGTCGATGAAGCCGATCACCAATCGTCCCTGCGGCTTGAGCACCCGACTGGCTTCGCACAGCATGCGCGCGGGTGAATCGACGAAGCACAGCGTCGTCACGACCAGGACATTGTCGAAGCACTCCGCACGGAAAGGCAGCGCCTCCGCGCGACCGGTCACGACCTCGACACCCCGCTGCCAGGCATGACGCAGCATGGCCATCGACGGATCCAGGCCGACGGCGATGCCCAGGGGCGCCGCGAAACGTGCCCCACCCACGCCAACCTCCAGCCCGAAGCCCGCCACCGGAAGAAATGCCCGCAGCGCCATGAGTTCCGACTGATAGACCCCGGGATGATGCTCGAACCACTCGTCGTAGCGCGCGGCATGCACATCGAACGCAGCAGTCCCGGACATTACGTGTCTCCGAAAGAACGCCTCTGACGCGCCGTCCTGGCGTCAGAGCCTTCCACCCCGCCACCTGCGGCCGCTACCCTCATTACACCCCTGTTGTGCCACGCCACCGTCTCGCTGACGTTCAACACACCGCCTGAAGGCCGGAAGGTGACGTTGCTGCGACGCATCCCGAAGCCGGCGCAGCACCACAGCGATCTCCGGACTCTCGGTCGTCGCTAGAAGCCGATCATACAGTCCAGCGTTGGCGACCTCGGCGGAAACACCGGCCTCGCAGGCAGCGAGCAGGCTGGGGTATCGCTCGACCCGTCCCGGCCAACTGTTGTGCGGCGCCTGAAGGCTAAACAGGTGGAACAGGGACAGCAGTGCCTCGATGTGGCGGGCTTCTGCCTCCCTGATATTCGTGAAAGGAGCCACATCGCCAAAGTCGGTAATCACCTGATCGTAGGTCGCCCACGCGTGGTACTCGTCGTCCAGCGCCTCGAGCAGCACTGCTCTTTCTCGTTCGCTAAGCTGATTCATTCCGTGGTCCTCCTGGATATTGGATGAGGACATTCCCACACCGGTCGGTGGTCATCCCTTGCCACCAAGCCGTCGCATGTAGAAGGTTTCGCCCTCATGCTCAAGCCGGTGCAACTCGCCGGCGGCGAGCAACGCGTCCACCGCGGCCATGCTGCCGCCCGCCTTCTCCACCAGCGCACGGATGGCCGACGTGCGCAGGGGATGCACCGCACT
>JALHFX010000182.1 GCA_022837595.1 Propionibacterium sp.
TACGAGTCAACGCGGGGTGGAGCAGCTCGGTAGCTCGCTGGGCTCATAACCCAGAGGTCACAGGTTCAAATCCTGTCCCCGCTACGAATAAGCTCCTGGTCAGCTCAACTGCTGGCCAGGAGCTTTCTTTTCGATGAGCTCCGCGACGGACGCTCACAGCCTGGGTCTCGAGGCACAGCGCGCCATGCTGCGGCTACCGATAAACGCATCCGCTACCGAAAGGCACACCCCCGATGCAGCGGCTACCGATAAGCACATCCGCTACCGAACGTTCGGTAGCCGCTGCAATTATCCGTAGCCGCTGTGGGCTGGATCGTACAGATCGGTAGCCGCTGTGGGCTGGACCGTACAGATCGGTAGCCGCTGTGGGCTGGACCGTACAGATCCGTAGCCGCTGTGGGCTGGACCGTACAGATCCGTAGCCGCTGTGGGCTGGACCGTACAGATCGGTAGCCGCTGTCCAATCGTCCGCCCTACAAAGATGGACGATGACCCGCCACGATCGACTCTTGCCATAGTCCGTCACCACCGACGCCCGGACCTGGAACGGCAGTGACTATCGTCGTCTGTGCCTTTGTCAGAGGAGAAAACTCGCGATGCGATACGCATCCGGACTGAGCGTGACCACGTCGCGATGACCACAGATGCGTATGTCCTCGTGCGGTGTCCCGGATATCTGGGGATGGCCTGAATGCGTTCATTTGGGGTGCTGATGCTGGGCACGCCGTGGGGTTGGATGTACCTGGCTGTGTTCGGCGCTCTGGTCATGATTGGGACTGCTGGCGAGGACCGCCTGGTGCAGGTCAACCTGCAGGGCTCCGCGGAGCACCAGCAGGAAGCGAGATTCACACCGTTCCCGGGCGTCTGGTAATGGCGGTTCTGCCCGCGTGGGCGAGTCACTGATCACGTGCATTGAGCGGCTACGGTAAGTGACAGACTTCTGGAAGGTTCTCATGACAGAATACGCAAGCACTCTGCGACCCAAACAGCGATTCACCTTCACCGAGGCCTACGTGGTCACGGTCAGAGCGATCCAGAGTTTGCCCGACTTCATCGGGTACAGACACCGGATGGGAGGCCCCTTCATCGAGCGGATCATGCTGGCTGTGACCGAGGTGAACGGTTGTCCGGCGTGCGCCTACGAGCACGCAAAGATGGCACTGCGCACCGGTATGGACTCCGAAGAGATCAGGCAGATGCTGAGCGGCGAATACGACGGGGCGCCAGATGTCGAACTACCCGCCCTGATGTTCGCCCAGCACTACGCGGACTCCCGCGGCAACCCGGATCAGGTGGCCTGGGCCGCGATCGAGAAGGAGTACGGCCCCGACCTGGCGCGCGGCATCCTGGGCGCGGTTAGAGCGATCATGTGGGGAAACGTCATCGGAATCGCGTACTCGGGCCTGCAGGCCAGGCTCGCCGGAGATCCTCTCAAGGGCAGCTCCACACCGCGTGACGTCGCGATGATGATCTTCGGTGTGCTGAGCCTACCCGTGGCGATGGTTCAGGCAGCTCTGTCCAATATGATCCGGCGTCGGCTTCTGTGAGTTGCTGAGGAGACGGCCGGATAAGCGAAGGTGCGGTACTGGCCTCGGTTTGGCTGCCCACGCTCCTGACGATAGCCCTAGGCGCCCTCTGATGTGCCCTTCTGCCGGTCTAATGGCCGCGCCGCTTTGTTCGTGAGCCACGACGTGAACCCAGAGGTCACAAGTTCAGATTCTGCCCCCGAAGCTGCGGCTACCGATAATGGCAGCGGCTACCGAACGTTCGGTAGCCGCTGCCATTATCGGTAGCCGCTGTGGACTGGACCGTACAGACCGGAAGCCGCAGGGGGCTGGACCCCTGAAGTGAGCAGCTCTCCGGCTCAACTAGGCTTCGACAAGGCCGTGACAGGCCGGCACCGTCGGATCGATCCCCGAGCTTCAGGAACAGCCCTCCCCATCGGCGACGTCGTCATCGTCGGCATCCTTCAATTGGACGACCTTGTTCGGGCTGACCGGAGTGAACGGCTCCTCGTCGATGCCCAGTACCTCACCGACGGGCTTCACCTTCGCG
>JALHFX010000183.1 GCA_022837595.1 Propionibacterium sp.
GTGCCGACAGATTTATACATCCTAAATCCATTACCGTTACTCATGAGTAAACGAGGCGGGTGCCATGGGTTTACTTGACGCCATAACCGGCTGGGCCAAAAGTGCCGGGCAGCAGACGTACCAGAACGTGATCCGGTCAGGGCAGCGGGGGTACGAGAGTTCAAGACAGGCACACGGTGGTCGAGCCCCCACATGGCCGATCGTTACCCAACAGACCCGACAGGCACAACAGGCCCGGTCTCGCGTGAGTGGTGGCACGACCGGCGGTCGCGAGGTCACCGGGGTAAAAGGGGTCGAGTCGGGTGTATCAAACCCCACAGAGTCGATGTATCTCTACCCAATCTACACAGCGGCAAAGTCTCTTGCCGAATCTTACAAGAAGAATGTCACAGGGTCATGGTGCCTGGGAAACCGTCGGCCAGGCGGCCACCGGGCTTGTCTCATCTCCAGGGCTGACGGTCGAGTTCCTCGGCATGATCCCGGCCGGCGCAGAACGGCTGGCGCGGGAGGCCGTGCGATCCCCCCGGTCGGTGCCCCAGTATGCTGCAGCCGGTCTGGCGATGCAGGCAGAAAGTCTGTCTCAAGGGTTCCGGGAGAACCCCGCCCGGATGACCGGTGAACTCGTCGGGTCGTCGCTTGTACTTCACGGCACTTCAAAAGGTGCAAAAACCGGTGGCCGGTACCTCGGAGAGGGCACCGGTCTCGTCCGAAAATCCACTTACGGTTTTGCCGGCGGGGAGAGGATACCCTACATGAGCCCGGCCGAGGAGGTCCAGACGATCCTCGAATCAAAGTTCATCAGCGGCGCCCGTGCAACCCCAAAACCTGCAGGACAGTTTATTCCCACCCGCGAGATCAAGATCCGCGACCCCGGCTCCCTGGGAGACATTCCTGCGGGAGGTCAGGTCACCGGGCACGGGGTGTTCATGACGATCAGCCGTCCAGGCCTGATCGAACCGTACGGCACCTACTTCATCTCGAAACCCGGCGGGGTTCTGGGTGCGCTTGGCGGCAAACGAGTATACCTCCACGAGAACGTCAGGACGGTGCAGGTCCCCGAACCGCTGAAACAGAGCATATACAAGTCTATACAGCAGAGAGGCGAGTTCTGGAGACAGTATGATGATGTCGTGAAACTCGCCACAGAGCAGAGCAGGATGTATAACGAGCCCATCGCGATCCCATCTCCAAAACGCGCCGCGGGAATTATGCAGCCCGAAAGCGAGGCGTTCCTCGTATTCGGGAGCGAATCCGCGAGGAAGATTACCCAGACCCGGTTTGCCGGCATCGCGGGATCAGGCGCAATCGTGAAGCGGATCGCACTCGGGGAGCAGCCGAAGATCAAAACCACCCGGATCGAGTCAATTGCCGAGAACGTCCGCTACAACTGGGAGATCGGGCGGTCCGGTCTCACCCTCTACAACAAGAACCTCCTCCGTGCGATGACAAAGGACATGGAACGCAAAGCCGCCGAACTCTACGGCGGCGCGCTGTCCTATCCCGGCACGTATGGCGGGCACGGCGCCGGCCACGCCAGGGGCGTATACGAGAACCTGATCCGGCAGTACGAACGCAGCCCGACCCTGCAGCGGCTATCCACTCCTGAGGACCTCTGGCTGAGAGCGAAGTACCACGACGTCGCGAAGATCGCGGATCTGGAGACCGAACCGTACCGGCACGGGTGGGCAGCCGGAGAAGCAATCGAGAAGAAGCTCCTCTCAGAGCCGGACCTGGCAACCCTCCCTCCCGAAACCCGCAGGTCGATCGCAAAAGATATCCGGTATCACACCGATATCCGGCCCGGCATCCTGTCCGGCAAAGGGATTGCAACCAAAACTCTTTACCGTCCGACTGCAACCGGGAAAGCTCTTGCCACGGCCGACCGGCTGGCCCTCGCCAGGTTCGGGACGGAAGTGAAACAGAGCAAACTGTTCCCCATCCCGGAAGAGACGTTTGGGTTCAAAACAAAACAGGCTGCATCCGACATCATCACCGGGAGGCGCGACCTCCCCATAGGGTTCCAGGTCAGGTTCGTAGAAGAGAGCCCGGTTTCAAGAGGATACCAGAAGAAACTGGGCGCGGCATACCCGGAGGCGGCAAAGGTTTCCATCTCCACATACCCGGCCACCTATGTGTCCCGGTTGAAAACAGGTTACACTGCACCCACCTACCCGGATGCCGTGAAGACCGCCATATACCCGGCTGGCTACTCCGGCACTCCCTCGTATCCCGGCTACTCCGGCACTCCCTCGTATCCCGGCTACTCCGGCACTCCCTCGTATCCCGGCTACTCCGGCACTCCC
>JALHFX010000184.1 GCA_022837595.1 Propionibacterium sp.
GATGGGGATGCTCGGCGCGGTCGGTGTGACGATCTACATCATCAGCATCGCGGCGAAGTGAGAGGTGACCATGCAGAACGGACATCCGGCACCACAACAGGAGGATCACCGTTCTATCCGGACGGCCATCGAGTCGGCATACCTGGAGATGGTCCAGTCCTCAACCACCCTTCAGGCATACCTCCAGAACGGCAAAGGCCCGATTGACCTGAAGTTTATGCCGTTCTATACGGCGTTCTCGAATTTTTTCACCCTGACCTCAGCCTACAAGGACCTGGATCGACACAAGGATACGATCGACCGGATCGATATCTGGTTGTCTCCGGGCAACCCGATCGACCGGAACCGGGCCGAGCAGGGGTTAAAACTGATGAGGGAGTACCAGCGGGCCGTCGCTGCCGAACTGTTACCCTTAAGGAAGTGAAGAACTATGGTTGAACCGATACCGGAAGGAGGTCTCGACTTAGGGATCCCGACGAGAGGCTCTAAAGAGGGCTATCTCGGCCTGTACTTTATTTCCCGGCAACAGCTCGGGAATATCATCGGGAACCTGCAGGGAGTGACCGATCAACGGCTGGAGATATTCACCCGGTTTATGATCTCATCCATCACGGACAGGGAGACGCGGGAAGAGCTGCTCGAAAAACTAAACGAGGAGTTAGAGAAGGCCCGCGACCTTCAGGACGTTGAGGAGCGCGGCCGAGCCGCGATGGTGGCGTATATGGACGTCATAGGCGATGTGACGGAATGGTATGATGAGTTCCTTGGAATTACGCACAGGCTGGTGATTGGAACCGTATGAGACGAGAACTGCAACCTAAGAAGCTCTCTGTGTACTTTGCGGAGACGGTGACGGGGGACTACAATCAGGACATATCGTTCTTACTGGTCGGCAAGAAAGGGCAGGGAAAGAGCTATGCTCAGCTCTCTATTGCCTACCACACGGCAAAGGCGATCGCGGAGATTCAGGGGGGAACATGGTCAGACTACTTCGGCATGGAGAACGTCGCTATTGTGGACCCGCTGCGGGCCGTTGAAGTTATCACCAACGCTCAGAAGAACAACGTGTATATCTACGACGATATCGGTGTAGGGTGGAATGCCCGCGACTTTGCGAAGGAAGATAACAAGAGCAAGAACGATATCTTCCAGATCAACAGAGTGGATAACACCGTGCAGATGTTCTCCGTCCCGAATCAGTTCCTTCTCGACAAGGTGCCCCGGTCCCTGGTGTCGCACTACGGGGAGATGGATCAACAGTTCTTCAAGTTCGGGTTCACCACCCTGAAGCTGTTCGAGCCGCGCACCCTCTTCAGGGAGGGGAAGCAGCTCCAACCGTATCTCTTCGTCAACCGGCAGAAGTTCATCAAGTATGTGATACCCGCTCCACCGGATGAGCTCCGGAAGGAGTACGACAAGGAACGAGCACGGATCACAAAACTCCTGATCCAGCAGAGGAAGGAGATGATGACCAGGAAGGCGGAAGGTGGGGCTTCTTCTACCGGGATCGGCCGCAACCGATATAGTGCCAAAGAGAAGGTAGCGAGGGCGCTGGAATATGTTAACCTTGGGGAGTCCGTGCGGAGTGCTTGCTTCCGTGCGGGGTGCCCCGAGTCAACATTCTTCCGTAAGAGGCGGGAGGTCGAATCCGAATTAAATAATCGACCTACTCCTCCCAGAACCCATAAACCAAAAATGGCTGTACCTTAAGGGTGAACCTTTTGAAAGACCACCAGAGCAACAGAACAAGTGTCCGCTACCTCACCGCCGCCCTCTTCTGCACCCTCGAAGAGGCTGCGGCCCGGGGCGGCTGCCGGGGCGCGGCGGCGCACTTCCTCTACAGGTTCATGTACCCTGCCGGGAAGCTGTTCGTCGGTGAGGCGTTGATGTTCAATATCCGGCTGAAGGGCCGGAAAGTGCTGGAAGAGTTATGACCGGAGATAAAAGTGCAAACATATATATTACCACAGGAGATATGACTATCAAATGCCGCTCAACGAGGATGCTGTAGCCTGGTCGTTTGTGATGGTTGTGCTCGCTCT
>JALHFX010000185.1 GCA_022837595.1 Propionibacterium sp.
GTCAATGACGAAATCCTTCTGGAGCTGCAGGACCCTGGCCTGCGCGGCCTCGGCGGTTGCATGGTCGTCATAACCGATGATGATGAGTTCCGACATGGGTGATTGCCTCCTCGTGAATTGTGAGCGGACGTGCTCACGCAGCAGGTCTTCAGTCTGCACCAGAAGTCTGGTGTGAGCGCCGCTAGCCCACATCACCCGCCACGGGGGAATCACAATGACCCGGTGGCTTGGATGATGTACTGACGGGTAGCGACTTGCCGCAGGAAGGCTGAAACTATGAGCGAAACAAGCAATTCCGGGCCGAGTATCAATCTGACGCCCCGCGTGTGGTTGGGTATCGCCATCGCGGTGGTGGCTATCGTCTTCATCTTGCAGAATCGCGAGCCGGCCGAGATAAGTCTGATGATGTTGCGGGTGTCTGCTCCGCTGTGGATCACGTTGACCGCTGTTTTCTTGGCGGGCTTCGCCACCGGTTGGCTCGTCTCGAAGCGCCGCAAGTGACCATCGCCGATAGCCCGCGCCAGCTGTGTATCCGCGTGGAGGGCGAGCTACGACAGGCATTGGATACCGAACTGGGTGGGTTGATCGTGACCCGCCTGCCATCGGGTACCGAGCTGCGAGGCCGGTTGCCTGATGCCACGCGGCAGTGGAGCATCTTGCACCGGCTGCAACGCGCCGGGCTGGTGCTGCGTTCGGTTGAACGGGTCGAAGTCCCTGAAGATGAGTCTTCGGGGGCCGCTCAGCGTCGGCACGGACCGCTGGCGTTGGTCGAGGTCGAGGGCTATGCCGGTGATCTGATTGCGGCATCGATTCAGAACATGCAGGTTCATCAGAATCCGCCATCGACGACGCTGACGATACCGTTCACCAGTGATCAGGCGCTCTTCGAGGTGCTGTGGGAGTTGGAAACGCTGGCTTTCGATGTGCTCGATATGCACATCGTCGATTGACCTAGCCGCGATTCCGTGGCCCGTCGGCGGATGCTTGCGTTCAGTTCGCGCAGACGGTAGTAGATTGCTCACGTAGCAGGTGCGCCTTGAGAGTCTGGCACGGTGTGCCCGGCGCAGTTGAAGCGAATGTGAGGCCGCGTCCATGAGTGAGATGCCAGTGCGTCACTTGCTGGACTCGCGGGCACGAGTGCCGGTTCGCTCCGAGCTGTTCATTCATCGTCCCCGACTGGCCGATCTCTTGGACCGGGCGACTCAACGCGAGATCACGTTGGTCACCGGACCGGCTGGCACCGGCAAGACCCTTGCCGTTGCCGATTGGACGCGGGAGAGGCGGCGCGCGGGTTCGGTGGCTTGGCTGTCGCTGGATCGCGCCGACGGCGGTGCACGGCGGCTGTGGAGATCGTTGTTGAGCGCTCTCAGCACGGGCCTCGGCCCGGATATCTTCCGCGACCTGGAGTTGCCCGACGCACCTGACATCGGGGTGCTCTACCAGATGGTGCGCAGCCTGGGAACTCCGGTCGTCCTGGTGCTGGACGATCTGCAGGAACTGGACCAAGGTGACTCGCTCGATTGGCTGGCCCAGCTGCTGCGCTGGCCACCGGACGGCATGCGTTTTGTGCTCATCTCCCGGCATGATCCGCCCATCAATCTGCACCGGCTTCGTCTTGAGGACAAACTGTCCGAGCTGCAGTTCACCGATCTTGCATTCACCCGGGCGGAGTCCCGGGAACTGCTGGCCATGTGGGGTCTCAGCCTCGGCGAACGGGACCTGTCGCGGCTCGTGGACGCAACCGGGGGCTGGGCGGCAGCTATCCGTCTAGCGGCGCTGACCTTGAGCACCTCGGACGATGCGGCGGTGCTGTTGGAACGCTTCGCCGGGCCGACCTTCTTGATTGCCGACTACTTGTGGCACGACGTACTGGGCATGCTGCCCGACTCGTACGCGGAATTTCTCCTGCGCACCTCGGTCTCGGAGCGGTTGTGTGGATCATTGGCCGAAGCCCTGAGCGGCGAGCAGAACGCTGACGAGTTGCTGCGGATGCTGGCGCGCGATCAGTTCCTCGCTCACGAACTAGAGGGCACGGGCTGGT
>JALHFX010000071.1:0-2837 GCA_022837595.1 Propionibacterium sp.
TCAACGTGATCGACGTCTTCCCTTTGAGCTGGACGAAACGAGTTCTTGCCGGTCTCGCCAGTTATGCCGATCACCTGGCGTTGAGTGCAGAATCATCGGTCTTGAAAGGACGCAGGCACGGTAACGTTGTGCTCGCTGCCAGCCGGGCACCGCTGGACGTGGATCGGATCATGCGCAGGGCGGCTGGAGCTGTCTTCCCTTGTCGGGTGCTGCATGGTGCACAAATGAGCAGATTCATCGGCGGCGCCCAGGTCTTCCACGACGATGAAGCGACCGGTTCGCCGCAGCTGATCCGCGGGCTGCTGCATTTTGACTGACTCGAAGATGCGATTAAGCCGTACCCGCCGGGGGAAGCGCAGCAGTGGGAAATCGGCAGATCCAGGTTAAGATCGGCGAGTACGCGCTGAGCGTGATGAGGCTTCGCTGGGAATCGCCAAATGCGGCAAAGATAATACCGGCCGTTAATGATTGTCAGTCTGTTCCTGATCCCTGGACGGACGCCTATGGTGGGCTGTGGGCATCAGTGCCACGCTTGGTTTGCACATTCATTACCGGAAGGTTTACCGATGAAACGTCAATTTGCTGCAGCCGCGGCTGTCATCTCAGCCGCTGCTCTGTTGATGAGCGGATGTGGCTCTGATTCGTTGAGCAGCTCAGGATCAGCGGACGCGACTTCGTCCGGCGCTGAGGTCCGCGTTGTCGAGGCCAATGAGCAATTGCACGAACTGCTGCCCGATTCGATCAAGCAGTCCGGAGTTATCGAGGTCGGCGTCGACCCCACCTATAAGCCCAATGAGTATATGGACGGCACCGACGTCGTCGGCATGAACGTCGAGATTTTCGACGCGGTCGCGTCCAAACTGGGCGTCGAGAATAACTGGAATCCTGCCGCTTTCGATTCGATCCTGGCGGGGGTCCAGGCCCAGAAGTACCAGGTCGGCAGCTCATCGTTCACCATCACTCCGGCTCGTCTTGAAACGCTGACCTTCGTCCAATACCTCAACGTCGGCACCCAGTGGGCGACACTTGCGGGTAACCCGGCAGACGTCGACCCGAATAATCCGTGCGGTAAGACGATCGCCTACCAAACTGGCACCACGCAGGAAGATGAAATCGCGGTCATCCAGGAGACCTGCGGTGATAACCCGATCAACACCTTGTCGTATCAGGGTCAGGACGAGGTGAACAATGCTCTCATGATCGGCAAGGCGGACGCGATGCTGGCCGACTATCCAATCACCCAGAGCGCTATCCAGACGTCCAACGGCAAGATGGAAGCACTCGGCGAGCAGTACGGTGCGGCGCCTTACGGCTTCACCATGGCCAAGGACAACACGCAATTGGCCGAGGCGATCTCCCAGGCGTTGGTAGAGCTGGAGGCAGAGGGCGTCTACGCGTCCATCCTCGACAAGTACGGTGTCCCTGAGGCCGCCGTGGCGACCTTCCCCGTTAACCCACAGGTGTCATGACCCAACCTGAAATTCGTCCGACTACGACCGGCGACGACCGGCCGGGGACCATCGACGCGGTGCCGCTGCGTCGTCCCGGCCGGATCGTGGCCGGAGTGGTGATGCTGCTGATCGGCATCTGGATTGTCTATCAGCTGGTCACCAATCAAGCCTTCGACTGGCCGTTCACCTTCGAGGCGATGAACCAGAAGCAGGTGATCAAGGGTTTCGTCACCGGCACCTTGGTGGCCACCTTCGGAGCGATGGTGCTCGGGGTGGTGTTGGGCGTCCTATTCGCTGTGATGCGGATGTCGAGCAACCCGATTCTGCGGTGGTCAGCCGGAATCTACGTCTGGTTCTTCCGTGCGATCCCGCGTTATGTGCTGTTGATGATCCTCGGCGCGGCGGGCGCTTTCGCAATGGGTGGTCTGACGGTCGGCTTTTGGCCGGTTGATGGAACCTGGCAGCTCGTCAAGGTGGACCTTAACCGCTTCTCGACGACCATCTGGATGGCCATCATCGGTTTGGGGCTGTCGGAGGCCGCGTATATGGCCGAGATCGCCCGCTCGGGCATTCTGAGCGTCGACCGAGGACAGTGGGAGGCCGCTCGGGCGATCGGCATGAGCAATGGGCAGACAATGCGCCGGATCGTGCTGCCCCAAGCCATGCGAGTTATCGTGCCGCCGACCGGCAACGAGACTATCGCGATGTTCAAAGACACTTCGCTGCTGTCAGCATTACCGCTAGCCAACGAGATGTTCTTCCAGTTGCGCGCGATCGGGACCGCTACTTACAATCTGATTCCCGCGTACATGGCGGCGACGCTGTATTACGTGATCACTGCCACGATCTTGGGCATCGGACAGTCATGGCTGGAGAGACATTTCGGGCGTGGCTATAACCCGACAGAGCCGAATAACGGACGTCGCCGGGCCAAAGCGGACGCCAAGGCCACGCGCACTGCGATCATGTTCCCGGGGAGCGATCACTGATGAATCACCATGGTGATCACATTGATCGCAGCGCCGACCCCTTGGTGCGGGCAGTCAACGTGCACAAGTCTTTCGGTTCCAACGAGGTACTCAAAGGTGTCGACCTCGACGTCTATCCCGGCGAGGCCGTCGTACTGCTCGGGCCGTCTGGATCGGGCAAGACGACCTTCCTGCGGTTGATCAATCAGATGGAAACCCTGACCGGCGGGCGTATCTGGGTGAATGGCGAATTGATCGGCTATGAAGAACGCAACGGGCGTCTGTACCAGCGCAAGGATGCAGATATCGACCGTCAGCGTTCCCGCATCGGGATGGTCTTTCAGCGCTTCAATCTCTTTCCGCACAAGACCGCTTTCGAGAACATCACCGAAGGCCAGATCGTGGTCAGCAAGAAGTC
>JALHFX010000071.1:2864-19949 GCA_022837595.1 Propionibacterium sp.
TGATGCTTTTCGACGAGCCGACCTCCGCGCTGGACCCCGAACTCGTGGGTGAGGTACTGCAGGTGATGAAGACCCTGGCCTCGGAGGGCGTGACAATGATCGTTGTCACCCACGAGATGGGTTTCGCACATGAGGTCGCCGATCGAGCCTATTTCATGGACGGTGGCGTCGTCGTCGAATCGGGCACACCCGAGGAGGTCCTTGACCATCCACAGGCTGAGCGGACGAAGGCTTTCCTGTCGCGGGTTCGGCGTTGACACCGGCCCACTACCATCGGTGCTGTGAGCGAGAGCGGAGAAAGGGCCGCCCGAGAACGGTCCGGCAGACGGTCGCGGGGGTCGGATAGAAGAGTGGGCGCCCGACTGTTGCGCGCAGCCTGGTTGCTACTGGGTATCGCGGTGCTGGCGTCCGTGGCCTGGGGATTCTGGCTTTTCTACGGGACCGATCAGCGTGCTCAGACTCAAGCCCGTTCCGCGGTCGAGCGTTTCGAGGCTTCCTGCGCATCCGATGGTCAGGGCCAGCCGCAGTCGGCGAGCACATCCTCCGAGGTGATCGGGTTACTGAGCTTCCCTCAGTTTAGTGACGAGTCCTGGCCGGTGCTCGCAGGAGTCAGCAACCAAGACCTCGGCACCGGAATCGGCTGGTATCCCGAGACGGCCGGGGTCGGTGAGATCGGAAATATGGCGCTGGTCGGTTACCGGATCACCCACGGTGCTCCGTTTGCGGACCTCCTCGAATTGAATGAGGGCGATCAGGTCGAGATAGTCACCTGCGCGGATGTCTACGTTTATCAGATCGATATCGCACCACGCGATCTCACTGTCACACCGAGCGATGACTGGGTAATGGATGCGGTTCCCGGCGATGCCGGCAAACGCCCGAACGGACGCATGATCACGCTGATCACCAGCCAGGATCTGTTGCCGAGCAGCGATCGCTCGGTTGGTATGGGCCATCTGGTCTCATCTCGTCCTCGCTGAGTGCATCGACCCGGGGTCTTAATCGGGTCGTGCCGTCCAGATGATGGGGTCGACGACTAGGCGTTCGAGTGTCCGGTGCGCGGCCCCAATAACCGCCAAATTTGCGGGGTTTCCGGCGATACGGACCTCAGGGTTTGACCAGGCTGACTGAAGTACTCGCGCACGAAGCTCGTCGCGGACGGCCGGGAGCAGGTCGTCACCGATTGACGCAACGATGCCTCCCAGGATGATCTCGGGGATATCGACAGTGTTCACGACCGCCGCGAGCGCTCGACCCAGCGCGGCCCCGCCGTCGGCTATGGCGGCTTGAGCGCGCAGAGAGCCACGGTGCGCCGCTTCGACGATCTCATCCGCGGTGGAACCCTCGGGCATACCTGCGTTGGAAGCCAATGCACGAAGGCCCAGATATGCTTCCAAGCAGCCGGAAGCGCCGCAGGAACAGGTCGGGCCCGCAGGATCCACACAGATGTGGCCGATCTCACCAGACCATCCATGGGCTCCTGACAGAGGATTGTGGTTAATGATGATCCCCGCGCCAATCCCCACTTCGCCGGAGACGTAGATAAACGAAGCAGGGCCGTTCGGTACGCCCGGGCGAGGATTGGCGACTGCGAATGCGGCGAGATCAGCTTCGTTGGCGACCACCACCGGATCTAAGGGTGTGAGAGGACCAAGCAAGCTCGCCATCGGCAGGTCACGCCAGCCGAGGTTGGGTGCCAGCATCAAGGCGTCCGATGAGACCAAACCAGGCAGGGCGAGACCGGAGCCGACGAATAGCGGGTTGTCCACAGGCGATTTCGCTTGGGCTGCGGCCAACACTCGTCCTCCCAGCTCGGCCACGTCGGCCATGACGGCATCGGGCTTCGTGCCGGCGAAATCTCCATGAATGGTCTTCAATGACAAGACCTCGCCCGTGAGATCGATGGCGCAAGCGGAAATGTAGCTGATGTTGATCTCAAGCCCCAGCCCAATTGCCATGCCCGGTCGCGGGCCCAGTGGAATCCCGGGCCGTCCGCGCCCCGTCTCCGAAGAAGGCGCCAGCTCATGTACCAGACCTGCGCTGACAAGTTCGTCGGCAAGCCGCGACACCGTCGCCCGGGTGATGCCGGCTTGAGTCGCAATTGCTGCCCGAGAGATGGTGCCCGGTTGGACGAGGATATGGCGCAGGACCAGAGAAAGGTTCGCCGCGCGTACGTCCTCCAGGCTGGCGCCCACCCGCGGGCTCTCGGACGGCCCCTGTGGTGCGGGGTCTCGGCGCCGTCGTGGAGTCATGACGCTCGACTATACACAGGACCCTTCATGATGCTCAGGTCTTCCGTGGTGGCCAGGACCCACAACCAACTATGGACGGTGACCATTGTGGTCTTGACAGGTAACATTTAGGGAGTTATGGTTTGTATCAGAACAAAACAAATAAAATGGTTGGTGAACCCAACCACTACACATGGAGGTGTTGAGATGGTTGATCTGTGGAACATTGATCCGATTCGCTTCGTTGGCAAGGCTGATCTGCGTCAGGGGCTGGGCTTCCGGTATTACCAACCGGATCGAGTGGTGGCGGGCAAGACGATGGCGGAGTGGTTGCGCTTCGCCATCGCTTACTGGCACACGTTCGATCAGCGACTGGTCGACCCGTTCGGTGACGGTACGGCTCAGCGTCCCTACGATCATTTGACGGATCCTGTCGATCTGGCGCTGGCCAAGGTCGATTTTACGTTTGAGTTCTATTCCAAGATCGGTGCGCAGTTCTACTGCTTCCATGATCGCGACATCGCTCCCGAGGGTGACACCTTGCGTGAGACCAATCAGATTCTTGACAAGGTCGTCGACCGCATCGCCGAACTCCAGTCCGAGACCGGCATGTCGTTGCTGTGGAATACCTGCAACCTGTTCACCAACCCGCGATTCGTCGCCGGTGCGGCGACCTCGCCGTATGCGGACGTTTTCGCCTACGCCGGTGGTCAGCTGAAGCACAGTCTCGAGATCGCCAAGCGTCTCGGCGCTCAGAATTACGTCTTCTGGGGCGGGCGTGAAGGATACGAGAATATCTGGAATACCGATCTCAAGCGCGAGCAGGACCATCAGGCCCGGTTCTTCCAGATGGCCGTCGATTACGCGAACGAGATCGGGCTCGACGCCCAGTTCCTCATCGAGCCGAAGCCGAAGGAGCCGACCTCCCACCAGTATGACTTCGACGCAGCAACGACCATCGCCTTCCTCAAGACCTACGGGCTCGATGGCGATTTCAAGCTGAATCTCGAAGGCAACCATGCCAACTTGGCCGGCCACAGCTATCAACACGAAGTACGGGTAGCACGAGCTGCCGGCATGCTGGGTTCTTTGGATGCGAATCAGGGTGACAAGCTGCTCGGTTGGGATCTGGACGAGTTCCCGTCCGATCTCTACGAGACGACCGCGGTCATGTGGGAGGTCTTGTCCGAAGGCTCGATCGGGCCACGGGGTGGCCTGAACTTTGACGCGAAGCCGCGCCGCTCCTCCTTCACTGCTGAGGATCTTTTCCGCAGTCATATCGTCGGTATGGACAGCTACGCGGCAGGGCTATTGGTGGCCGCGAAGCTTCATGAAGACCGTTACTTCGAGGACCTCGTCGCCGAGCGCTACAGCTCATTCGACTCAGGTATCGGTGCTGCGATCGAGAACGGGGCAGTAGGCCTGGCCGATCTCGAGGGGTACGCCCTTGACTTGACACAGCGGCAGCTTGTGGACGCGACGCGCTCGGATCATCTTGAATCGGTGAAGGCGACGATCAACAACTATCTCGTCGAGGCGCTGGCCGAGGCCTGAACCACCCATCGCTGACGAGGTGATCCGAACAGGAGGAACGGGTATGAACAAGCAGCGTCGTTTTGTTGCCGGAGTGGATTCGTCGACTCAGTCGTGCAAAGTGTTGATCGTTGATCCAGCCAATGGTGCAGTGGTGCGTGCCGGACGCGCGCCACACCCAGGCGGGACAGAGGTCCACCCCGAGGTCTGGTGGCAGGCATTCCGCGAGGCTGTTACTCAGGCTGGGGGCCTGGACGATGTCGCAGCCCTATCAGTGGGCGGTCAACAGCATGGCATGGTCTGCCTGGATGCCGAGGGGCACGTCATCAGGCCGGCGTTGTTGTGGAACGATACCCGCTCGGCTGTTGCGGCTCGCGAGCTGATCAACGAAGCAGGTGATGGGGACGAGGAACGGGGAGCGCAATGGTGGGCGAACGCTACGGGGTCCGTGCCGGTTGCGTCGCTGACCGTCACCAAGCTTCGTTGGTTGGCTGATCATGAGCCGGAGAATGCCGCACGGATCGCCGCGATCTGCCTGCCACACGACTGGCTGACTTGGAAGATCACCGGTTCGCGGTCGTTGCACGATCTGGTTACCGACCGTTCCGATGCCTCCGGGACCGGCTATATGGCGCGCGAGGGCGCTCAGCTGCCCGAACGCGGGGAATACCGAACCGATATTCTCGCCGCTGCGCTACGTATCGATCCCTCCGCGGCATCGGAGATCGTCTTGCCGAGGATCCTCGAGCCGTTCGAAGCAGCAGGACGAGGAGACTCTGCGATGGGGTGGGAGCAGATCGTCCTCGGCCCGGGATGCGGAGACAACGCTGGGGCTGCGCTGGGTGTCGGGCTCGACACCGGGCAAGCCTTGCTCTCGCTCGGCACCTCCGGCGTGGTCTCCGCCATTTCATCTCACTCGGTGTCGGATCCCTCCGGGCTGATCACCGGTTTCTCGGATGCCACGGGCCGCTGGTTGCCGCTGGCCTGCACGCTCAACGCTTCGCGGATCATCGATGCCATGGCTTGCATACTCGGGGTCGACTACCCGGAGTTCTCGCGATTGGCGCTCTCGGTTCCTGATGCGGGCGGACTTGTCCTCACCCCCTATTTCGAGGGTGAGCGCACCCCGAATCTCCCCGACGCGTCCGCATCCCTCACCGGGATGAGACTGGCCAATTCAGACCCGGCCCACGTTGCGCGAGCGGGTGTGGAGGGGATGCTGAGATTGATGCAGGGCGCACTCAACGCGGTCCGTGCCGGCGGGGTTGTGGTTGATCGCGTGCTGTTGGTGGGAGGCGGCGCTCAGCTCGAGGCCGTCCAACAGTTGGCGTCGACGATTCTTGGTGTGGACGTCGAGATACCCCGGCCCGGCGAGTACGTTGCGCTCGGGGCCGCCAAACAAGCCGCTCAGGTGCTCACCAACGCGTGCTGAAGGAAGCGCGCGACAGCGCAGCTGTCTGCAGGCGTATCGGCCGGTGAACGACCCGATAGGCTGTGGACATGAGCGACCGCGAAAGACTACGCGAACTGATCAACGAACTCGCTGTCGTCCGGGGGCGGGTTACTCTCGCCTCGGGACGCGAGGCCGACTACTACGTCGACGTTCGCCGGGTGACCCTGGACGGTGAGGCCGCGCCGCTGGTCGGGCGGATCATGCGCGAACTGGTCGCCGATTGGGACTTCGAGGCGGCCGGGGGCTTGACCATGGGCGCGGACCCGGTTGCACTCGCCATCTTGCATGCTGCGGCAGCTGATGGTGAATGCATGGACGCGTTCGTCGTCCGTAAGGATGCCAAGACACATGGGCTGCAGAAGCGCATTGAGGGCCCCGACGTTGCCGGACGCCGGGTGCTGGTCGTGGAGGACACCTCGACCACCGGCGGGTCGGCACTGCAGGCGGTTGGCGCACTACGCGAGGCTGGCGCGGAGGTCGTGGGCGTCGCCGTGATCGTCGACCGTTCGACAGGCGCGGCCGAGGCGATCAAGGCGGCGGGGCTCGAATATCGCTACGCCTATGGAATCGAGGACCTCGACCTCTGAACGCCCAGAGCCGAACCGCTACCTCAATGACCAGCGCATTACCACTTGACCCAACAAATACCGATATCGGTGTCGGACCGTATCCTGAACCGTGGCCGGATGACCCCAGGCTTGACCCCGAGTTACTCGAAGCCGGTGACCGCCGCAATGTCGTCGACCGCTACCGCTATTGGCGGATCGAGGCGATCGTCGAAGATCTCGACGCTCGTCGCAGGGTGCTTCGTCCGGCCAGGCTGCAGGTCGCGATCCAGAACTGGCAACACGATTTCAATATCGGTTCGATCGTGCGTACCGCCAACGCCTTCAATGTCGAGGCGGTGCACATCGTCGGCAATCGTCGTTGGAATCGACGTGGCGCGATGGTGACCGACCGCTACCTGCACATCATCCACCAGCCGGACGAAGCTGCGCTGGCCGACTACTGTGCAGCGGAAGGCTTGACGATGATCGGGATCGACAATCTTGCGGGCTCAGTGCCGCTGGAATCGACCGTTTTGCCGCAGGCCTGCTGCCTGGTCTTCGGATCAGAAGGCCCAGGGCTCACCGACCAGATGGTCTCACGTTGTCAGCAGCTGATTGCCATCACCCAATATGGCTCCACGCGCTCCTTCAATGCCGGAGCTGCCGCGGCGATCGCGATGTACCAATGGTCCGTCGAGTATGCGGTTGCTGCCAGACTGGAAGAATGAGTGAGTTCGCCGAACGTATCGATGCCCTGACCATTGACGACCTGGTGGCTGCGGGCAGTCTGAAATGGACGACCTATCCGGACGCCATCGGCGCTTGGGTGGCGGAGATGGACTTCGGTATCGCCCCCCAGATCGCCGAGCAGCTGAGCGAGATGCTCTCCCTCCAGCAGACCGGCTATGCCCCGATGCGGTTGCGCACCGAGCTCAGACAGGCCACCGCAGAGTTCGTTGCCGGCAGATACGACTGGCAGCTTCCCCCCGAACAGATCTATTGGCTGCCGGACGTACTGACCGGATTAGCGATCGTGATGACTCAGTGGCTGCCACCACATTCGCGCATCGTCGTGCCCACACCCTGCTATATGCCGTTCGTCGATATGCCGACCACTTTCGGTCATCAGCGCATCGAACTGCCGATGGTCCGCGGCGAAAACAACTGGACGATGGACCTTGACGCGCTTGCACGGGAGTTCGACGCCGGCGCCAAGCTCTTGTTGTTGTGTAATCCGCATAACCCGATCGGTAAGGCCTTCGAACGTGCCGAATTGGAGGCGATCTGCCAGATCGTTGAAGAACACGAAGGGCTGGTCTTCAGCGACGAGATCCACGCACCTCTCAGCTATCCGGGCATACAGCATGTCCCCTATGCGAGCATCAACGAATCGGCCGCCGCTCACACCATCACAGCGATGTCGGCGTCCAAATCATTCAATCTGGCGGGCCTGAAATGTGCGCAGCTGATACTCACCAACCCCGAGCATCAGCGCTTCTTCAGCGCCCAAGGTCATGGCTTGCCCTACGAGTCGTCCCCCTTCGGTATGGCGGCCAATATCACCGCCTTCCGGGACGGCGGACCTTGGTTCGCCGAGACCCTTCAATACTTGAACGAGAACCGGAAACTGTTCGGATCGATGCTCGCAGAGCTATTGCCCGAGGTGGGGTATATCGAGCCGCAGGCGTCCTTTCTAGCCTGGCTTGACTGCCGCGAGCTCGGGTTGTCCGACCCTCGTCGCCACTTTCTGGAAGCCGGAGTGGCGCTGACCGATGGTGCCGAATGCGGCGTCGCTGGGCGAGGTCATGTCCGGTTCAATTTTGCATTGCCACGCGCGATCATGCAGCGGGCGATCGAGAAGATGGCTGCGTCACTGGGTTGAACGAGGCCCGGCCGGCCGTTGACGGGTTCAGCCTTCGCCCGCGCCTCCACGCACATAGACCTCGGCGTTATTGCCACCGAAGCAGTAGCCCAGGTCGGGGGAAGCCAACTGACAGGTCATCGTATAGGTCTGACCAGTGGTAGGGCTATCCACTTGATAGGTGCCCGGTCCGAAGGTTGACCAGACATCGGAGATGACTTCCGCGAAGGCACAACTGGTCACCTGGTTCACTGCGCTCCGGTTGTCGCACAACGACATTCCCTCGGGTGGCCATGCTAGGTTTTCGGCGCTAGTGGGGGTAGGGGACGAGGCCCGCGCGGTGGGGCGCGAAGTACCCCCAGTGCTCTGGGGTGGTACGGTCACCGTCACGGTCGGCGCATCAGGCGCCGCGGTATTCGGAATGGCCCCGGAACTTTGAGCCGACGTGGGCGATGGCGTCGCGGTGCGATCGGTGCTGAATGGTCGGAATACCAAGATCAGTCCCGCGATGACCACTAGCAGCAGCCCGATCATGATCATCATGATCACCTTGCGGGCGAAGTCAGGATCCCGACCGTTGCGCCGTTCGCCGGGCCTCGGTGGTGGGCCGGCGGGTGGATACCCCGGTTGGTCGGGAGCGTACGTCATACTGCGAGATAATAGTTCGGCTCAGAGTCCCGCGGATCTCACGAAACGCCTGCACGCCGTGCCAATTGTGTGCTGACTATTGGGGCCGCTGGCGCGACTGAGCTGATTGAATGGCAGGTGGAGGCAGAAATGGAAGAGTTGCGTTTAGTCATTGCCAAGTCGCTTGCCGACGAGTACGTCGAGCGGTTGAAATCGGCTGACCCGCGGGTCGTGGTCAGCTATGAGCCGGAACTGCTGGCACCGATGCGCTGGCCGTCCGATCACCGCGGCGATCCGAATTTCACACGCACGCCTGAGCAGCAGGCCCGCTTCGACCGACTACTCGCTGACGCTGACATCCTTTATAGTTTCCCGAACACCGATCCTGCAGAGCTCGCGCGTGTCGTGCACACCAATCCGAAGCTGAAATGGGTGCACATCATGGCCGCTGGCGGAGGCTCGGCGGTGAAGGCCGCCAAACTGAGCGACGACGAGCTGAAACGGGTCGTCTTCACGACCTCCGCCGGGGTCCACGCAGGAACACTCGCGGAGTTCGCGCTCTTCGGTGTGCTGGCGGGAGCGAAAGAACTCCCCAGGTTGGAGACCGACAAGAAACGCCATCACTGGCCTACCTCGCGCAGGACGATGGGCATGGTCTCCGAGATGACCATCGTGGTCGTCGGAATGGGTGCCATCGGTCAAGAATGCGCCAAGCGTTTCGCGGACCTCGGTGCCAGGGTTATCGGTGTGAACCGCTCGATCAAGCCGGTCGATGCAGTCGAGATGCTGTACACCTCCGACCAGATCATCGAGGCAGCCAGCGGCGCCGACGCCTTGGTGAACGCGTTGCCAGGTGCCGTCGGTACCGAAGGATTGATTAGTCGCGAGGTTCTTGAGGCGCTCGCCCCGGGGGCGATCATCGCCAGCGTAGGCCGCGGGCAGTGTATCGACGAACCGGCCATGATCGAACTCCTCGGGTCGGGACAGCTGGGATTCGCGGCACTCGACGTCGTCGAAACCGAACCACTGCCTTCCGATAACCCGTTGTGGGATTTGCCCAATGTGGTGATCTCTCCGCACACCGCGGCGAACTCTGCCAAGGAGGATTCGCGCATCGTGGATCTCTTCCTTGAAAATCTCAAGGGCTTCCTCGACGGGCAGAAGATGCGTAACGTGGTGAATACCGAACTCTTCTACTGATGTTGTTCAAGACCGATCCATTGAGGACCCTTCCGTGAGCGCTGCACCTGTCGGCTCCGGTGATCCCACACCCCCGGGATATCCGGAGGTGTCGGTCCCGAGGGCTGTTCCCACGCCGGTTGACGTCGGCATGCTGGTCAGCTATAGCCCTGTCGCGATGGCCAAACGAGCGGCAGGCATCCGCAAACGGCTTGATCGCACCGCGATCTTCAGCATCTTCAGTCTGCTGATCACTGGTGCGTTCTACTATTTCTTCCGGCCTGAGCCCACCACGGTCTTTTTCTGGCTGCTGGTGGCCAACGCGGTCTACACGGTGACCAGGGTCATCGTCTTATTCGTCCAACTGAAACGAGCGCGCAAGGCGACCGCTCAGGTACCCCTGGGGCCGGCTTTCCAGATCGACGATGAAGGTCTGGTGGCTTCGACGGTTCCCGAAGGCGAGCGGATCGGATGGGAGCAGGTCGTATCGGTCGCCGGAGTGAACAAGGTCTTCAGCCCGGGGCCACGGATCGAGATCAGGTGGGATACCGACCGGAGTTGGTCGGTGCCCATCATCGTGTTGGATGCGCCGGTGAGTTCGATCGACTCCGCATTGCGGGCGTTCTCGCTGGGACGATTCGGTCTGGATCTCAGTTCAGTGGATGACATTTGGTGACTGCCCTGCCACTAGCGGCTTGAGTTTGACACAATAGTGGCCACGGCAAATGCAGATCCACGGCAAATGCAGATCCACGAAGACTCGTGGCGACTGCCGCGAGAACGACAGAAAGAAGCAAATATGCCTATCGCAAATCCTGAGGTCTACCAGGAGATGTTCGCCAAGGCCAAGGCTGGCGGTTACGCCTACCCGGCTATCAACGTCACCTCATCGCAGACCGTGATCGCCGCTATCCAAGGCTTCGCCGAGGCCGGCTCGGACGGCATTATTCAGTTCTCCACCGGTGGCGCGGAATACGCCTCCGGATCGACCATCAAGGACATGGTCACTGGCGCGGTCGCGCTTGCCGAATTCGCTCGCGTCGTGGCGAAGAACTACCCGATCAATATCGGTCTGCACACCGACCACTGCCAGAAGGAGAAGCTGGACAAGTACGTCAACCCGCTGATCGCTATCTCGCAGGAATCGCGGAGAAGACCCGCTGTTCAACTCGCACATGTGGGACGGCTCGGCTGTACCGGTCGAGGAGAACTTGCAGATCGCCGAAGAACTGCTCTCCCGCACCTCGAAGGCCAAGCTGATCCTCGAGATCGAGGTCGGCGCGGTCGGTGGTGAAGAAGACGGCGTCGTCGCCGAGATCAACGAGAAGCTTTACTCGACCGTAGCCGACGGTATGCGTACCCTCGAGGTTCTCGGCACCGGTGAGCAGGGCAAGTACATCACCGCTTTGACCTTCGGTAACGTGCACGGCGTCTACAAGCCCGGCAATGTCAAGCTGCGTCCTGCAGTGCTCAAGGAGATCCAGGATGCCTGTGGCGCCAAGTACGGCATCGACAAGCCCTTCGATCTGGTCTTCCACGGCGGCTCCGGTTCGACCGCGCAGGAGATCGCGGATGCAGTCAGCTACGGCGTCATCAAGATGAATATTGATACCGACACCCAGTACGCCTTCACCCGTCCGGTCGTCGACCACATGTTCAAGAACTACGAAGGCGTCTTGAAGATCGACGGCGAGGTCGGCAACAAGAAGCAGTACGATCCCCGCGCTTGGGGCAAGTCTGCTGAGGCCGGCATGGCAGCCCGCATCATTGAGGCGTGCCAGCAGCTCGGATCGGCTGGTACGCACACCAACTGAGCCGAACCCGCTTCAATCTGAACGACGAAAGGATCGGGCCGGACACCTTCCGAGGTGTCCGGCCCGATCCTTTCATAAGACGCGAACCTCAGCCCAAGAGCGGATTCGCAATGAGCACGCGCTTGATCTCGGCCCTGGTAGGTGAGTAGGCGCCGGATTGGCTGACCGTCAGACCGGAGGTGATGACTGCGCGATGAAGTGCTGTGCGCACTTCACTCCAGTCGGCAGCCCGCAAGCGGCGCTTGGCTTCAGCGCTGCCGAGCAACCCGGCGTCCAGAAGGCCGGAGAGTAGACCGGCCATGAAGGAATCACCCGCGCCGACACTGTCGGCGACCTCGATATTGAGCGGATCGACCACCAGCATGTCACGGTCGCCGGAAAGCAGCGCATAGGCTCCCCACGGTCCGCGAGTGATGACGACGAGCCCAGGACCCAGCTTGACCCACTTCCGCATGACCTGTTCAACGGGGGTATCTTCCCCATAGAGCCAGCCGAGGTCTTCGTCGCTGGCCTTCACGACATCGCTGAGTCCGATGATCTGTTCGATACGCTCCCGTACATCATCGGGCGACCCCATCAGCGCCGGACGCACATTCGGGTCGTAGCTGACCGTACCGTTGAGCGCCATCTTCTTCACCGCGGCTGCCACCTTCGAGCCGCCCGGTTCCAATGTTGCGGCGAAGCTGCCGGTGTGTAGATGCGCCAGCGCGGTGACCGGTGGCAAGGTCCCGATATCCCAGGTGAGATCGAAGTCGTAGAGGGCGTGGCCTTCTTCGTCCAGATGTGCATTAGCGATGCCAGTGTGTACGGCCTTATTGCTACCCGGCACGATGCCTACCGCATGCTCGGTGGCGTGCTCTTCAATGGCTCTGCCTCGTTCGTCATCACCCCACCAGGAGGCGATCAGTGTGCTGTGCCCGAGCGCGGCGAGCCCACATGCCACATTGAGCGGGCTACCTCCAACATGCTCGGAAAGTACCTGGCCATCGCGGATGATGATGTCAACCAGTGCCTCGCCGAGACACAAGACCGGGGTTTCAGTCCGGATCGCCGCGCTGGAATCGTCGGTTGGATTGCTCATGACACTCCTTTATGTCAGGACGGTTATTGCTCAAGGCCGAGTTTGGCCGCCATCTCCTCAAGAGGAACTCCCTTGGTCTCCGGCATTACCTTTAGCACCCAGACCAGCTGGCCGCACATGAAGACGAAGAAGATGGCGAATGCGATGCCGCCACCAAGCTTATCGATGACTGGTGGGAACGCATAGGTGGTAGCCGCAGCGAACGTCCAGTGGGTCAGGCTGCCGAACGACTGCCCGCGGCCGCGAACTCGGTTGGGGAAGATCTCCGAGATGAACACCCAGATCACCGAGCCCTGCCCGAAGGCATGCGCGGCGATGAAGACCAGCAGGCCGACCAGCACCAACATCGAGGAGGTCGCGTTGTAGTGGCCCTGGTAGCGGAACATGATGATGGTCAAGAAACCGAGGCTGATCAAGTAGCCGATGGAGCCAACGATCATCAGTGAGCGGCGTCCGATGCGATCGATGACGGTCAGTGCGGTCATCGTGGCGACCAGGTTCATGAAGCCCACCGCGACGCTCATCAGATATGAAGCGTTGTCGGAGGCACCTGCCTGCTGCATGACGACCGGTGCATAGTAGAGGATCGCGTTTACACCGGAGAGTTGGTTGAACATAGCGATTGCGAAGGCCAAAAGGATCACCTTGCGGTAGCGCTTGGTGAAGAACGGCACCTTGGTGGCACGTGCTTCGGCGTCCTGCACGAGCTGAGCGCGGATCTCCGCGACCTGAATGTCGGATTCTTCCTGGGTACGGCAGAGCTGTCGGCTGGTCCGGACGGCCTCTTCCTCGCGACCGTGGGCCATCAGCCAGCGTGGTGTCTCCGGAACAGTCAGCAGGAGCAGGACGAAGATGACCGCGGGAGCCGCCATCACTCCGAGCATCCAGCGCCACGCAATTGGCTCGGGAGCGATCTGGCGGATGATGAAGTTGCTCAGATAGGCCAGCAGGATGCCGAGCACGATATTGAACTGGACCAGGCCGACGAGGCGCCCGCGTTGGGCGGGCGGAGCGATCTCGGCAGTATAGATCGGGGCGCAAACGCTCGACATACCGACCCCGACCCCGCCGAGGAAACGGAAGAACATGAAGACGTTGTGCCCCAGCGCTCCTTCGGGGGCCAATGCGGTTCCCAGCGCACCAAGGATGTAGAAGGCGCCGATGACGAAGAGCATGTTTCGGCGGCCGTACTTGTCGGCGAGCTGGCCCGAGAACAGGGCGCCGAGGATGGTCCCGATGGTTGCGATCGCGACGGTGAAGCCGAGGCCGCTCGAACTGAGTTCGTAGACCCGCTGCAATGAGGTCGTGGTCCCAGAGATGACGGCGGTGTCGAAGCCAAAGATCAGACCACCGAGGGAAGCAACGATGGCGCTGCGAATGACCAGGGAGTTGGCTCCCGAACTCTTCTGGGGCGTAGCGGTATTTGACATTGGGTGTTCCTTGTCTGGGGTGAAGATGCTGACTGCGGTGCGACTCGCCTGTGGCCAGGCTGTGCTACAACGTTGTTGCTAGAAGCGAAACTACGCCCAGAGCCAGCCGCGCGGCAAGCGTTCCACAAAACTGCGTGAGTCGGGATCGCTGACCGGCGGCTGGCCCGCGCGGCTACCTGCGGATGCTGCGGATCGTCGCAATCACCAATCCGCCGATGATTGCAAATGCGAAGGACATCAGGAAGATAGCGGAAAACGCCAAAATGCGGATCGCGACGGTCGCCAGTACCGGGCGATCGCGTGGGTCAGGGTATTGCCGAGGTTGTAGACGCCGAGGAAGAAGGCGATGCGCGACTGAACTCTACTCAGACCCGGGCGTGTCTGCGGGTCTGCTACCCGAGACCGAGATCGCCGTGCAGGTAGTGCTCGATGATGGGCGCGGCGACGCGGATGATCTCCTCTCGTTTCGCCTTCGCCAGGCCGGGGAGCTTGATGCCGTGGCGCACCAGGACGATGCCGACGATCTGAGCCGCAATCATCGACGTGCGCAGGTCGCGGTGGTCTTCGCGCACTGATCCCGTGATGCGTTTGAGGACCAAGCGGGTGACCACCTCGCGCACCGTCGTGGCGGCGCGATCATTTGATGTTGCGGAGCGGATGACACTCATCCCGATCATCCGGCGGGCCGGGTTCTCCCACAGATCGAGTGCGAACGCGACGAGTTGGCGCCCATTGGCGATCGGGCGATCGTAGCCGGGCATGCTGGCGATGACTGTCTGGAAGACCTCGTCGAAGAGTGCGTTCTTGCTGCCGAAGTGTCGGTAGATCAGTGCCGGATCGACACCGGCGCGCGCGGCGATGGCGCGGGCCGTCGCGCGGTTCACACCGTCTGTTTGCACGATCTCGGCCGTGGCGCGGATGATCTCTTCCTTGGTCGTGGATTTGCCCGGACGACGTCCCCTGGCTCGGGCGCTCATAGCCTCAACAGTGCCAGGTACTGGTCGAGGGTGGCAGGGCCGGGCCCTTGGATCGCCAATCGTCCATCGATCATGATGGCCAACCGGTCGCACTGGGCCGCTTCGGCCATATTGTGGGTGGTCACGAGTACCCCGGTGCCGGCCTCTGCTTGGGCGCCGATGATCTCCCAAAGACGTGCCGACTCAAGAGGCGCGACCCCTGATGTCGGCTCGTCGAGGATGAGGAGTGCGGGGTGATGCGCGAGTGCAAGGTCGAATGCGAGGCGGCGTTGCTGCCCGAGGGGTAGCTCACGAACGGGCACGTCGCGGTATCCGGCGCCGGCGGACCGGGATTGCGGTTGCCCGAAAACAGTGGCGACGAAGCCGGCGTTTTCGCGCGGGGTGAGATCGGGATACAGACCGCGGTTTTGTGGCACGTAGCCGATGCATGCGCGTGTGGCCCGCGACGGCGCTTCGCCAAATAGCCTTGAGCTGCCGCTGCTGGCAGAGAGGATCCCGAGCGCGCAGCGCATAAAGGTGGTCTTACCCGCACCGTTGGCGCCGAGCAGCCCCACAATTTCGCCGGGGTTGACGTCGAGGCTGACACCATGCACGGCGGTCAGGTGGCCGAATGATTTGCTCAGTGAGTGCGTTGCCAGCAGGGGAATCATCGGTTCTGCTCCTCGGCGCGCAGGGCCGCGGCGACGACCAGATCGTGCAGGTCGGGTGACCGCGCCGTCGCTCCTGCCGGTAGCGCAGGAGCCCAGTGATGCCATGATCGTCCACGTCGCCAGGCGAAGGCACTCTGCCGGTCGCGAGCGGCCCAGAAGGCTCCGGGTGCGCAGGCTTGTGGCCTGTTCGGCTTCGTCCAGATAGGTGGTCGTGGTGACGACGGCTGCCCCCTCGGCTGCAGCGCGGCCGATGAGACGCAATAATTCGACGCGGCTGACCGGATCGACGCCCGTGCTCGGCTCATCCAGCAGCACGAGCTCCGGACGCCCGGCCAGGGCCATGATGACGCCCAGTTTGCGGCGCATTCCGCCGGATAACGCCGAGCTCAGTCGGTCACGGGCATCGTCCAAGCCAGCTGCGGCGATGAGTTCATCGCCACGCCTGCGGATTTGTGCGCGAGAAAGGCCGTAGGCAGTACCAACGAACTCCAGGTTCTGCTGGACCGTGAGGTTAGCCCAGGAACCAGGGGTGGCCGGGAGCAGGCCAAATCGGCCACGGGGAGCACCGTTGACAGATCCGCGGTCGGGGAGCACGCGTCCGGCCAGCACCTTCAGCAGTGTTGATTTTCCTGCGCCGTCACCGCCGACGATGGTGGTCACGGTTCCTGCTGTTGCCTCCAGACTCACCGCGTCCAGCGCGACTAACTCGCCGAAACGCACCGTCACATCATGGACGGCGAACATCAAACAGCCTTGCGTGCATCGTCGTGCTCCGACGCGATGCGATGCGAGACGCGGGGCTGCCGCGGGGCCAGCGAGCGTCCGAACCGCAGGATCGCCGCGGAGAGGATCACGGTCGCCATGGCCGCCAGAATGAGCAAGCTCGGCCACAGATCGAAGAATCCTGCCCCGCGCAGCAGCACGCCGTGGGCGATCTTGATGAAGTAGGTGAGCGGCAGAATATAGCCGATCCATCGCACGCCCCAGGGCATGGCCTCGAGCGGGAAGACCATCCCGGACAGCAGGATCTGCGGGAACATGAAGAACATCGCAGTCTGGATCGCCTGTCCGGTCGTCGCCGACAGCGTGGAGGCGAGCACCCCGAAGCCGAGAACGACCAGCAGGAAGAATGCCGCACCAAGCGCATAGACCCAAGCCGGACCATTGAACGGGACTGCGAACAGCCACAGTCCCAACAGCGTGACCACGGTGATATCGGCGACGGCCAGCACAAAATACGGTGCGATCTTGCCGATGATGACCGCGGACGGTCGGATCGGCAGTACGGCGAGTTGCTCGATGGTGCCGGCCTCTTTTTCTCGGACCAGACCGATGGAAGTGATGATGGTGCCGATCAACGCCATGATCAGGCCCGCGATGGCCGGTACCAGCACCCAGGAGGTGGTCAGATCAGGGTTGAAGAGTATCTTCGTTTCGAGCAAGCCGCCGGATTGACCGGCCACCACCTGCGCGGATTGCGCGGCGAAAAGTGCGGAGCCGTCCAGATAGGCGGTCATCGGCATGGTGGACGTGTCGATGACCACATCGACCTGGTCGGAGCGTAAGAGTCCTTCGGGATCGGAACCGGCGAACTCTTCTGTCACGTCGAAGAAATCGGGTAGCCGCTCGGCCGCAGCGGCGGTCTTGTCACCGATCAGGGCGGTCGTGACGTGCTCGACATTGAAGTTCGCTGCATATCCG
>JALHFX010000186.1 GCA_022837595.1 Propionibacterium sp.
CAGACCTCCGGGAACGACGCCAACGCCAACCTGAAGTACCCCACCCTCGATGCGAACATCGAGACCACCTACGCCGCCCGCTCCACCGCCACGAACAAGAACTCGCTCTACGACTCCTACATCCGCGCCATACGCTGGGCCTCGGATCGGATCGGCGATGACGGGGTCATCGGGTACGTCACCAACGGCGGGTGGATCGACTCCAACACCGCCGACGGGCTCCGCCAGACCCTGGCCGAGGAGTTTGCCGCGATCCATGTCTACAACCTCCGCGGTAACCAGCGCACAGCTGGCGAGCTGTCCCGCCGGGAGGGCGGGAAGATCTTCGGGTCCGGCAGCCGGAACACCGTCGCCGTCGTCCTGCTCGTGAAGAAGCCCGGCCACGCCGGACCCGCGACCATCCACTACCGCGACATCGGCGACTACCTCACCCGCGAAGAGAAACTCCACATCCTCGAGACATCCGCCCTCACGGGGGATGGATGGAGGGAAATCACACCGAACGAGCACGGCGACTGGCTCGCCCAACGCGACGAAACCTTCAGCTCGTATCGGGTGATCGGGACAGGGAAAGGCGGCACCGGCGCCGGCGTCTTCGCCCTCTACTCCGGGGGGGTGAAGACCAACCGGGACGCCTGGGTTTACAACTACTCCGCCGCCGAACTGCGCCGCAACGTCGAACGTATGGTCGCGTTCTACAACTCCCAAGTCCGTGACTTCGCCGCTGCCACCAGTGAGATCGCAGAGCGGGAGCGCCTCAAGATCGTCGACGACTTCATCGACCTCGATCCCGCCAAGATCAGCTGGAACCGGGCCGACAAGACACAGCTAGCCCGCGGCCGCACCTACACCATCGCCCAGGACGGATACCGCACCGGCGCGTACCGGCCCTTCTGCAAGCAGCACGTCTACTTCGACGCGCAACTGAACGACATGGTCTACCAGCAGCCACGATTCTTCCCCACTCCTGAGCACACGAACAGTGGCATCGCCATCATCGCTCCGCGTCCAGGAACCGATTTTGCTGTCCTCGCCACCGGCGCATTACCTGACCTCAGCTTCTTCACCTATGTGGCGCAGTTCTTCCCGAGGTGGACCTACGAGCGTAACGACGCGGATGACCTGCTCTCCAGGCTCTCAGACGGTGAGACCGGGTACCAACGCCTCGACAACATCACCGACACCGCCCTCACCGAATACCGCACCGCCTACGGACCAAACGTCACGAAGGACGACATCTTCTACTACGTCTACGGGCTCCTGCACTCCCCGGACTACCGGGAACGCTACGCAGCAGACCTGACGAAGACCCTGCCCCGCATCCCCCTCGTGGCCACCGTTGAGGACTTCCACGCCTTCCGTGATGCCGGCCGGGAGCTGGCCACCCTGCACATCGGTTACGAAGCCGTCGAACCCTACCCACTCCAGGAGACCGCCCCCATGGGCCTCGACGAGTGGGAGCTCTACCGGGTGACCAAGATGCGCTACGCCGGCAAGGGCTGGAATGGGCCATGGAGCGCTACCAGGTCAAGACCGACAAGCCGTCGGGCATCGTCAATGACCCCAACGACTGGGCCCGCGAGGTCGACGACCCCCGCTACATCATCGACCTCGTCAAGAGGGTGGTGACGGTGAGCGTCGAGACCATGAGAATCGTTGACGGGCTCCCACCCCTGGGGATCGTTGCACAGGAAGAGGCTCCGCCTCGGTAGCCTCGATGCATGGGATGGTTCACGCGACCAGGCAAACCGCCCAAGACGCCCGATCGCGCGGATGTCACTAGGCAGCAACCCGATCAGGATGACCCGCGCCAAGCGGCCATCCGCGCCTACCGCGACCCGATGCACCCAGAAAGGCCCGTCCATCCCAAGAAGGTCGCACGGACGCTCTACGCCAGCATCGGCTCCCTTCCCTCGCCTGAGATTGTGGCGCGCGAAGCGGCGATCGCCGGCGTCGATGCGCAGGCTGTGTACAGCGAGCTGGAGTCGCTTCACAAACGTGACCTAGAGCAGCGAGACGCCCCCGACCTAGACCACCCAAAGGCGGAGCACCTCGATGTCGCGACACTCACGAAGGCGGACTTGACCACCCTCGACGCTATGGGAGCACGTATCGTCGGGCAGTCCCACTGGCTCGATCACGGGGATCGCAGCCAATTCCACGGCGCCACTTACCTACTCGTCCGTGAACCACACAACCCTCATGACGAGAACGCGATAGCGGTGTACGGGCGAGACCGGAAGGTCGGGTACGTTTCGGCAGGGCGGGCCAAGCAGCTCGCCCCGCTCCTCGACCGAATCGGCGTCGAGGCGTTCGTGGTCCTCTCCGGCAAGTCGGAGGGCTCGAAGCATGAGGTCATGCTTCCTCGCGTCCCGTCGTTGCGTGAGTTCGCTGCCGGTTAGGCGAGAGACTAGAACTCTGTCACCCCTTGGCCCCGCTCTGGGACTCTTGGAAGGTGTCGGCGCGCTCGAAGGAGTACAGCGACTGCGGAGCCTCTGACCAACACCGAGTGGTATTTCTAGGGGGTGTCCAGAGCGCGTCTCCATCTTGAACTTGGCTTACAGGAGCTTGACAACCTCGAGCAACTGGTGCAACTGAAGACTGGTGGCAACAAGGGACCAACGGCGGGCACCGTTGCGGCGCGGCGTGCCGCCATTCTCCTCCTCAACGCCCACTTCGAGGCGTACCTGGAGGATGTGCTGCAGGAGGCGCTCACAGCGCTGAACTCCGGGCTTGACGCGACAACATTGCGCAGAACATTCACCACCCCGCGGACCGCCAACATTGACAAACTCTTCGTGCTCCTAGGTATCCAGAAGATCAGTAATACTCCGAGATGGCAGAAAGCGTCTAACAAGTCCGTTAGGAACGCTATCAATGAGCTTCAGGACACCCGAAATGCTATTGCGCACGGAGAGAAGAATGTGAAGGCCACGAAACGCGCTATCACTCGATACTCCCGCTACGTTCGCGGCTTCGCCGATGCTGTCGATGAGATCGTCGCCGACCAGGTCACGAAACTCACGGGCTCCAAGCCGTGGTGACGTGACTGGGCCCCATCGGGGAAGCCCCTGATTCAGGGGTTCCCGCCACTCGGGATCGCGCGGCTACTGCAACTATTGATGGTTCGCAAAGCGGCGGATGGACCAGACCATTGCCTCGTGATACTCAGAGCCGCGGATCTGGGTGATCTCGACGGTCTTGCCGGGGCGAGGGGCGTGGATCATCTTCCCGTCCCCCAGGTAAATGCCGACGTGGCCGAAGCTGCCGGGGGCTCCGGACCCGTCTTCGGAGAAGGCGATGATGTCGCCGGGTTGCATGCGGTTCCAGTCGCGGGGCACGGCAGTGCCGCGTGGGTCCTTGCCTTGCAGCTCGGCGGAGTGGGGCAGCTGGATGCTGGTGGCGTTGTGGACCGCGTACAGTGATGGTCCCACCACCCCAGGCGTAGGGGGTGCCCAGGTAGTGGGTGGCGGCGGCCACTATCGCGTCTCCGGAGCCATCTCCTGGGGCTGGGGCCGGGGCAGGGCCACCTGTTTCGCAGCCGGTCACGGTGCCCGCGGTGGGGAGGGAGTCCAACAGGGTGGGGTCTTCGGTCAGGGTCGCCAGTATGAGCACCGCGTCCGCCCAGAATTGCGCGTAGTGGTAGGGGTCGGCGTTTCGTTGGGTCTTGTGGGCGGCGATGGTGGGTTCGAGGGTGAGGTAGTTGGGCACCGCGGTCAGGGCTTTGAAGAAGTTGGTGCTGGCGATAGTCGGGTTCATCCGGTCGGCGAGGGTTCCCCACGCCCCGTTGTCGCGCTGTTGGAACAGTCCCCGGGAGTCGGGCCCGACGGCGTCGCCGTGGGCGATGTTGATGAGGCTGGATTCGCCCATCGCGGTCATCACCCCGATGGTGATGGTCCGGGCGTCCAGGCTCATCGCCTGCCCGGCCTTGATGATG
>JALHFX010000187.1 GCA_022837595.1 Propionibacterium sp.
TCAAAGTCAGAAGAAGGAGTTCCGTTCCTATAAGCGGGGGCGGACGAACGAGAGTGAGTCAGGCGTGTACGCGATCGTGCGCAGTGGCGGCCGCCAGCACAAGGTGGCCGTAGGTGACATCGTCGAAATCGACCGAGTCGCAGACGAGGCCGGTAGCAGCATCTCCCTACAGCCGCTGATGCTGGTTGACGGCGATGACATCACCACGGATGCCAGTGTTTTGGGTAAGGCCTCGGTTACCGCCGAAGTACTCGGCGAGATCAAGGGTCCCAAGATCCGCATTCTGAAGTACAAGAACAAGACCGGTTACAAGAGGCACCAGGGGCACCGTCAGAAGTACACCCAGGTCAAGGTCACCGGGATCGAAGGCTGAGGTAGGCAGAGATGGCACACAAGAAGGGCGCGTCCAGCTCGCGCAACGGTCGTGATTCCAACGCTCAGCGTCTCGGCGTGAAGCGTTTCGGTGGCGAGCAGGTCAACGCGGGCGAGATCATCATCCGCCAGCGCGGCACCCGCTTCCATCCAGGCGAAGGTGTCGGTCGCGGTGGCGACGACACTCTCTTCGCGCTGGTCGCGGGTACGGTGCAATTCGGCAGCCGTCGTGGCCGCCGGGTCGTGAACATCGAACCCAGCGAAGTCTGAGAGTCTTCAACTAGAGCAGTCAAAACGAGAGGGGCTGGACGCGGTTAGCGTTCGGTCCCTCTTTTCACGCCTGCGCTTCCGATTCGCTGCGGCTGCCGGTTTGTTCGCGCTGGTCTGTTCTGGCTACCGGTAGTTGCAGCGGCTGCCGGTTTGTTCGCGCTGGTCTGTTCTGGCTACCGGTAGTTGCAGCGGCTGCCGGTTTGTTCGCGCTGGTCTGTTCCGGCTACCGGTAGTTGCAGCGGCTGCCGGTTTGTTCGCGCTGGTCCGTTCCGGCTACCGAAGAGCGCAGCGGCTACCGAACATTCGGTAGCCGCTGCGCTCTTCGGTAGCTGCTGCGGGTTGGCCTGTGCTTTTCGGTAGCTGCTGTGGGTTGGCTTGTGCTTTTCGGTAGCTGCTGTGGTTTCCGGTAGCAGCTGCCGACGTCCACGTGGATCTCGTCCGGTGTGAACGGCTTCAATTTGGCGTCCAGTGCACAGAGCGCAGTGAGCATGTCTGTGCGGGCTACTGTGGGTCTGCCCGGGCCCTGGTTTGGTCTACCTCCACAGCGACCAGGCCAGATAGAGCCCGCCCAGCGCGATCACCCAACGACTGACCCTTTCGGGAATGTAGCGCTGGACGAGTGGGCCGATATTTCCCCCGATGAGATTGCCGACGAACAAGATCACAGCTGCGAGCCAGTCGATCGGCGCGAAGATGATGAAGATGATCGTGGCTACCAGGTTCGAAATGCTGAGCAGCACAGACTTCATCAGCACCGCACGCGGCCACGGGTATTGCGTTAGTAGCACCACGACGGCGAAATAGAGGACGCCGGCTCCGGCGCCGAAATAGCCTCCGTAGAGGCAGACGAAGAAGAGTACCCCGAGATATAGCGACCAGCGCTCGGTGCCGGTCGACATCTTTCGTAGCCGCGGACTGATGAATAACGTGAGGGACGCGAATGCGATCAGCCAAGGATGAATTGCTGCCAGGCACGGCTGCGCCCGGCAGCCATCACCTGATCTCCGGCGCGCACTGCGGCCCCGGCACCCACGCCGATGGCGCCCAGAGTGTTCGTGACGTTGGCGGCCAGCGGTGATATGCCGACCGCCAGCAGCGCCGGATAGCTGATCAGTGACATCAAACCAGCAAGGTAACCCACCAATCCCGCACCGATCCCGGCGAGCGCGAGAAAGACAATATTGCCTAATGTGATGTCCACGATCGTGTGCCTCCTGGTGGTCCATATTTTCTCATCCGGCGGCTCAATCGGGGATGACGCTCTGACGCACTTCAGAGTCGGCGGGTGAGGATCAGGACCAGGATTGTCTCCTCGGTAGACTGGACGAGTGCGTCCGGTTGGCCGCACCCGTGCCGTCTAGGCCGCGGGCCCATCTGTTCAGAAAGCACACTTCATGGCGATTCCATCATTCGTTGACCGCGCTCGGCTGACCGTGAGCGCCGGCAATGGGGGCCATGGTTGCGCGTCGGTGCACCGCGAGAAGTTCAAGCCGTTGGGTGGTCCCGATGGCGGCAATGGCGGCAACGGCGGATCGGTTGTGTTACGTGCCGATCCTGGTCTGACGACCTTGGTTGACTATCACCGGCAGTCGGTGCGCAAGGCCGAGAACGGCCAGCCGGGCATGGGTGGGCATCGCAATGGTGCGAATGGCCAAGACATCGTCCTGCTGGTGCCGCAAGGCACGATCGTCACCGACGAGCAATCCGGTCACCTGCTGGCCGATCTGGGTGAGGTGGACGAAGTCGTCGTTGCCACCGGCGGCAAGGGTGGTTTGGGCAATGCTGCGCTTGCTTCGGCGGCGCGCAAGGCGCCAGGGTTCGCGTTGCTGGGCGAAGAAGGCGAAACCCGCATCATTGATCTTGAGCTCAAAGTGCTCGCCGATATCGGTTTGGTCGGTTACCCTAGCGCGGGCAAGTCGAGCCTGATCGCGGCGATTTCGGCGGCGAAGCCGAAGATCGCCGATTACCCGTTCACCACGTTGATCCCGAACCTTGGTGTTGTGGTGGCGGGCGAGACGACTTTCACGGTCGCCGATGTGCCCGGGCTGATTGAGGGTGCTAGCGAGGGCCGCGGTCTTGGTCATGACTTCTGGGCGTGAGCCGCTCGGCGATCTACGCGTCATCGAGAACGAGCTTGCAGCGTACGGAGGTTTGGCCGATCGGCCCCGGTTGGTCGCGCTGAACAAGATCGATGTGCCTGATGCCCGGGAACTGGCCCAGATCGTTACCCCCGATCTTGAGGCGGCCGGTTACCGTGTCTTCGCGATCTCGACGATGACCGGTGAAGGACTGACGAAGCTCACGTACGCCATGGCAGAGATCGTCCAAGAACGCCGCGCTCAGCAGTCGGCGTCCATACCGCGGCGCGTGGTCATCCGTCCGCAGCCGGTTGGCGCCGGGGGCCCCAAGTTCACCATCAAACGTCAAGGTGACGGCATGGGCGGATTTGTCTGGCGCGTGCGGGGCGACAAGCCGGAGCACTGGGTGAAGCAGACCGATTTCAGCAATGCAGAAGCCGTCGGATATCTTGCTGACCGCTTCAATCGGCTCGGTATTGAAGACGAACTGCTTGCCATGGGTGCAGAGCCGGGCGACGCGGTTGCCATCGGTGCGGGCGAACACCCGGTCGTCTTCGACTTCGCGCCGCAGATCGACACGGGGGCTGAACTGCTCTCGCGCCGTGGTGAAGATTCACGGCTCGACGAGGTGCGTCCGTCGGTGCGGCGGCGTCGCGAGATGGACGTCACCTATCATGCTGTCCGCAATGAGATGATGGGAGACGACCGGGACGCCGACTGGCGCGAGTTGCACCGTAAGGCGTTGGCACAAGAGCTTTCCCAAGACTTTGATGAGGATGGCGATCAGTAGTGGTGAGCCCCGATTTCGACGGTGTATTGAGCGAGGACGAGGTCCGCAAGCAGGTCGCGAGCAGCCGGCGGCTAGTAGTGAAAGTCGGCTCCTCGTCGCTGAGCAGCGCCTCGCACGGTATCGCCGACGACCGGATCACTGCACTCGCGACCGCGCTGGCCAAGGCACACGCCCGGGGTCACGACATCGTCCTGATCAGCTCCGGTGCGATCGCTGCAGGGTTAGCCCCGCTGGGACTGCGCCGTCGTCCGCGTGATCTCGCCCACCAGCAGGCTGCGGCTGCTGTCGGTCAGGGGCTGCTGATGCAACGTTACAGCGAGCTTTTCCGGGAACGGGGAGTCCTGGCCGGCCAGGTGCTGTTGACGGTGGAAGACGTCACCCGTCAGTCCAGTTACACTAATGCGCTGCGCACACTCGGGACGATGCTGCGCATGGGAGTGCTGCCGATCATCAACGAGAACGACACCGTTGCCACCCACGAGATCCACTTCGGCGACAACGATCGGCTCGCGGCGCTGGTCGCACAATTGGTGCGGGCGGACGCACTGCTCTTGCTCAGCGATGTCGATTCATTGTTCACCGCTCATCCCGACGAGCCCGGCTCGCTGCCCATCAGTTTCGTCTCCGATGTCGAATCACTGAAAGTCGATACGCGTCGGGTTGGCTCGAATATCGGTTCCGGCGGTATGACGACGAAGCTGCAGGCCGCTCAGATCGCGACCGCAGCGGGTATTCCCGTCATCTTGGGCCGAGCGTCTCGCGTGGACGAGATCCTCTCGGGCGAGGAAGTCGGAACCGCGTTCTCGCCGATCGACAAGCGGCGTCCGCGTCGGTTGCTCTGGCTGGCGCATGCCTCCACCGCCCGTGGCGCCCTCTACATGGATCGTGGGGCGGTGCGTGCGGTGACCCAGTCGAAGGCGTCGTTGCTCGCCGCGGGCATCACCAAGATCACCGGCGAGTTCGTGGCCGGGGACCCGGTCGATCTGGTCACACCCGCCGGCGAACCTGTCGCTCGCGGGTTGGTGAACTTCGACTCCGACCAGCTGCCCGCGATGCTCGG
>JALHFX010000188.1 GCA_022837595.1 Propionibacterium sp.
CCGCGGTCGCGGCGTGCCGGGTAACGAGCTTCCCAACGGCAGCCCTGGTCAGGGGTGTCCCGCTGTTGGTCGGGAACAGCGGCCCCTCTCGCGCTGGTGAGAGCTCGGCGAGCCAGGCCGTGAGGAGCCTGACGGTGTTCTTCTGCAACGGGATCACACGTTGCTTGCGGCCCTTCCCGACGCATTCGAGTTGGCTGTGCGGGCCGAGCTGAAGGTCACCGACGCGCAGGTTGATGAGTTCGCTGACGCGGAGTCCGGTTTGGATGCCCAGGTGCAGCAGGAGCCGGTCACGGCGCCCCAACCAGGTGCGGGTATCCGGGGCAGCGATGAGCGCCTCTGCTTCGGGGGCGGCGAGGAACGACACGAGCGTGGTCTTCGTGCGTTTCGCCGGGATCGCGAGGACCTGGCTGATCGTGGCGATCGCGTCAGGTGCCCGGTAGCTGGCGTAGCTGAAGAACGACCGCAGCGCCGCCCGGCGGGCGTTGCGAGTCGCGGCGGAGTTCCCGCGCTCGGTTTCCAGGTGCTGGAGGAACCCGCCGATCAGGTCTGCGTCGAGATCGGCCAGCGTCAACGCCGATGGCGCGAGCCCGGTGGCCCGCTCAGCGTAGGTCAGTAGGAGCCGGAACGTGTCGGCGTAGGCGGCTTTCGTGTGCGGACTGGCATCCAGATGCCGGTCGAGCTTGTCGGTGAAGAACCGTTGCAGCAACGGCGCGAGGTCACTCATCACCGCCCCCTCTCGCTTGGATGCGCTCCGCAAGAGCAGCCGCCAGTTCGGGAGTGTTCGACAGATACCAATAGGTCGCCTCCGGGCCGACGTGTCCGAGGAACGCCGACAGCACCGGCATCATCTGATCGACATCGCCGCCAGCTCGGATGTGCCCGATCAGGGTGTTCGTCGCGAATGAGTGACGGAAGTCGTGCAGCCGGGCGGCCGGCTCGGTCGGCCCGCCGGCCAAGCCAGCGGCCTCGCGGATCTCTCGGAACGTGTTCCCCGCGGTTGAGCGGGCGATCCGGGTGCCTCGGCGGGCGACAAACACCGCGGTCGTCTTCGGGACCGGGAACGTCCGATCCCGCAGCCGCCGATACCTGCGGATCGCGGTCATCGTCGTCGGGCGGAGTGGGACGAGGCGGGACTTGCCGAACTTCGTGTCCGTGACCCGCACCCAACCGCTGCCATCACCGGCATCGTCGTCGATGGTGATGTCGTCGTCGTTGAGGTTCCTCGCTTCGCTGATCCGCATCCCCGTCACCGTCAGCAGTCCGAGTAGCGTTTGCCAGGAAGCCGCCCGGACTCGTGGGGTCAGCCTGCCTGCCGCGACCAGCAGCGTGTCGATCTGCTGGTCGGTGAAGATCCGCGGGCGAGGACGATGAGCGCCGTAGGGTCGTCCGTCCAGGACGGGGACCTCGGTCGCGGGGTCGAACCAGGCGACATGCTCGGCGAACTGGCGGATATAGTTCAGTCGCTCCAGCACCGTGCCGCGGGAGAACTGTGCTGCCCACGCGGTCGCCAGATCGCGGCGGATCGTGGACTCACCGGCGTCTTCCATCCAGCCGACGAACGCATCGAGGGTCTTGCCTGGCGCGACGAGCTTGAACCCGAGTGCCCGCCGGGTCGCCAGGTAACCGTCCATCAGATCGCGCAACCCGCTCATCGTGGCCACCTGCCCGACGCTGCGGCCGTTGGCCATTCGGGTGCGAGCGGGGTGAGCCGGTTCTTATCGACCTTGGTGTAGAGCGCGGTCGTGCGTAGATGCGCGTGGCGTAGCAGCCCCTGGACCTCCTGCAACGTCGCCCCAGTGGCGAGCATCCCGGTCGCGAACGTGTGCCGCAGCCGGTGCGGGCCGAACTTCTCCACCCCGGCCTTGATGCAGATTTGCCGGATCGTCCCGCAGACACCGTTGGCGCTCAGTGGCTGGACCGGATCGATGACCGTCCAGAACACCTCCTCGCCCTGGACCCTGCCGCCGCGGCCGTGGAGCACGTAATCCTCCAAGGC
>JALHFX010000072.1 GCA_022837595.1 Propionibacterium sp.
GCTTCAGCTGAGAGCTTAGGATCAAAGTTGATCATGGATGCCTAACGTGTGGTGAGGCTATATGATGCTCGCTCAAGGGTAATCCACCCGTGCATTCGCACAACGCGGATTAGCCGGTAAAGGTGAACAAGGAGAGTGGGATGCCGACTGATGCCCCAGGCCTACCCGGAGCGCATCTGACTAGTGATGGCTGTCAATTTATATTGCGGGCACCGCGCGCCAAGGCTGTTGAGCTCGTCCTGCTGAACACTGATCTTCCCCCGCGCACAATCCAGATGTCGATGGTCGACGATAGTTGGCAGGCGCAGGTGCCCGGTGTTCAGGCCGGCCAATGCTACGGATATCGAGTCTACGGAGAGTGGAACCCATCGCACGGGTTACGCGACAACCCTGCCAAGCTGCTTGTCGACCCCTATGCCCGCGCGATCACCAGTGGCATCGACTATCTCGGTCCGGTCCGGGACCATCTCGCAGATTCCCGCGACAAAATCGATGAGCGCGATTCGGTCGGTGCCGTGCCGTTGTCCGTCGTGGTTCCCCACAAACCGCGTCCCGTCCCGATCGCGCGGCGCCGGCCGCTCAGCGAATCGGTGATCTACGAATTGCATGTGAAGGGTATGACCCAGCTGCATCCCGATGTTCCCGAGCATTTGCGCGGAACCTACGCTGGACTGGCCTACCCGTCAGTAATCAACCACCTCAAACGCTTGGGTGTAACCGCTGTCGAACTGTTGCCGATACACCACTTTGTTTCCGAAGAATCGATTACTGCTCTGGGCAAGACGAACTACTGGGGCTATTCAACACTCGGTTTCTTCGCCCCGCATGCGGCCTACTGTTCAGTGGGGACGACCGGTGAACAAGTCGACGAGTTCAAGGCGATGGTGTCAGCCCTGCACCTGGCCGGTATCGAAGTCATCCTTGATGTCGTCTATAACCACACCTGCGAAGGCGGATTGGACGGCCCGACAGTATGTTTCCGAGGCATCGACCAGCGTGACTACTATCGGATGAACGCCGAAATGAACCGCAACATTGATGTCACCGGGTGCGGCAATTCCTTCGACACCTCGAAACCTGACGTACTGGCGCTCGTCCTCGACTCGATGCGCTACTGGGTCACCGAGATGGGTGTCGACGGCTTCCGTTTTGATCTGGCCACGACATTGATCCGCGATAGCCATCACCGCGTCGACCACAATCATCCGTTCAAGCGCGTCATCGCGCATGATCCGCTATTCGCTGACATCAAGATGATCGCTGAGCCTTGGGATGTGGGACCTTTCGGCTATCAAGTCGGGCATTTCGGGCCGGGTTGGAGCGAATGGAATGATCGTTTCCGCGGTTTCATGCGCGACTACTGGCGTGGGGTAGCCGACGTCCAGGAATTAGCCACACGACTGACTGGATCTGCTGACCTGTTCAACGGGTCCGATCGTCCACCCTCTGCGAGCATTAACTTCATTACTGCCCACGATGGGTTCACCATGCGTGATCTGGTCAGCTATAGCCACAAGCACAATGAAGCCAACGGCGAGGACAATCGCGACGGTTCCAATGACAACCGTTCATGGAATTGTGGCGTCGAAGGCGAAACCACCGACCCGGAGATCAACACACTTCGCCGCCGCCAGGTGCGCAATCTGATGGCGACGCTCTTGCTTTCGCGTGGAGCGCCGATGATCACTGCCGGCGACGAGTTGGGGCGCACCCAACTCGGTAACAACAACGCCTACTGTCAGGATTCGCCGATCAGCTGGATCGATTGGAAGCTTGCCGAGGAGTGGTCGAGATTGACCGAGCTGACCGCCGAGCTGACCAAGCTCAGGGCGGACTACAAGCTCTTGACCTACGACGATTACCTCTACCGCAGCGAGATCCTCGATTCTCATGGCCAATCTTTGCAGCGCTACAACCTGGCCTGGATGAACGGCTACTCCGGTGAGATGCAGACCCACGATTGGCAGGACAACGGCCGCCGGTTGCTTGGCATGTATCTGTCGAGCCGTACAGAGGCACTACTGGTCTGGTTCTATGCGGGAGCCCATCCCATCCATGTCAGCATGCCCAATATGCCGTGGGGCTGGAGGTATACCCTGCTCACGTCCACTGCCATGCCCGGTGAGCTTCCCACGACCACCTTGCAGCCGGGCGAATCAATGACGCTACCAGGCCGTACGGTCGCTGTGATGAAGGTTGATGTGCATTCTGATGTCAGTGCCTTGCGCACAGCGACCCAGTCCCTCGCCCGCGGTGGAAAGCGCTAACCCTGACGACAGTTCAGGTTGGCTGCACGCGTCGCGGCAACAATGACCGCGGTGGGGTCCACCCATACTCGGAACCACCGCGGCCATCTGGAGCCGCTACTCGGCTACGGCGGCCAAACCTAGTTCGGCGCTGCTGGCCAACAGTGGATGATTCGGTACAACACGTACTGTGTATCCGATCAAACCAGCAGACCTACTCACCTCGGTCAGTGTGAAAAGCACGCTGTCGTCGGTGGGGTTCTTGTCCGGCGCCAACTGAAATCTACTGATCTGCACATTCCGCAGTTCGTCGTTGGCGTCTACCTCGCCGCTGACCAGTTCCACCGCGACATCGCGGGGCGACAGCCCGTTGAGTCGCACCGATGCCTCGATGACATGACTGGAGCCCATCTCGACGGTCTCTGGCAGCCGCGATTCTACGCCGGTGACCGCCACGCCTGGCCAAGCCGATCGGACCTTCTGTTTCCAGAAGGCCAACTCGGTCGCGGTGCCATTGCCAGCAACCCGGCCCGCCGACGCCGCGGCCGGCGTGTAGTACTCGGTGACGTAGTCACGCACCATACGGGTGGCGCGCACTTTCGGGCCCAACCTAGAGATCGTCTTGCGCATCATGTCGACCCACGTGGTCGGGATGCCATTGGGATCGCGGTTGTAGAAGGTCGGAATGATCTCGCGTTCGAGAAGCTCGTATAGGGCTTCTGCCTCCGCGGCATCCCGCTCTGCTCGATCAGCCAGTATTTCCATCGAGGGAATTGCCCAGCCGTAATCGGGGTCGTGCCACTCGTCCCACCAGCCATCGCGGATCGACAGGTTGAAGCCCATGTTGAGCGCGGCTTTCATTCCCGACGTTCCGCAGGCCTCCAGCGGACGCAAGGGATTATTCAACCAAACATCGCACCCGGGGTATAGCGGTTTCGCCAGCGACATATCGTAGTCGGGCAGGAAGACGATCTTGCCGCGCACATCTTCTTGATCGCAGAATTGCACCATCTCCTGGATGAGGCCTTTGCCGATGTCATCGGCCGGATGCGCTTTACCCGCGATGACGATCTGAATCGGGGTCTGCGGATGGGTCAGTAACGTCTTGAGCCGATCGGGCTGGCTGAGCATCAGGGTCAAGCGTTTATAGGACGCGCCGCGCCGCGCGAAACCGATCGTCAAAGTGTGCGGGTTGAGTGCCGTCGAGACCCAATCCACGCTCATACCGCGTGCTGTCGCGCTCGCCGCCAGCCGCTCACGTGCCATCGAGATCATTTGGCTGCGCATGCGGCGCTTGATCGTCCAGATATCGGTGTCATCAACACGATCCAAGGCGGTCCAGTCCCAGCCGTCGATGACTCCCTCGGCGTCGTCGAGCGGTGATTCGAGCAGATTCTGTAGCTCGGGATGGATCCAGGTGTATCCGTGCACGCCATTGGTGACCGATCCGATGGGTACTTCGGTGACGTCGAAACCGGGCCACAGCTGCTGGAACATCTGCCGACTCACCTCGCCGTGCAAGCGCGAGACGCCGTTGGCACGCTGACTGAGCCGCAACCCCATCACAGCCATATTGAAAAACGATGGATCACCACCGGGGTAATCTTCGGCACCCAGGCTGAGGAGTCGATCGATGGGCAGCGGACTGAACGACTCGAACTGCGAGCGCACGTGGTTCATAGCGAAGCGGTCGATGCCCGCAGGCACCGGCGTGTGTGTGGTGAACAGTGTCCCGGCCCGCACTTGCTCCACCGCCGACTCGAAGCTCTCGTGCTTATCGACCATCCGCTCACGGATGCGCTCCAAGCCCATGAAGACGGCGTGTCCCTCGTTGGCGTGGTAGACCACCGGTGCTGCACGCTCGGTAACACGGCAGTACTCACGGACCGCACGTACGCCACCGATCCCGAGCAGTACCTCCTGGGCGAGCCGATGGTCGGATCCGCCGCCATAAAGCTTGTCGGTGATGAGCCTTTCGCGCTCACCGTTGACCTCGAGATTCGTGTCCATCAAGACCAGCGGCACCCGTCCCACATGAGCGACCCACAGCTGGGCCTGCACCGCTACACCGCGGATCTCGACCTCGATGATCACCGGGGTTCCGCCGGCATCGGTGAGCAGTGCGATCGGTAGTTCATTGGGATCGAGCAGTGGGTAGCGCTCCTGCTGCCAGCCGGCTGAATTGAGCGATTGAATGAAGTAGCCGTGGTGGTAGAGCAAGCCCACACCGATCAGCGGTAGCCCGAGATCGGAAGCCGACTTCAAATGGTCACCCGCCAGGATTCCCAGGCCACCTGAATATTGCGGGAGCGCCTCGGAAACCCCGAATTCGGCGGAAAAATAGGCGATCGTCTGTGGCGCCTCAGGGTTGGCCTCAGCCCAACTCTGATACCAACGATCACCGGTGAGATACTCGGCGAGATCCTCGCGGATCACCTCGAGATTGCGGACGAAACGACGATCGCGCGACAAGATGTCGAGCCGCTCCGGACTCACCTGCGAAAGCAGCTTGAGTGGATTCCCGCCTGTGCTGCGCCACAGCTGGGAGTCGACAGTACGGAATACTTCCTGGGTCCCGGAATGCCAGCTCCAGCGCAGGTTACGCGCAAGGTCGCCGAGAGGCCGTAACGCCTCCGGAAGTACAGGCTGAACAATGAATCGTCGGATTGCACGCACGTAATTAGGCTAGTGGAGGTCTCCCGGATGACTCAAACCCTTCGCCTTCTTAGAAAAACCTGCAACGTTCTGGTCCATCTTCTCCCTTGTTGAGCGATCGGTCGCTAGCGTTGCTCACGTGAGTGACCTCGACAATGCATGCCCGGAGCCCACTACCCGCTTTGACTCGTTCAAGTTTGGGCGACTACCGATCGGGAAAGTATCCCCGGTCATCGAACACGGCGCCTATCCCGCCAAGGCTGTGGAAGGCGAGCAGTTCCCGATTTCCGCGCGTATTTACCGTGAAGGCCACGACAGAGTCGGTGCCACCGTCGTGCTGACCGGCCCCGCGGGTCAAGAATTACGCGAAGACATGGTACAGATCTGGCCTGCAGGTCTGGATATCTGGCAAGTCTGGGTACGCCTGAACGACGTGGGCGACTGGACCTTCCGCATCGAAGCGTGGGCCGACGACTGGCACACCTGGCAGCACAACGCTGAGGTCAAGCTGGCTGCCGGGATGGACGTCGAGTTGGTCTGTCTCGAAGGCCACGAGCTCTTCGCCGATGCCGCCGTTCGCGCGCGGGCCGCCAGCGCGGAAGCCGAAGCGGTCACGATCGATGCGGCCGACGCCGGGTTGAAACCCAGCAGACCCGCCGAACAGTTGCGGAACCTCGCGCTGGACCCCGACCTTGATGCCGCGATGACCCGCTTCGCACGCCGCGGGCTGATTTCCCCGACTGTCGACTACCCCATCCAGGTGGATCGCAAGCTGGCGCTGTTCGCGAGTTGGTACGAGTTCTTCCCACGCTCTCAGGGCGCGGTATGCGATCCGCAGACCGGCATGTGGCGTTCGGGAACCTTCAACGATTGTCACCCCATCCTCGAGCACATCGCCGAGATGGGCTTCGACGTCGCCTACGTGCCCCCGATTCATCCCATCGGACGCCAATTCCGCAAGGGGCCGAACAATACGCTGATCGCCGGCCCGAACGATCCCGGTTCGCCGTGGGCAGTCGGCGGCCCCGAGGGCGGCCACGACGCGATTCACCCTGACCTCGGCACGATCGAAGACTTTGACGCGTTCGTGGCGAAGGCCAACTCTTTGGGGCTGGAGGTCGCACTCGACTTCGCCCTGCAAGCCTCCCCCGACCATCCATGGGTCACCGAACATCCGGAGTGGTTCACCACCCGGCTCGACGGAACGATCGCCTACGCCGAAAACCCGCCGAAGAAATACCAGGACATCTACCCGATCAACTTCGACAATGACCCCGAAGGAATCTACGCCGAGTCGCTGCGGCTGATCGAGTACTGGGTCGATCATGGGGTCAAGATCTTCCGCGTCGATAATCCGCACACCAAGCCGCTGCGCTTCTGGGATTGGTTGACCACGCAAGTGCATGCCAAACACCCCGAAGTGATCTTCTTCGCCGAAGCATTCAGCCGACCCGAGGTGATGCAGACCCTCGGCAAGGTCGGCTTCCATATGAGCTACACCTACTTCACATGGCGCTTCACGAAGAGAGAGCTCGGCGCCTACCTGATGGAGCTCGCAACCGAGACCGCAGACTTCATGCGTCCGAATTTCTTCGTCAACACGCCAGATATCAACCCGCTCTCCGTACGGTCGGGAGCCCCCGCTGCTTTCGCGATCCGGATGATCCTGGCATCGATGATGAGCCCGCTATGGGGCATCTATCAGGGCTTCGAGCAGTTCGAGTTCGAGCCTTTGAAGGCCGGCGGCGAAGAATACCTGAACTCCGAGAAGTACGAATATCGTCCTCGTGACTTCGAAGCCAAGCCGCACCTCAACGAGTTGATGACTCGGCTGAATGAGATCCGTCGCGAACATCCTGCGCTGCAGCAGTTGCGTCGCAGCACAGTGCTCAAGACGACCTCCGATGAAATCTTCGCATTCGCGAAGAATGACGGCGATGACACGATCATCGTCGTCTGCAGCCTCGATCCGCATGAGACGGTGAGCGGCGAAGTAACTGTGGACCTCAATGATCTCGGCATCGCGTCCGAGAGCTTCGACGTCCACGATGAACTGACCGGCGCAGATTTTGTCTGGGGGACACGTAATTTCGTCCTCCTGGATCCCGCGCGTCCGGCTCATATTCTCACTGTCCGCTCGCATCGCTGAAAGCAGGAAGACATGCACGACAAGTTCGGCAATCTGACCGGTTGGGATCTCGAGGGTTTCCATAGCGGTGGTGACACCGAGGCCTGGCGTCGTTTAGGCAGCCATGTGGTCACAGTTCACGACGATGAGCGTGGGGATCTGAGCGGTACCCGATTTGCGGTCTGGGCCCCCAACGCGCAACGCGTCCAGGTGATGGGTGACTTCAACTGGTGGCAGGGCGACGATATGGAATTCGTCCCTGGCACAGGAGTCTGGGCGCTCTGGAAGGAAGGTGTTGGCGCCGGTACCCAGTACAAGTACAAGATCCAGCATCAAGATGGCTCTTGGCAGGAGAAGGCCGATCCCTACGCCCGCTTCGCTGACGTACCGCCGGGCAATGCATCCATCGTTTGGGAGTCAGAATACGAGTGGGCCGAGACCGAGCAGGATTGGCTCACCAAGCGCGCCGAGACCAACGTCTACGAGTCGCAGATGAGCATCTACGAGGTGCATCTGGGCAGCTGGCGCAAGGGACTGACCTACCTTGAACTCGCCGAGCAACTGCCGCAATATGCCAAGTGGCAGGGCTACACCCATGTCGAGTTGATGCCGGTCATGGCACATCCGTTCCCGGGCAGCTGGGGATATCAGGTGACGGGCTACTTTGCGCCCGACGCCCGTCTTGGTACTCCCGACGATTTCCGTGCGCTGGTCGAGGCGCTGCACGCCGAGGGCATCGGTGTCATTCTCGACTGGGTACCGGGTCACTTCCCGAAGGACGACTGGGCTCTGGGACGCTTCGACGGCACGGCCCTCTATGAGCACGCCGATCCTCGTCAGGGCGAACAACCCGACTGGGGCACCTACGTCTTCAACTTCGGACGCAACGAGGTCAAGAGTTTCTTGGTCTCCAACGCCTTGTACTGGGTGCAGCAGTTCCACGCCGACGCACTGCGCGTGGACGCCGTGGCGTCCATGCTCTACCTCGACTACTCGCGTGAAGAGGGCGCGTGGGTGCCGAACCAGTATGGCGGTCGCGAGAATCTCGAGGCGATCGACTTGCTGCGCTATGTGAACAAGCATCTGTATTCGCGCACACCCGGCGTTGTGATGATCGCCGAGGAGTCGACGAGCTTCGGAGGGGTCACCAAGCCGACGAACTGGGGCGGTCTGGGCTTCGGGTTCAAGTGGAATATGGGCTGGATGAATGACTCCCTGCGCTATCTGAACCTTGATCCGATCTACCGGCAGTACCACCATCACGATATGACCTTTGCGATGGTCTACGCTTACTCGGAAAACTTCATCCTGCCGATCAGCCATGACGAGGTCGTGCACGGTAAGGGATCGATGCTGAACAAGATTCCCCAGGACGATTGGCGTAAGTTTGCCACCTTGCGAACCTTCTATTCGTTCATGTGGAGCTTCCCCGGCAAACAGTTGCTGTTCATGGGGCAAGAGTTCGCGCAGCGTCCCGAATGGGACGAGGAGCAGGGCTTGGAATGGTGGGTGGATTCGCTGCCCGGCCACAATGGGGTTCGCCAGTTGATTCGCACCATGAACCAGCTACAGGCAGACCATCCTGCCTTGCACCAGTTGGATTGTGAGCCGGAAGGCTTCCGCTGGATCGATGCCAACGATGCGGCGCGTAATACCTATAGCTACGTGCGGCTGGATCGCGACGGCGAGATGATCGCTTGTATCTCGAACTTCTCGTCCGAGCCGTATGCGGATTACGCTATCGTCCTGCCGAAGGCGGGAACCTGGCGGGAGATCCTCAATACCGACGCAGTGGAATTCGACGGTACCGGCCTGTATCACAATGACGAACCGATCGTCGCGGAGCTATCGAGTGATGCTGACTCTCCCGACGCCTGGGCCAACGCGACCGTCCTCGTGCCGCCGATGGGTGGAGTGTGGCTGCGCTATGAAGGCTGAGGCTTGATCTCTTGGACGAGAAGTTCGAGATCAAGCTCACCGTCCACGACGGTATCGGCATTCTCGAGTGGGCGGGCCAGACTGATCAGGCGACCTTAGATCGCGGTGTCAGTCTGGCCGCCGATGACGCGTTGGTAGGACGCGGTGTTGACCGTGTGGAGGTGCAGATTCCGTCCGACGACCAGATGGCGATGCGAGCTCTGCATCGCGCCGGTTTTCGTCGGGAAGGCCGTCGCCGCAACGCGATGCGCGGCCCGGATGGCAGCTGGCGAGATCTCTTGCTCTACGCGCGGCTCGCCATCGACCAAGTTTATGGGCCCGGCGGTTTCAGCGGGGTAATGAACTCGGTGCTACCTACGCATCGCATCATCGGGCATGTACTCTTCCGCGATGAGGCAGGCCGGATTCTTCTCGTCGAGACCACCTACAAGGACGATTGGGAGTTACCCGGCGGAGTCGTGGAGCCCAATGAGACTCCTCGAGCCGGAGCGGAACGCGAGGTCCTCGAGGAACTCGGCATTCTGATGCGACTCAACCAGCCGCTGGTCGTCGATTGGATGCCGCCCTACCTCGGTTGGGATGATGCGGTCGAATTCATCTTCGATGGCGGGGTACTCGATCAGTCGGTTATCGCGCAGATTCGCCTGCCTGAAACCGAGATTCGGGCATTCCACTGGGTCTTCGAGGACGAAATGGACTCGCACATTTTCTCGTTGTCAGCCCGGCGGTTACACAGGTTGCTGGCCGGTCCGGCCACGATATACACCGAGGATGGCCGGGAACTGACCTGAGCGTCGTGGCGGATGCTCCCAGCAGCTACCGATCTGCACACCCCCACCCGCAGCGGCTACCGATCTGCACACCCAATCCGCAGCGACTACCGATAGTTGCAGGGACTACCGAACATTCGGTAGTCCCTGCAACTATCGGTAGCCGCTGTCAAAGTCGGCGAGCATTTGGGTAGCCGCTGCGTGGTAGCCACAGCCAACAGGCCCGAGCACTTCGGTAGCCGCAGTGGGACTCCGGGGCCACTGCCTCGCACTCAATGCGCTGCGCACGCACCGAGTGCGAGAGAGTCCTCACCTCGGGGAGCCGGACGAGAGTCCTTGACCGGGGCTCAGAAAAGAGCCATGGACAACGCTCTGCGAGCCTTCTTGACCGCGGGATCAGCCGGGTCGGCGGTGTCGAAGAGCTCCACGAGCCTCGCGCGAACTCGATCGCGATCGTCCCCAGATGTGCGCCGGACCAGATCTAGCAGACGTTCAAATGCTTGCTCAAGGTGCCCAGTGATCAGCTCGAGGTCTGCGGCCGCGAATTGCAGGTCGGCATCGTCTGGGGCAGCGTCAGCTTTCGCGATCGTCTGAGGATCGACATCAGCGGTACGCACCAACAATGCCGCCTGGATCGCGGGGGTTCGCCTTGAGCAGTTTGTCGAATTCCTCGACAGCCTTCGCGAAATCACCAGCTTGGAGCGCCTCATCGGCAGCCGCAAAACGCGGATCCAGTGCCGGTTGGCCGTTGGGATCCTCTGCAGCCGCCGGAGCTGCCTGCGGTTGAGCACGTCCGGTGAGGCCGTTCGCCAACGCAATCTGCGTCACCTGATCGAGCAAAGCCTTGATGTCGGCCTTGTCACGGGTTCCTTGGAAGAGCGGTGCCAGCTGGCCCCCGATCAGGGCTATCACTGTCGGCACTGCTTGGACGCCCAAAGTTTGCGCAATCCGGGACTCGGCTGCCACGTCAACCAGCCCCAGCAAGATCCGTCCGCCAAGCGCGTTCACCAGCTCAGTGAGATCATCTGCGACTTGTTTACTCGCAGGATCGTTACTGGCCAGGAAAGCCATGATCACCGGATACTGCATTGACTGCTGCGCCACAGACTCGAAGACCGCCTCGGTCACCTCGATGACATAGCTTGCACCATTGCGGGTGGTGGGCTGTGTGCTGGCGGAGGCGGCCAGGGACGAGAGGTCAACAGCTCCGGGACGCGAAAAACTCTGATCAGCGTTCATACGCCCCATTCTTCCACCGTCGTCGAATGGCCGACCGACCACCTCGTCAGTTGACGGACCATGACCGACAGACTAAGCGGCATCGGGAGAACCTCCGAGAACCATTACGAAACCGCCGCTCAGACGGCAAGATAGTGTTATGGCTCATCCACGCGCAGGCCAGCTGGCCGATCCCTCCGACTTAATCAATGTCGATGAAGTACTCAGCGCCTACTACGATAAGGTGCCCGATCCCACTAATCCCGACCAGGCGGTCTCCTTCGGAACCTCTGGCCACCGCGGGTCCAGTCTCGACACGGCATTCAATCAAGCACATATCGCATCTATTACCCAAGCGATCGTCGAGTACCGCGCAGCCCAAGGCACCACCGGTCCCCTCTTCATCGCCAAGGACACCCATGGACTTTCGCTGCCGGCTTGGAAGACCGCCATCGAAGTTCTGGTCGCCAACGGCGTCGAGGTGCTCGCGGAACGCGAAGACGAATTCACTCCAACGCCTGCGCTGTCACGCGCCATCATCCGCTTCAATCGCGAGCATGCCGGTGGCCGCCTAGCCGATGGCATTGTGGTGACGCCGTCCCATAATCCTCCGCGCGACGGTGGCTTCAAGTACAACCCGCCGAACGGCGGCCCGGCCGACACCGATGCGACTCAGTGGATCGCCGATCGCGCCAACGAGTTGATGGCCGATTTCAATAAGATCGCCCGGGTGCCCTATGAGCAAGCGGCCGCCAAGGTCGTTCGCTTCGACTACCGGACGCCATACTGCACCGAACTGGCCCAGGTCGTCGATATGGAAGCGATCAAGGCCTCTGGACTTAGGATCGGCGCCGATCCGATGGGCGGTGCCTCAGCTCAGTACTGGCAGTTCATCTCTGAGAATCTGCTGCCCAATCTCACGGTGGTCAATGATTTCATCGACCCCACCTGGTATTTCATGACTCTGGACACCGACGGCAAGATCCGCATGGACTGCTCCTCGCCGAATGCCATGGCCTCACTTGTTGCCAACCGCAATGCCTTCGATATCTCGACCGGCAATGATGCAGATTCCGACCGGCATGGCATCGTTACCCCGGATGCGGGCCTGATGAACCCGAATCATTATTTGGCCGTAGCGATCCAATACCTCTTCGGCAACCGCCCCGAGTGGCCAACCAGTACAGCCATCGGCAAGACGCTGGTCTCCAGCTCCATGATCGACAACGTCGCCAAGATGTTGGGTCGCACCCTGGTTGAGGTGCCCGTCGGCTTCAAGTGGTTCGTTCCCGGTCTCATTTCGGGCGAATTGGGCTTTGGCGGCGAGGAGTCAGCGGGAGCCTCATTCCTCGAGTTCGACGGCTCAACCTGGACGACCGATAAGGACGGCCTGATTCTCGACCTGCTGGCGAGTGAAATCACCGCGAAGACCGGCATGACCCCTTCGCAGCACTACAACAAGCTCGTCGACCAGTTCGGCACCTACTTCTACGCACGCATCGATGCCGAAGCAAACCGCGAGCAGAAGGCCCGACTCAAGGCGTTGGCGCCAGAAGACATCAAGGCCTCCGAATTGGCCGGAGACCCGATCACCCATGTCTACTCGCATGCGCCTGGCAACAATGCGGCTATCGGCGGCATCAAGGTCACCACCGATGCCGGCTGGTTCGCGGCACGTCCATCGGGCACCGAAGATAAGTACAAGATCTATGCCGAGAGCTACCGCAGTGCAGAGCACCTGGCCACGATCCAGAGCGCGGCAAAGGAGGTCGTCTCCGAGGCACTGGACGCCTGAATACCGTAAACATGGTGAAAAGGGTGGGTCTGCGGTTTGCTGAACCTTTTCGGTCGCAGGTATGAGTCCGGCCGATGTAACGGAGGCCGACGACCAGCCAACTGAAATCTCCGCCTTGGCAGCTTTCGAACTGAAGTAACCCGGCTTGGGGGCCGGGCCATCGGTGATGTCCGGGCCCACGGTGATCTTCGTCCAACCAGGGTGATCTCTTCTAAGAAGAGCCCACCAACATAGGTCGTCAAGTCGTTGGATGTTGCACAGCCCGGAGCGACAAGAGTGATCTGAGTGTCATCGATCGTGATGGGCTTCTTTCCACCGCTGCCTGCAGGCTCGGCTTGCTCTGTGGGCCCTGCTGGTGCGGTGACTGACTGGCTGGCGCAACGCTGCGATCCCGTCTCCGACAACGGCACGGAGTCACAACTGACGGTGCAGGCAAGCCCTGATGAAAGCTGAGCCCACAACGCACCTCAGTCATCACCATGTGCAAGAATCAGCACATGGATAACTCTGATCTGTTCGTTTGTATCGATCACATGAACTGCATCGCGAAGTCAATGAAGAGCAGGGTGTTTTCGAGATCATGGTGGCCCCTGCTGCAGAACTGACTGAGCACATGACCCAAGTCCAGCTCATTCAGCCGACCCGCCCCGACGCCACCACTGCCAAGTGGCTCGAGAAGAACCGCCCGGGCCTGCACCACATGGCATGGCGGGTTGCCGATATGGATGCGGTCTCGGCAACACTGCGCGAGCGCGGGATCGTCCTGCTTTACGATGAGCCTCGCATCGGAACCGGAGGTTCCAAGATCAACTTCATGCACCCGAAGTCGGGTAAGGGCGTGTTGATCGAGATCGTTCAGCCCGGTACCGGGCATTGATCTGATCGATCATTCGATACCAGATATTCTCGCTGTGGGGTGTCCGCAAGGGCACCCCACAGTTGTTATTGCTAACCTCGGATCGGACGCAGAGGAGTTCGCGATGACCAATAGTCCCGACGAGGAATACACCGAAGACACCGGCTTGAATCTCTTCGATGACAGAGCCAGTGCCGCCGGTAGTTTCCCGCATGCAATGCTGGGTTACGATCGACCGACGGTGGACAACTATGTTCGCGATATCGAACAGCAAGTGTCGACACTGCGGCAACTCACTCGGCACTTACGCGCCGAACTGGCATTGGCTCAGCGCGAACATGGCGACACCGACTTCACCCGGCTCGGAGCACATGCGACTCAAATGTTGCGCGCCGCCGAAGCACAGGCTACCGATCTGATCACTAAGGCTGCCTCTGAAGCAGAACGCATCAAAGAAGAGGGACGCCGGGTGGCCGCCGATCTTCGTTCTGCTGCCCAAACCGAGGCTGATGACATTCGTGTGGAGACCCTCGGCAATTTGCGCAGTATGCGGGAACAACTGGACGCTGAGATCTCCGAGACGCGCGAAGCTACCCGCCGCGATAGCGATGCGATCGTGGAGGCGGCGAGGACCCAAGCGCAAGGTCTGCTGGACGAGGCTGCCCACAAGACCTCCATTGCCGCCGCTCAGACAGAGGCGACAACACGGCAATTGGTCGAGGAAACTGCCCGCGACGCCGAGCAAACACTTAGCAGTGCGAAGGCTGAGGCGGATGAGTTGCTGCGCAAGACCAGGGCAGAGACAGCTGAACTGCTCAAAAACGCCCATGCCGAGGCAAACACCCTGGTTGTCAAGGCGCGTTCTGAAGCGGATAACCTGCGCGAGACTGCGCGTGCAGAGGCCGATGACTTGTTGCGCAACGCGAACCAAGAGGCCGAAGAGGTGCGGCAGAAGAGCCACGAGGAGGCGCAGGCTCGTATCAGTAAGGCCAATGACGAGGCCAAAGAGATTACCGACAAGGTCACCGCGCCGCAATGGACGAAGCCGGCGGTCAGGCCAGTAAGATCCGCTCGGACGCGCTGGCTGCTGCTGAGGATTTGCGCGTGAAGGCAGCTACCGAGGCAGAAAGCCAGATAGCTGCATCACATCGCCAGGCAGCAATGATGAAGGACCGGCTTGAGGAGCAGTTCGCTTGGCGTAAGGAACAGCTCGAGCGCGAGGTCGCGATCCTGCTGCAACGCAAGGATTCGATCATCTCCCAGATGACCAATCTGCAGCAAATGGCACTCGATGTGACCACGGCCTATCCGAACACCGACCCGTTTGCGGACGCTGAGCCAGCTCAGCCCGTCCACGCCGATCCCGACCAGCAATGGCTGACCGAATCACTGCAGCAGGGGGTCGCTCAACCAAATGAGCCGACCACCGTAATCCGCAGTGATCCCAAGAAGGCACCTGCTCCCGTCACCCCCGAAGGTGCGAGCTCTGATTAGACGGATGCCAATTCCACCGCGATCATACCGGCCGCTGACAGCGAACCGACCACAGTCATCACTGACGAATGAGGCAGCGCGCGTCGCGGCCGGCGCAGCTCAGAAGAGTCTGTCCTCTGAGTTGTCCAGGCCGCGCAGCGCATCGTAGTCGACTACCAAACAGGAGATACCCCGATCATTCGCCAAGGTGCGCGCTTGTGGTTTGATCTGTTGAGCCGCGAAGACCCCGTGTACCTCACCGAGTAGTGGATCACGATTCATCAAATCAAGATAGCGAGTCAGCTGTTCGACACCATCGATCTCCCCGCGCCGCTTGACCTCGACCGCGACATAGCCGCCAAGTTCGTCACGGCAAAGCAAATCAACCGGACCGATCGCGGTCATGTACTCTCGCTGCACCACGTTCCAGCCTTCGCCAAAGGTTGAGGGGTTTTCCGCGAGCAATGCCTGCAGGTGTGCTTCCACACCGTCCTTCTGCAGCCCTGGATCGACTCCCAAATCTGTTGTGTAGTCGAGTTCGACATCACCCAGGCTGATCTGCAGAAAGTCCCCGCTCTTCGCCCGGACCGTCCATACCTCGCGCACCTTGGCGTCGATATCCGACGTTGTCGCAGTCAGGTCGACGGATTCTGCAGGGGTGACTGTCATCGTGCACGGCGAACTCATCCAATTCAATGGTTTGTAAGCGCGGTCATCGGCGTGCACAGAAACCGATCCGTCCGCCTTCACCATGATCAGCCTGCGCGCCATCGGCAGATGAGCCGTTAGCCTACCGCCGTAATCCACCTGACATTCCGCGATCACCACACGCACGGCGTCCACCGTACCCCAACCTGCAGATGACTCATGGAGCGTCCTGAGCTTGTGCGCGTGTCGCGATAAGGTGAAGGTGTGGCCAAACGTCCGAGCAAGCACACCCGTCCTGCCCGACCACTACGCATGAACGGGTTCAATACCTCTGCCGAAAAGGCAGACGGACGTTGGATAGTGCGCCAGGTGCGAGCGGAAAACGCCACCAAGAGCTACATCTGCCCCGACTGTCAGAATCAGATCACACCAGGCACCCCGCACATCGTCGCTTGGCCGCATACTCCCCCGCTCGGCTCGACCTCAGGTGTCGAATACCGTCGGCATTATCACAGCCACTGTTGGCAGCGCAGGAGATGAGATGACGCGATTACATGCGATCGAGATCGGCGATGGACCTACCAGGCTGGTCTTCTTACACGGGGTCTTCGGTCAGGGTAAAAACTTCGGCAATATCGCCAAATTACTGGCAGAGCAGGCCAGCAGTGTGCTGCTCGATTTGCCCAACCATGGTCATTCACCACGGACCGAGGATTTTGATTACGATTTGTTCGCCGATCTCGTGGCCGACGAATTGCGATACCGCAATGCCGAGAATGAACCGATCACCCTTGTCGGGCATTCCATGGGTGGAAAGGTCGCCATGCGGGTCGCCCTACGACATCCCGACCTGCTCGATCGGCTCGTCGTCATGGATATTTCCCCCGTCTCGCGCGGCGACCAGAGCGAATTCGCCTATCTTATCGGTGCACTTTTGAGTCTGGATCTCGAGCAGCTCGCCAGCCGTAAGCAGGCGGACGAGGCGCTCGCCAGCAAGATACGCAATCTAGGCGTTCGCTCCTTTCTACTGCAGAATCTGCACCGCAGTACAAGCGGCGGGTGGCAGTGGCTGGCCAACCTTGAATTGCTAGGGACGTCAATCGATAAACTGGTCGATTGGCCAGCGATCGATGGTCAGTGGTCAGGCCCGGTGTTGTGGCTCCGCGGCGCGAACTCCACACATGTACAGCCCGCTGATGAATTGATCATGCAAGCGTACTTTCCCGCTGTCGAGCTGGTCACCGTCGAGGACGCCGGACACTGGATTCATGCTGAACAGCCGCAGGCCATCGCCACGGCAATCAGTGAGTTCATTAGCCGAAACTGACTTGGGTGATCTTGGCTTCGGCGATCGGGTTCGGCGAGGCGTCCCGCGAAACACCGCGCGACGCGATCGTCGTGATGACTTCCAGCGAAGCTGGGTCGATCGTCCCGAAAACTGTGTAGTCGGGTGGTAACGGCGAGTCGCCCCAGACGATGAAGAACTGGGATCCATTGGTGTCAGCTCCGGCATTCGCCATCGCGACCACACCCGCGGTGTACTGTTCGTCGCCAGATAGTTCATCGGCATACCGGTAGCCGGGTCCGCCGGTTCCGGTACCGGTCGGGTCGCCACATTGCAGAACGAAGATGCCGTGATCAACCAACCGGTGGCAGGTGGTGCCATCGTAGAACCCTTGCTTGGCAAGCGCCTCGAACGAGTTCACCGT
>JALHFX010000073.1 GCA_022837595.1 Propionibacterium sp.
TGGATTCGTCGGTGAGGATCGTTGCCGGGATTCCGTATAGCTCAGTGGCCCGTTCGGCATCGAATGATTCCAGTGCAGCAGCATGGGTACTCAAATGGCCGTAGATCTCCGCGTTCTCGAAAGTCATGGCCTAACCGTAGCCCCGAGCCGTTGTTCGTTGCTGCCTGCGTGTCGGAGTCTTCTCGCGATGAGTCTCAGATCGTATCGATGCTCGTTGTTCTTGGGACCGAGCATGCACTCCTGGCGCTTTCTAGAGGTACTGCACTAGGTCACTCAGTGAGACACCCGCGAGAGATTCCAGGATGAGGCGTCGCTCTGCTTCTTCAACCTCAACGTGGGTCGGAACCACCACGACCAGGCATCCTGCTCGTTGGGCGGATAGCGTGCCGTTGACCGAATCCTCGAAGGCGAGGCAGTACTCGGGACGAGCCCCCAGCTGACGTGCTGCAACCAGGTAGGGTGCGGGATCAGGTTTCGTCTGAGCGACGTCCTCGGCAGCAACGATGACATCGAATGAGCCAGCAGGAAGTGGGCGCGCCACGGCCTCGGCGACCGAGCGCGGGGAGGTCGTGACCAGCGCGCTAGGTATGCCCATCGCCTTGGCCTCAGCGAGCAGTTCGCGCGCTCCGGGCCGCCACTCGAATCCTTCTTCGAGCAGTGCCAAGACATGATCGATGGTCAAACGCTGGATCTCGGCTGCGTCCAAGCGGACGCCATAGTGCTCTTGTAGATACGCCGCGCTGGCATCCAACGAAGCACCGATCTGCTGAGCAGTCCACTCACCGGGCGGTCTGGTGCCGTGCTCGACCACGATCTGCTTCTCGGCTTCTTGCCAAAGAGCTTCGGTGTCGCTCAATGTCCCGTCCATGTCGAATAGAACCGCATCGACGGGAAGGGTCCGGGGCTCGGTTGAGTTTGGGTTCTCCGACATGTGATCATCCTGCCCTAGAGCACACAAGACTGCAGCAGGCGAAACAGTATTCGCTTGTCGTGACGAGCTCTAACGGAAATCGCGTGACCGGTGCGCCACATCGATCGTCAGCGACTCCAGACGATCGGCAAGCAGATTGACGATTCCTTCCGGGGAACGCTCCAGTTTGCCGCGCACGATCAGCGCCGCCGCCGACCTGGCCACCCGCCGGTAGCGCTGCCACAATCCCACCGAGCAGACCACGTTGATCAGCCCGAACTCGTCCTCAAGGTTCACGAACGTGATTCCCGAGGCTGTCGACGGCCGTTGCCGATGAGTCACCAGCCCGGCCACCTCGACCCGGCGTCCGGCCTCGAACGTGCGTAGCTCAACGGAGGTCAGTACACCACGCTCGGCCAGGCGTCCCCGGATTTGGGCGATGGCATGATCATCGACCGATACCCCTGTCGCGGCCAGATCATCCGCCAGACTTTCCGCCCCGGTTTGCTCGGCGAACAGTGGCGGCTGCAGCGCGGCAATGGTACCGGGCAGCGTATCGGACCGTTCGAGTGCGGCACTACCTGACCGCCACAAGGCCTGGCGCCGAGTCAATCCCAGACAGTCAAACGCTCTGGCGCTCGCCAACGCCGACAGTTGCGCTTCTTCCAGATCCGTACGGCGCACGAGATCTTCCATGGAGCGATAAGCGCCACCCGATTCACGTTCAGCAACGATACGGGCAGCCACTTGTTTCCCGATGCCGTGTACGTCAGCCAATCCCAGCCGTACAGCGAACTGGCCATCTCGGCGATGCTTGGCCCCTTCATCAGGTGCGGCCGGATCGAATTCCCCCACAGGTGGCTGATGTCGCCGGCAACACGACTCCAGACCGGTCGGTGAACTCGATCTGCCATCCAATGACTCAAGCCCGGCCTCGGTACCTGAACGGTGGAGATCGGGACGGCGTACTTCGACACCGTGCCTGCGGGCATCGGCGGTCAGCGTGGCTGCGGAGTAGAAGCCCATCGGCTGGGCCCGCAACAGTCCGGCCAGGAAGGCGGCCGGATAGTGCAGTTTGATCCATGAGCTCGCATAGACCAGCAACGCGAAGCTGAGCGAATGCGACTCGGCGAACCCGAAATTGGCGAAGGCCTGGATCTGCCGGTAGATGATGTCAGCAGACTCCCCCACCAATCCGTTGCGCTCCATACCCTCATAGAGCCGCTCCCGAACAGAGTCGATCCGCTCTAAACCTCGCTTTGAGCCCATCGCCCGGCGCAGCAAATCTGCGTCTTCTCCAGAACACTCCCCCACAGCCATCGCCATTTGCATCAGCTGCTCCTGAAAAACCGGAACTCCCAAGGTTCGAGCCAACACTGCTTCCAGTTTCGGATGTAGATAGCTGATCGGTTCCTGCCCAAGTTTGCGACGGACGAACGGATGTACCGCACCACCTTGAATCGGACCCGGACGAATCAGCGCGATCTGGATAGCCAAATCGTAGAATTTGCGCGGCTGTAATCTCGGCAGCAGCCCCATCTGAGCGCGAGATTCGACTTGGAAGACACCGATCGAATCGGCCCGGCACAGCATCTCGTAGACCGCCTTTTCTTCCTTCGGCAAGGTGGCCAGTTCCCACTCTTCTCCGGTCGACTCCTGGATCAGATCGAAGCAATGCTGCAACGCGGCCAGCATGCCCAGCCCCAGCAGATCAAACTTCACCAGCCCCATCCAGGCGGCATCATCCTTGTCCCATTGGATCACCGTGCGCCCGGGCATCCGAGCATGCTCGATCGGCACCACCTGCCCCACTGGTCGTTCGGTCAAGACCATCCCGCCGGAATGGATACCGAGATGACGGGGAGCTTTAAGCAATTGATTCGCGAGCCCAGCCACCTGTGGCGGAATGTCATTGCTGCCATCGACAGCCAGCGGACCACCCCACCGCTCGATATCGCGGGAGAAGGCATCCTGTTGACCCGACGAGTAGCCGAGAGCCTTGGCAACATCGCGCACCGCGTTCTTGGGTCGATACTGAATCACATTGCAGACCTGGGCGGCACGCTCGCGCCCGTACTTTTCGAAAACCCATTGGATGATCTCCTCTCGACGATCGGAATCGAAGTCGACATCGATATCGGGTTCCTCGTCGCGCAGCGACGACAAAAACCTCTCGAACGGCAGTTCATAGAAGATCGCGTCGACCGCGGTGATATCGAGCAGGTAGCAGACCGCCGAATTGGCTGCCGATCCTCGGCCTTGGCAAAGGATCCTCCGCCGCCTGGCCTCAACGACGATGTCGTGCACGATCAAGAAGTAGCCAGGGAAGTCCTTGGCTTCGATGACATCCAGCTCATGGTCGATCCGGGCGCGCCCCGCCTCGTTCAGATCGGGATACTTTTGCGGTACTGCCTGCCAGACCAATCGGCGCAACCACGATATCGGTGTATGTCCCGGCGGCACCTCCTGTTTAGGTAATGCCGGTTTCAGGCTCCGTAACGGAAATGCCAGCTCGTCGGCCAGCCCGACAGTGCGTTCGATGGCTCCCGGATAGCGCGCAAAGATCGTCTGCATCTCAGCACCCGAACGCAGGAATGCAGTACCGGCCGCTGGCAACCAGCCATCGAGTTCGTCCAGGCTGCGATTGGCACGCACCGCAGCCACGGTTTGAGCAAGCTGATGAGTACTAGGGGCGGCATAGTGCACATTGCCTGTCGCCACCACCGGCAGCCCGGCCTGTCCGGCGATTGCGGCCAACGCATCGTTATACGTGCTGTCCAACGGACCACCGTGATTGGTCAGCTCGACGTAAACCCGGTCACGGCCGAAGCGCTCCGCCAGGTCGGCCAATGCCAGGGATGCTTGCCGGGTGCTGCCAGCGCACAATGCCCGCCTGACTGCGCCCTTACGACAGCCGGTCAAAATCACCCAGCTGTCGTCGGCACGTTCGGCCAGATCGTCAAGATCGTAGAGCGGACGACCTTTCTCGCGTCCGGCTAACTGGGCTGCTGTAAGAGCCCCCGACAAGCGGTGGTATCCCTGCTCGCCGCGAGCCAGCACCAGTAGATGACTACCCACCGGATCTGGAACACCTTTTTGTGGTGCGGGCAGCCCCAGCGAAAGCTCGGCCCCGAAAATCGTCTTCACCCTCGTCATCTCGGCCGCTTCCGCGAATCGGACGATGCCATAGAACCCGTCATGATCGGTCAATGCCAACCCGTAAAGTCCGAGCCGCTCCGCCTCTTCGACCAACTCGGCCGGCCCGGATGCCCCATCCAAGAACGAGAAGGACGAATGGGCGTGTAACTCGGCATAGGGCACCGGATCTTCTGGACGCACGATCGGTGGCGGCTGATAGGGCGCGCGCTTCCAGGAAAACGGCACCTCGGAATCGCTGCTGGGCCGGCGACCGGTCAGTGTGCCTTCGAGCTGCCGCCAGGGGATAGGCGGGTTATGGTAGCCCATCAGTCATACCGCCCTTCTGCCCACCAACTACCGTCTTCGTCCAGAACCAGCAGCCAGGCTCCCCCGGTGTCATCGGCCATCTGAAAACGACACCCCTTGACGGCACAAGAGCCGTCCCAGCCCCGTTCATCTATCGGCCAGGGGCCGGCCCAGCTGGCTAACTGCAGACTGACCGCTCCTATGCCCAGCCGGGCAGGAATGCTGGTCAGCAGCAGTCTGTCGTTGACTGCGAGCCGCACCCCGTCGGCGTCGGTGACCTCGACCCGGCGACGCTGCGGAAAAACAGTGGCGGGTAACGGGTCGGGCAAGTGCCCGGGCCAGGGACGATCAGGCAAACGATCCAGCACCGCACGGTCTCCCCAAGGCACGAACTGCTGACGCTCGGCCAACCCGCGCCCACCGCCAATGGCCGGACGAACCACCGATCCGTGACCGAGCATCGCTTGTACCCGCGACAAAACATGATGCACCTTCTCATCGGTACCGGAACCAAACAGGCCCGGAGCATGATGCGCTATCGCATCGGTCGCCACCGGCTCGAGACGCACCCGTGTCAGGGGGCTGCCGATCGCCTTGCCAGCCGCTGCCTGTAACTGCCAGCGCACCCGGTCGACCACCGCAGGCGCATCGAAGCAGTCCGGATGCAACCAGACCCGCTCATCATGCTCACCCTGCTCGGCCAACAGAACAACCCGCAACTCAGTACAGGCCCGCTGCTGGGCCGCTAGCGCGGTGATGAACTTTTCGGCGGTCGCCTGTACGCAAAAAGCAACTTGCTCGGCCAGCACAAGCGGCGGATCGAAGTCGATCTGCTGAGCGAACTCCAGTGGCACGTCGCGCGGTACCACCTCACGAGGATCCCGGCCGCAGGCCAGCTCGTACAATCGCACACCACGAGCCCCGAAACGATCGCGCACATCATTGACGGCCATCGCCGCGAAATCGCCCAACAGGTGTACACCCAACCGGGGCAGCAGCTCGCTGAGTTCCGGATCTCCCAGCCGGTTCACCGACAACGGTGCCAAATAGCCGGCTGAGCCGCCGGGCGGCACCACTCGAATCGGATCTGCCTGCTGAGTATCTCGAGCTGCCTGCTCCGCAGTGAAGATATCGTCGGCTATTCCGACCCTGCCGCCGGTAACCCCCAGCTCATTGATACCTGAGAGAACGGCTTTGGCTACCTCGGGCTCACCGCCGTAATAGCGGGCCGGGCCTCGGACTCGTAGCGCCGCTAATCCAGGACGTATCACCTGCACCTTCGGTACGCTTCGTTCGATCATCACCACCAGCGGAGTGAAGATCTGCTCGTCGCGCTGAACATTCGCGGCTACCACCTGCAATTGTGGACATCGACTCTGCGCCTCACGGCGACGCTGGCCCAGATATACGCCCTCAGCGCGTGCGTCCGGTGAGCAGGCGATGACCTGGTTGGCTTCGAAGACTGCAACCGGCCCTGTCTGCGGTACCCCAGTGTCCAGCCACCAGGCGATCACTGGCCAATCCATAAGCCACAGGACAAGACACCGGGTCTGCGTGATAGCGCTAGTCATCAGCCGACTGCCCGCAACCGTGGTCGTCGACTCACCTCAACGACCGAGACCTCGCCTGCAGCCAGTCGCCCGTTGGCATCGGGCAATAACATTCGCGCAGTGCGGGGCATACCGGAATGCCTACTGGTAACACTTACCGTCACTTCACGACCACAAAGATAACCATGCCCTGCACCCAACCCAGACCACTGTGCCCGCGTGATACGAAGTTCTGCGGCACCCCGCGGCCAGTCGCCACAAACCAACAGCACCGATGAACGCTCTCTCAGCCGAGCAGCCAGCCTCGCTGCATCGCCATCTCGTACCGGACTCGGTGGTCGAACGGCCACTATCGGCAACGCCTCGGCCAACGAAGCCACTACCGACAGCCACCGTTCCCCTGGCTTCGGCACCAGAACAAGCCGATCGAGTACGATACCGGCGCTGCGGGCGGCTTCGGCCCCCAACTCGGGGATGCCGACCACCCCGCACCACAGACCTGAGCCGGATGGCTCAGCCAGTAACGCCAGCAGTAGCGCCCCGCCGTCCACCGAATATGCGGCTCCGGGCTGCAGGCCGCCATCCAACAGACCAGTCAGCGCAGGGTGCACGGCCATCGGCTGACTCACCCGCGCGCCGGTATCGGCCTGACTACGCAGGCGTTGTACTAGATCGTCGCGAGGGGTCGCTGTAGCTCTTATGGTGTCAACCAACACCCCTTCATTATCGAATCTTTATTCGATCTCGTCAAGACTCTGCAAGATTTTAAATCGAACGATACGACGATTACCTCTCCTTCGGCAACAGAACCTTCGCGCAAAGTCCGGCGCGAAACCACTGAAGGCCTCCACTCGCCGGGCGATCATCAGCCCCAAACCGGCCTCGCTCGAGCAGCCTGGCAACAGATATTTCGCACGCGATTGCCACAACGATTTGGTCAAGGCCATACCCCCTGGGGTATCGTTTTCGTCATGACGTTCGAGAACACCACGAATCCACCAGCGAGACCCGCCCGTATTGTCGTTGTCGGTGGGGTCGCCGGCGGCATGAGCTGTGCGGCCCGCGCGCGGCGCCTGGACGAATCAGCGGAAATCATCGTCTTGGAACGAGGTGAATACGTCTCTTTCGCGAACTGCGGATTGCCTTATTATGTCGGCGGTGAGATCACCGACCGCCGTGCCTTGCTCGTGCAGACTCCACAAAGTCTCAAAGCATCACTGAATCTTGACGTACGTATTCATCACGATGTGACCGGGATTAACGCCACCGCCCACCAGGTAACCGTCGAGACTCCTGCCGGGGTGCAGCAGATCGACTACGACGCCTTGGTGCTCTCCCCCGGCGCGATCGCTTTCCGCCCTTCGATCGAAGGCATCGATTCACCTCGCGTGCGAACCCTGCGCACCGTCGACGACGCGATTGCCTTGCGTACCGGCGTCGAGGCCGGCGCGAAACGCGCTGTGGTGTTGGGTGCAGGTTTCATCGGCTTGGAGGCAGCCGAAGCGCTGGCCCATCAGGGCCTGCAGACTGCGCTGGTCGAACTCGCGGATCACGTGCTCCCACCACTGGACAGTGAGCAGGCATCGTTGGTGACAGACGAGTTACGCAGGCTGGGTATCGCCGTGCACAGTGGTGTTGCCGCCACCCAAATCGTCCAAGGCCCCGACTACGACACCGTGGTACTGGCTGATGGATCACGTATCGAGGCGGATCTCATCGTCTTGTCGGTGGGCGTACGACCCGACACCGCGGCTTTCGAGGCTAGCGGCATCGCCTGCGAACGCGGCGCGATCATCACCGATTCTCATGGCCGCACATCATTGGACGGGGTCTGGGCGGTCGGTGACGCGACGATCTCCACAGATCCCATCACTGGCGCCAGGCGTCCGGTGGCGCTGGCAGGCCCGGCCAACCGTGCCGGCCGCTTGGTCGCCGACGCCATCGTCAGGCCGGGGTCGGCTCGGCCATTGGCCAAGCCGTTGGGAACCGCGATTGTGCGGGCCGGAAAGCTGACAGCTGCGATGACCGGAGCCAACCGTGCATCACTGGATGCAGCCGGAATCGGTTACGACACCTTGCATCTGCATCCGGGCCAACACGCCGGATACTTCCCCGGTGCCACACAGATCCATCTCAGCGTCCATGTGCGTTCGTCGGATGGATTGATCCTCGGCGCGCAGGCGGTCGGCGCTGATGGCGTCGACAAGCGGATAGATGTACTCGCGACGGCGATCCGAGCCGGAATGAGCGTGACAGACCTGATCGACCTCGATCTGTCTTACTCACCCCCGTACGGTCAGGCTAAGGACCCCGTCAACTTGGCGGGTATGGTCGGCGAGAACGTACTCAATGGCACGCTACGCCTGTGGTACGCGTCCGATCTCGACGAGGTCGCCGCGCAGGCACTACTACTCGATGTGCGCAGCGCTCGCGAATACGCCGGCGGCCATCTTGCCGGAGCGATCAATATCCCGCATACGCAATTACGCGAGCGCCTCGATGAGGTTCGTCAGGCCGCCGGCGGACGACCGGTGCGAGTGATCTGCCACTCCGGTGTCCGTTCAGCCATCGCACACCGCATCCTCACCCAGTCCGGCTTCGATTCGGCATCACTGTCTGGCGGCATGCTCACCGCGCAAGCCACCTTCGGTGACGATGCTGCATCCCTCATTATCAAAGACTGAGTTCCACAATCTCGTCAGGACAATCTCGTCAGGACAATCTCGTCAGGACAATCTCGTCAGGACAATCTCGTCAGGACAATCTCGTCAGGACAATCTCGTCAGGAGGCGACCATGACCACCACTGATGCGCAAGCTCAGCGCAAAATTCTCAATCGTCTGCGCCGCGCCCGCGGCCAGCTGGACGGTGTCATCAACGCGGTGGAGAACGGCGGGTCGTGCCGCGATGTGGTGACCCAGCTGGCGGCGGTCTCCAGCGCACTCGACCGGGCCGGATTCGCTCTCATTTCCTCAGCGATGAAGGATTGCCTGATCGATCCCGACGCCACTGAGCGCACAGATGGAATCACCACCGACGAGCTTGAGAAGCTCTTCCTCACCTTGGCCTGATAGTCGCCCCAACACAACCCCTTAGAAGAACCTTAGAAGAAGGAGAACCGAACATGTGCCAGCGAGTCGTCTGCCCGATCTGCGGCAAGCCCACGTGGGCCGGATGCGGCCAACACGTCGAAGAAGCGCTTGCTGGGGTTCCTGTCGCTCAGCGCTGCCAGGGACATCCCGCCGCAGGGTCCAAATAATCGCGAGGCGATCCGGCTCGTCTCGGGATAGATACTCCAGCATTGACTTATGACCGAGAAAGAGCCAAGTCATTGGGATGCCAGATACGCTCAGACTGATCAGTTGTGGTCAGGTCGCGCCAATCAAGCAGTGATCGACGGCGTGAGTCGGCTCACCCCCGGCCACGCCCTCGATCTGGGCTGCGGCGAGGGCGGTGACGCGATCTGGCTCGCCCAACACGGCTGGACCGTAGTAGGAGTCGATCTGTCACCGATAGCAATCGCCCGCGCTCAGGCGGCCGCCCATCGTCTTGGGCTGCCGTTGAATGCGACGCGGTTCATCGCAGGTGACCTCACTACGTGGCAACCTGACGACGGTTACTACGATCTGGTCACCGCTAGCTTCTTGCATCTTCCCGATCTTTATGCTCCGGACGGAATCATCCACAAGGTCATCCAGCGGTTACGGGAAGGCGGCCACCTGCTGGCGGTCTCGCATGCCGAGCCTCCGCCCTGGAGCGATCATGGCCACGTTCATCCCGAGAACACTCTGTTTGATCCTCAAGATCAGTTCGAGGCGTTGAACCTGGACCCCGTCCAGTGGCGGGTTCGACTAGCCGAGGTGCGTTCACGCTGGATCATCGGCCCCGACGGTCAGCAGAATCAGCTTAAGGATTCCGTATTGCTGATCGAGCGATTGCATTCATGACGACGTCTATTAATCCAGACGGGTCAGTTTTGCCTATTGCATAGTGTTGGTTATTGCGCTACCAAGACGACCTGCTAACACGAAGATTCCGCAATCGATGAAACTGGGCGCAACGCTCTTCTCATTTTCCTCCTGGTCAACTAGTGTCGATGACACCCACGGGAGGGAACAATGGAAGGTCCGGAAAAAGAACGTTGGAACTTTGACCGGATCCGAACAGTGACTGCAGATTTTTCCGAGGCGACGGGACTCGCTTCGGTAGTGTCGCAGGTGCGAGGAGTACCAGTGACTCCGCCGTGCGCCTTCACAGAGTTCTGCAAAGTCATGCGTCAGGATCCGGCACGCGAGAAACTCTGTCAAGGCTGTGATGCCCACGGCGGCCTTCAGTCGCTGATCGAACAGTCACCTCGCGTCTACCGGCTCTTCGTACGTGAGCGTGGGGTCAGATGTGTAGCCCGCCGCCGATGAGGAGCATTCTGAGCCGGTAGTTGTCGGGGTTCCGGAAGCCTTTGGCG
>JALHFX010000189.1 GCA_022837595.1 Propionibacterium sp.
GTCGACGTCCAGGCCACGGGCAGCAACATCGGTAGCCACCAGGACGTCAAGAGTGCCGTCCTTGAGCTGACCGATGGTGCGCTCGCGCATCGTTTGCGGAATATCGCCGTTGATCGCAGCGGCCGAATAACCGCGTGCCCGCAACTTTTCGGCCAACGTCTCGGTCTCGTTCTTCGTCCTGACGAAGACGATGACGCCATCGAATTCCTCTACTTCGAGAATGCGGGTGAGCGCGTCGACTTTCTGCTGGTAGGACACGACCACATACCGCTGTCGAATATTCGTGGCGGTCTGGGTTTTCGATTTGATCATGATCTCTTGCGGATCATGCAAGTACTTCTGGGCGAGTCTGCGGATCTGGGCAGGCATGGTCGCCGAGAAGAGCGCGGTCTGCTTGTCGTCGGGGGTCTCGGCGAGAATTGTTTCTACATCTTCGACGAAGCCCATCTGAAGCATCTCGTCGGCCTCGTCGATCACCAGATTCGTCAGCCCGGACAGGTCGAGAGTGCCCTTCTCGAGGTGGTCCATGATGCGCCCCGGCGTGCCCACGACGACATGGACGCCCCGGCGCAGTGCCGATAGTTGGACGCCGTAGCCCTGACCTCCGTAGACCGGCAATACTCGCACCCCCCGCATCTTGGCGGCGTACGACTCGAAAGCTTCGCAGACCTGTAGCGCGAGTTCGCGGGTCGGAGCGAGCACGAGTGCCTGCGGCGTCTTCTGATCGAGGTCGAGCTCTTCGAGAATCGGCAGCGCGAAAGCCGCGGTCTTGCCGGTACCGGTCTGGGCCATGCCGACGACATCGCGTCCGGACAGCAGAACCGGGATGGTCGCGATCTGAATGGGGGAGGGGGTCTCGTAACCGAGGTCCTGGATCGCCTCGAGCACGGGGCCGACGACGCCGAGTTCCTCGAATGTGGGGGTCGGCTCGTGGTCGGTGGCGGTCTTCTCGTCTTGGATCACTGCCCAAATCTACCTTGTGAAGCCCAAGAGCCGCGCATTCAGCGTCGAGTGAGTGTGCAAGTTGCCCATAACGGCTGTGCGCTCAGGCACTGTGGGTGGGTTGAGTCTGGCGCAGGCGTCCTTCAAGCGGTGCGTGCCTCAAGATGGGCACGCCGATCGCAGCGGCTTCGGAAAGTCCCAGCGGCTTCCGGAAAGCCCGGGCCTGATCACCGCGGTCACCGATCTGCGCGCTGTTTGGGTCAGCGGCTCCCGGAAAGCCCGGGCCTGATGGCAGCGGCTACCGATCTGCGCAGTGTTTGGGCCAGCGGCTACCGGAAATAGCGCAGGCTACCGAACATCCGGTAGCCGCTGCGACTATCGGTAGCTGCTGTGGACGGGGCAGTGTCTTTCGGTAGCTGCTGCGATTACCGGTAGTCGGAGTGAGGTGGGGTGTGCATTTCGGTAGTCGGAGTGACGTGGGGTGCGCATTTCGGTAGCTGTTGTGGACGGGGCAGTGCCGTCCGGTAACCGCTGCACCCGAAGGCGCGCGATTCGTGACCAGAACCAGGACGACGCGCCCACAGCCCAGGATTGATCTGGAGCGCCGGCTCAGATGAGGCCGAGCCGGGAGAAACCCTCGACCAGCCTGTGCTGGGGCGGTGCTGGGATCGTGAACTCTGCGCCGGCTCAGGTCAGGCCGAGCCGGGAGAAACCTTCGACCAGCCCGTGGTGGAGCAGTCCGGGGATCGTGAACTCTGCGCGGCTCAGATCAGGCCAAGCCGGGAAAAACCTTCGACCAATCCGTGCTGCAGCGGTCCGGGGATCGTGAACGCGGCATGCCTCAGCAGCTCCTCGGGGGCGCCTTCGACCACGACCCCGACCCCTGCCTGGGCTACCATCTCAACATCGTTCAGGCTGTCACCGATCGCGATGATCTCGGAGGTGGACGAGATCCCGAAGTATTTGGCGGCCACCGCGATGCCCACCGTCTTGTCGATACCTTGCAGATAGAACTCGCCGGTGCTGCTAGCAACATCAGGA
>JALHFX010000074.1 GCA_022837595.1 Propionibacterium sp.
GTGTTGCTTTCGGCGGATGGCCGGGCAGATAGATGGAGGCAGAGATGAGCATCTTGGTAGATGATCGGGTCGATCGTCAGCGTGCGTCGGGTTCGTCTGTGCATCGGCGACGCTCCAGTGTTCAACGGCCTAACGCGCGGATGCGCTATTTGCCGGTGAGACCCGGTTCCGCGGAACAGCCGGTGCGGCCGCTGGCAGGGGTCTCGTATCCGGTTGCGCGTACGGATATCCCCAGTCGAACTGTGCCTCGAGTGGCTCGGGCAGAGTCAGACTTGGAGCTGACTGACCGGGGTTTGGCTGTGCTCATGATCGGCTTCGCGATCGCGGTTGTGCTCGGCGCTTGGGTGATCGTGTCGCAGTATCTTGCACTCGTGCCGTAAGGCTGCCCATTTGCTCGCGCGGCCTATGCAGGCGCACGACGCAGGGACAATAGCCGCCCAGAGACCACCAGAGTCATCCAGAGGCCACTAGTCGGGTGGTCCCGAGGGGGCCACCCGACTAGTGGTTGTTCGCGGTTGGTGTTTGCTCGGCTAATGCCGGCCGATCTCAGTACCCGTAAGGCTGTTGAGGTTGGCCGTACGGATTGGGTGCAGTTTCGCCTGACTCGTCGAGCACGACGGTGCTCATGATCTTATCGGCGAGCGTCTGGCGCTTTGAATCCCACAGCGGGAAGAACCAGCCGACATAGCAGATAAGCGAGTCGACGACATGTGCGAGGGTGCGCAGGATCGTCATGCCCGGCCCGATCGGCTGCCCGGTGGTTGCCGAGACGAGCTTCGTCTTGCCGACCTTGCGTCCCAGAGTCACTCCGGTATTGCCAGCTACGTAACCGAAGTTGTAGCCGAGCCATCCAAGAATCAATACGAGCTGGACAATCGTGCCGACGGTCGATATCTCACCGTATGCGTTGGTGAAGAAGTTGGCGATGATACTGATGACGATGGACGGCAAGATGTAGTCGATCAGCGCACCGAGGGCCCGCTTGCCCCAAGAAGCCAGCGGAGCAGCAGGGCCGCTGACCGGGCCGTAAAGGTTGCCGGCATAGGTCGGCTGGCCGTAGCCAGGATTCTGCTGAGCATAAGGACTGGTCGGCTGGCCATAGCTTGGATTCTGCTGGGCATACGGGCTGGACGGCTGACCGTAGGGGTCGGCGGGTTGACCGTAGCCAGCTTGCTGACCGTAAGGCGCCGCAGGCTGGCCGTAAGTATCGGCGGGTTGGCCGTAGGGGTCGGCGGGTTGACCGTAGCCGGCTTGCTGACCGTAAGGATCCGCAGACTGGCCGTAAGGGTCGGCGGGCTGGCCGTAGCCGGCTTGCTGACCGTAAGGGTCGGCGGGCTGGCCATAGGGGTCGGACGATGGGGGAGTCGAGCCGGCTTGGGCGTCCTGGCCATAGAACGACTGTCCGGGAGCCTGTTGCTCGTATCCGCCATAGGTCGATTCGATGGGTTGGCCGTACGGGGGTACAGCTTGCTCGCTGCTGGGTTGTCCGAGCGATTCCGACTGGCCGTAGCCGGTGCTCTGTCCATAATCGGGGACCGCCGATTGCCCGTAACCTCCGGGCTGCTCATATGGCGGCTGCCCGTACGCGGGGGCCGTCGGTAGGTCGGGTGGGGTGGTGGGTTGACCGTACGCGGGGGTCGTCGGTAGGTCGGGTGGGGTAGTGGGCTGCCCGTACGCCGGCGTCTGGTCGGCACCTGGCTGCTCGTCGGTCGGTTGCCCGTAAGCAGGTGTGCCATAGCGCGGCTCGGTGCTGCTGGGCTGCTCTGGGTCGGGCTGACCCGTAGTCTGCGGGTCAGCGGGGCCGGTTTCTTCGCTATTCGCAGCGTTTCGGCCGGAGTCGTCAGAGGGACGACCCCAGTAGTCGTTACTCACAGCTGCCTCCAATCACGATGGTATGACATCTCGATCCTATTCGGATGCAGGGTGCACTCCAGGCAGGCACCCGGATAATGGGCATATGGCTGACTTGGTCGACCCCGATCCCCAGAGCTTCTCGCCCGTGCGCGCGCTGGCGAAGCTCTTGGGCTTCACGGCTGTCGGTGCCGCGGTTGCCGCCGGGCATTTGATCTTCGACTGGGGATTGCCATGCCCGCTGCTGACCGTGACCGGCATCCAATGTCCATTCTGCGGATCGACCCGGGCCGTGGGCGCCTTACTCGCCGGCGATCTGGCTGCTGCTTGGCAATTCAACGCACTCTTGGTTCTGGCCATCCCCCTGCTGGCTGCTTGTGCCCTGGCCTGGATCGTTGAGGCGCTCGGCGGGCCTGCAGTGCGTCCGCCTGTCGCCTGGCGCCCCATGACCCAGACCAGAGTTTATTGGATCGTCTCAGCGGTCTGCGTTGTCTTCATGGTGGTCCGCAACCTCATCTGAGGCCTGCTTGGCAGGTGCGTGATGGGCGACCTCCGTTGTGTTCATTAGCACACCAGCCAGATTTCCGCAGGGGGTTGACGGGCCCAGTTATCGGTGTATCCTCTACATCTAGTAGTTACACGCGTGTCGTTTGTCTACTGCTTGTGGTTGGTGTATAAATCACATCCAGAAGCACGGCTAGATCTCATCAACGAGGAGCGAGCATGCACTGCCCATACTGCCGCCACGATGACTCCCGTGTGCTCGATTCTCGCGTTTCCGAGGACGGTACGAGTATTCGTCGCCGACGCCAGTGTCCTGCCTGCGAACGGCGCTTCACCACGATCGAGCAGACCCAGCTGGTTGTGCTCAAGAAGTCCGGTGTGGTCGAACCCTTCAACCGCGACAAAGTGATCTCCGGGGTCCGTAAGGCCTGCAAGGGTCGTCCGGTGAGCGAAGCTCAACTTGCCAGGCTCGGCCAACGGGTCGAGGAGGCCATCCGGGCATCAGGGCAGGCCGAGGTGCCCAGCGAAGACGTCGGCATAGCCATCCTGGGCCCGCTCGGCGAGCTCGATCCGGTGGCGTATCTGAGGTTCGCGTCGGTCTACCGCCACTACAGCAGTGTCGATGACTTCATCACCGAGATCGATCGACTACGTGCCGGTGCCGACGCGGATGCCGACTCGATTGACCCGAGCGCAAGGACGGCCGATGAAAAATGTCAGACCGTCGGTACACACTGATGTCCACATCTGAACAAGATCCTCATGTCCACAAGTCTTTCCAGACACAACACCCGCACCATCAGGAGACAGCCGTGACTGACACCTTGTACGACGAAAAGCACGAGACTACGCCTGCTCGTGGTCTGACGATCGCGCGAGTCTTCACCACCGAGGGCGTCCATCCCTACGATGAAGTGACCTGGGAGAAGCGCGATGTTGTGCAGACGAACTGGAAGACCGGCGAGGTCGTCTTCGAACAGCAGGGTGTCGAATTCCCGAGCTCGTGGAGCCTGAACGCCTCCACCATCGTCACCACGAAATACTTCCGCGGTGCGCTCGGCACACCCAGGCGTGAGGCCAGCCTCAAGACGCTCATCGACCGGGTCGTCGGGAAATACCAAAGCACCGGCTGGGCGGCGGGCTACTTCGCCACCGAGCGCGACGCCGAGATTTTTGGGGAAGAACTGACCTGGCTGCTGCTGAACCAATACTTCAGCTTCAACTCGCCGGTTTGGTTCAATGTCGGCACCGATGCTCCTCAGCAGGTCAGTGCCTGCTTCATCCTTTCGGTCGACGACTCCATGGAGTCGATCCTGAACTGGTACCGCGAGGAGGGCATGATCTTCAAGGGCGGCTCCGGTGCCGGCCTCAACTTGTCACGGATCCGCTCGTCCAAGGAGCTGTTACGTTCTTCGGGTGGCACAGCATCCGGGCCGGTCAGCTTCATGCGTGGCGCCGACGCATCCGCGGGTACGATCAAGTCCGGCGGAGCCACTCGCCGGGCGGCGAAGATGGTCGTACTCAATGTCGATCACCCCGATATCGAAGAGTTTGTTGAGACCAAGGCGCGCGAAGAGGACAAGATCCGCGCGTTGCGCGATGCCGGATTCGACATGGACCTGGGTGGGGCTGACATCACCTCCGTGCAATATCAGAACGCCAACAACTCGGTGCGGGTCAGCGACGAGTTCATGCAAGCGGTCAACGATGGCACCAAGTTCGGCCTGCGTGCTCGCATGACCGGTGAGGTCATCGAAGAGATCGACGCGAAGGAGCTCTTCGGCAAGATCGCCCAGGCTGCCTGGGAATGTGCAGACCCGGGGCTGCAATACGACGACACCATCAACGATTGGCACACCACTCCCGAATCCGGGCGAATCACGGCGTCCAACCCCTGTTCTGAGTACATGAGCCTCGACAACTCTTCTTGTAACCTGGCCAGTCTCAATCTGATGAAGTTTTTGCGCGACGATGACAGCTTCGATGCCGAGAAACTCATCAAGGCAGTTGAACTGATCATCACCGCGATGGACATCTCGATCGTCTTCGCCGACTTTCCTACCGAATCCATCACGCAGACGACTCGCGACTACCGTCAGCTGGGCATCGGCTATGCCAACCTTGGTGCGCTGCTGATGGCACTGGGCAAGGGCTACGATTCTGAGGGCGGACGCGCGCTCGCCGCGGCGATCACGTCCTTGATGACAGCCGCGGCCTACCGCCGCAGTGCAGAACTGGCCGGTGTCGTCGGGCCTTACGCCGGTTACGCGCGCAACAGCGATGCGCACAAGAGGGTGATGCGCAAGCATCGCAGCGCCAATGATGATCTGCGTACGGTCAACCCCATCGATTCAGGACTGCGGCAGGTGGCCGCCAGGCAGTGGGATCAGGTTATCGAGCTGGGAGAACGCAACGGTTACCGCAATGCGCAGGCATCCCTGCTGGCGCCGACCGGAACCATCGGGTTCATGATGGACTGTGACACCACCGGCATCGAGCCAGACTTCTCCTTGGTGAAGTTCAAGAAGCTCGTGGGTGGCGGCTCGATGCAGATCGTCAACAACACGGTGCCTCGAGCCCTGCACAATCTCGGTTACAACAGCGCTCAGATCGACCAGATCGTCTCCTACATCGCGGATAAGGGCAATGTGGTGGATGCGCCTCATCTGAGGCCCGAATACTACGAGGTCTTCGATACGGCGATGGGTGTGCGTGCGATCAAGCCGATGGGCCATGTGCGGATGATGGCAGCAGTGCAGCCGTTCCTTTCGGGGGCGATCAGTAAGACCGTTAATCTGCCCGAGTCGTCCACCGTCAAAGACATCGCGGACGTCTACATGGAGGGTTGGCGGCTCGGCTTGAAGGCGATCGCGGTTTACCGTGACAACTGCAAGGTCGGCCAGCCGCTCAGCAATGATAAGAGCAGCCTCGAGGAGGAGAAGGCTCCCGAGCCTGAGGTGCGAATCGAATACCGTGCGCGCCGCAAGCGGCTGCCGAAGTCGCGCTTTGGCCGTACGACCAGTTTCACCGTCGCGGGCGCGGAGGGCTATATGACTTCCGGCGCCTACGAGGACGGACGCCTGGGCGAGATCTTCCTCAAACTCGGTAAGCAAGGATCAACTCTGTCGGGTGTGATGGACGCGTTCTCGATTGCAGTCTCGATCGGGCTGCAATACGGCGTGCCGTTGGAGAGCTTCGTCCAGAAGTTCACCAATCTGAAATTCGAACCGGCAGGTATGACCGATGATCCTGATATCCGTATCGCGCAGTCGATCATGGATTATATCTTCCGCCGCCTGGCACTCGATTACCTCTCCTTCGATGAGCGCTCCGAGCTCGGCATCTACACCGCGGCTGAGCGGGCGCACTATGTCGAGACCGGCAGCTATCTGAGTGAGGAGGAAGAAAGTGAGCTTCCCGAATCGGAGCAGCTGAAGAACGATGCCGGCGATAATGTCCGTGTTGATGCCGGTGGACCACTGCAGCCGAGTCTGATCGACGCTCACCCGCACACCACCAGTGAGCTGATGGAGGCGCTCACCGGTCTTGCCGTTGACGCACCGCTTTGCCTGACCTGTGGAACCAAGATGCGTCCGTCGGGCAGCTGTTACGTCTGCGAGGGCTGCGGAGCGACGAGCGGCTGCAGCTAGACGGCAGGAGTAACCCGCGAACCGGGCGCCTGCGTGCGGCTCCCCACACATGATCGAGAACTCTTCGGTGAACGCCCACCTCTCGCCGAAGAGTTCTCGTGCATGATGGTGCAAGGGATGACAAGAGGCCGCGACCATGGGGGCTTCCCGAAGCCCCAGATCATGAGGTTATCGGGAAGGAATTCCATGAAGCGTCTATTCGGGCTGGTGTTGGCGGGCATGCTCGCGATGACCGCGTGCACGTCGAATACGGGATCGAGTCGGGGCGTGGCCGACGAGCCCTTGCAGATCGGAATCGCGCAGATTGTTGATCATCCCTCCCTCAATGCTTTGCGCGAGGGGTTCATCGACGGCATGAACAACGCCGGCTACGTCGAAAACACCGATGTCGTTTACGACATCAAAAACGCGGCCGGCGATCAGGTGACTCTCACGAATATCGCCAGCAGCTTCACAGACAAGGATCTGGTGGTCGGCATCGCAACCCCGACGGCGATCACCTTGGCTCAGGCCCTACCCAACACCCCGTTGTTCTTCGCAGGCGTCACCGATCCTGTCGGCGCGGGCCTGGTGGACGTGGTCGAAGCCCCCGGCGGCATGATCACCGGTACCTCCGATATGCCGCCCATCGCCGATCAGCTGAACCTGATCAAGCAGATCACCCCTGATGTCGAGACCGTCGGTCTGCTGTATACCTCCGGCGAGGTGAATTCCCAGATCCAGGCCCAGATGGTCAAGGACGCAGCTCCGAGCTTGGGGCTGGTTATCCAGGAAGTGACGGTGACCGCGTCGTCCGAGGTACGTCAGGGTGCTGAATCACTATCGCACGTCGATAGCTATTTCGTCGGTACTGATAACACCGTCATCTCCGGAGTGGAGGCATTGGTCGGGGTCGCTGAGGAGCGTAAGGTTCCGCTCTACGTCTCTGATCCGGATTCTGTCGACCGTGGCGCGATGGCAGCGCTGGCAGTCGACTACTACGCGCAGGGCGTCCAGACCGGTGAGATGGCCGCCCAATACTTAACCAATGGCGGCAAACCAGGCGATATCCCGGTGGCGATCGCCGAAGAGCTGGCGATCTCATTGAATCTGCAAGCGGCAGAACGGATGGGCGTGACCATTCCACAATCGGTGATCGATAAGGCAGCAAAGGTGATTCGATGAACCAAAGAAATTAGGGACCACGAACCGCCGCGCGATCTGTCGAAGCAGTAATTGTCATCAAATTGACGCTGAATGGAGCGGTCCGCCGACGGGAGCATCATTAGAATCGTTGTTTGCAAACATCTGTGAGAGGAAAAAACATGCGCCGAATCGTCGCCGCCGGCCTCATGGCCGCACTCGCCCTGACAGCCTGTGGCGGAGGATCGCCCACTGTCGATGAATCGCCCGGATCGATCGCCAATGACCGTAGCTATGATGTCTCCGGCATCCAGAAGGTTGACGCGATCGCTTTGCTGGTACCCGAGGATATTGCCGCGACCGGCAAGTTGGTGATCGCCGAAGCGCCCGATTATGCTCCGGCTGAATTCCGCGCTGACGATTTGCAGACCCCGATCGGCTACGATGTCGACCTCGGAAAAGCCTTGGGCAAGGTACTCGGCCTCGAGGCCGTGGTTCAGCCGGGCGAGTTTGCGAGCCTCCTGCCGAGCATCGGCGTGACCACCGATATCGGCATTTCGTCGTTCACCATCACCCCTGAGCGCGCCGCCAACTTCAACATGGTCTCCTACATTGAGGTGGGCTCTTCCTTCGCAGTTCGAGCAGGTAATCCCGAGAACTTCGATCCCAACAATATTTGTGGTCAGGCAATCGGCGTCCAGACCGGTACGTACCAGGAAGAGGAACTCGCGACCCTTTCTGAGAAGTGCGGGGCTGAAGGTAACGCTGCGGTCGAGATCCTCAGCTACGGCGTCCAGTCCGATGTTACGACCAACCTGATCGGTGGCAAGGTCGTCGCCTTCTACGCCGACTCGACGGTTGCTGATTATTCTGTGGCACTGACTAATGATCAGCTCGAGGTCGTCGGTGGCGTGCGGGATGCTGCACCACAAGGCATCGTCGTTTCCAAGAGTGATGAGCGGCTGACCGAGGCCATTCAGGAAGCCATGCAGCATCTCATCAACGAGGGCACCTGGGAAGCTATCCTGGCGAGCTGGGGCGTGAGTGAGGGTGCTGCCCTGATGACCGCGGAGATCAATCCGGGTGCATGAACTCGATGAGTCGGTCTGATGATCCCCGTGTCGTCGAAGAGACGCCGAATCTGATCGAGGCGAAGCCGGTACCCAGGCCCGCAGTTTGGGTCTGGGCCGGTATCGTCATCTTTCTCGTCCTCGGTTTGATTTCCAGCCTGATCGAGAACCCGAACTACCGCTGGGACGTGGTTTCGGAGTATCTCTTCGATCCGCGAGTGGTCAGAGCCGTCGGCTGGACCCTGATACTCACAGTGGCGGCGATGCTTGTCGGCATCGTGCTCGCCGTGACCACCGCGATCATGAGGATGGGCACCAACCCGATCCTTCGGGGGGTCGCCTGGGTCTATATCTGGTTCTTCCGGGGCACCCCCGTCTATACGCAGCTGGTCTTCTGGGGCCTGCTCGCGGTGCTCTACCCGCGGATCAGCGTCGGTATACCGTTTGGTCCGGAGTTCTTCTCGTTCAGCACCAAGGACATCGTCAATGCGCTGGTCGCGGCGATCCTGGGCCTCGGCCTGAACGAAGGAGCCTACCTTTCGGAGATCGTTCGCTCCGGTCTGAACTCCGTTGACAAGGGACAATGGGAGGCGGCGACCGCGCTGGGTATGAGACGCTCGACGGTCTTGCGGAGGATCATCATCCCCCAAGCGATGCGCGTGATCGTGCCGCCGACCGGCAACGAGACGATCTCGATGCTGAAGACCACCTCGCTGGTGCTGGCGGTGCCGTTCATGCTCGAACTCACCTTCGTCACGAACGCGATCGGTAATAAGACCTTCCTACCTGTGCCGCTGCTTATCGTCGCGGCGTTGTGGTATCTGTTCATCACGTCGATCCTGATGGTTGGTCAGCAGCGTCTGGAGGCCTACTACGGACGCGGTTTCGACGGCGAGCTTTCTCAGCCACGCAAGGTGAAGGGTATGTCCAGACGACAGCAAGCGATCCTGTCCGCAGGCACCGTGCATGACTCGACGAACGTGGATGTGACACCATGACCGAACCGCGGACGGTACCGATGGTGGACGTTCAAGGTGTCCACAAGTTCTTCGGCGAACTGCATGTGCTCAAAGGTATCGATCTGGTGGTTGAACGCGGCGAGGTGTGCGTGCTGCTCGGGCCCTCAGGCTCGGGCAAATCGACGCTGCTGCGTTGTATCAATGAGATGGAGCAGATCAGCGCCGGACGGCTTTACGTCGACGGCGAACTCATGGGGCTCCGCGAGGTCACCAAAAAAGACAAGACTGTGTTGCATCGTTTGTCGGACGCTGAAATCGCCCGGCAGCGCTCGCGCATCGGGATGGTCTTCCAACGATTCAACCTTTTCCCTCATATGACCGCTGTGCAGAACGTGATGGAAGCGCCGCGCCAGGTCAAGAAGATCCCGGTAGCCGAGGCCAACCGACTCGCCCGAAAGCAGTTGGCGGGAGTCGGGCTCACGGACCGCGCTGAGCACTACCCGTCGCAGCTGTCCGGTGGCCAGCAACAGCGCGTCGCTATCGCGCGTGCTTTGGCCATGGATCCGGAATTGATGCTCTTCGATGAACCAACGTCGGCTCTGGATCCCGAGCTCGTGGGTGAGGTGCTGAGCGTGATGAAGGAACTCGCAGATTCCGGCATGACGATGATCGTGGTCACCCATGAGGTGGGGTTCGCGCGGGAGGTCGCAGACCAAGTCGTCTTCATGGACGACGGCGTGATCGTCGAACGAGGCACCCCCGAACAGGTCATCGGTAACCCGACCGAGCAGCGCACGCGGGACTTTTTCGGCAAGGTTCTGTGAGCTGGTCCACCCCTGCGTATCGGTGGTCATGTTCTCGCTGGGCTGGGGTAATCGCTGACGGGGGCCGCAAGAGGGCCGAACGGCGGATTTGCCGGAGTCCAAAGACTATCCAAATCTGAACTTGCGCAAAAAGAGCTGGGGGCCAGTCTCCCGACTGACCCCCAGCTTCGTAATTCATCATCTGCAATTGGCTTGACGGCGACCGCCGCCTTCACCAGAGACTCTTTGTGCGAACCATGCGTCACTTGGCGTCTTGGTTACCGATCTTGTCCTTGAGGAAATCCTGGGCCTTATCGACCTGCCCGGCGTACTTTCCGTCGGTGGCTTGGTCGATTGCATCGCCAGCCCCACCTGATCCTCATGTTGATCGGCGGCGGACTTGATGTCGTCCAGTAGCCCCATGTGATCTCCTTTCTCCCGGAGAGTGCCGGCAACTGCTCGGCTCTGAATATAGCGTTGCATATTCACCAGCCAGATTCCAGGGTATGGGTCACCGATCTTCGAACGTTCACTGTTAGTGGACACGGCTGAAATGCGGAACCCGCCGGCCGATCAGGGTAGTCCGGCTAGGCGTCCGAGTGCAGCGACGGCGGCGCCGATGATGACCACGGCCAAGAACGGTAGTTCGCGCCACAAGGCGATTCCCGCCGCGGCCAGGGCCAAGACACGCGAATCCAATGCCAGTGCCTGACCCGAGGCGAACGTATTCGTTGCCACCAACGCCGAGAGCAGCGCGATCGTCAAGGCGCTGCTGGCGCGACCGAAGCCTTCCGAGTCCAGCCAGGCCGCCGGCAGCAAGTACCCAACCAGTTTCGTCGCGAAGGCCACCGCAGAGGCGACGAGAATCCAACCCCAAAGACTCATCGCACAGTCCCGACATCGCCCGATGGGTCACAGTCGGCATCGACGCGTTTATCGAAGGATCGTCGCCTGATCAGATGGATCACGACGGCGACCAGGCCGGCCAGCAGCAGCGGAATACCCGGGGGGGCGAAGGGCACCGCCAGCACCGTCAGCAAAGCGCACAGTACTGCCAACCCGGCCGCATCCTTGCTGCGCAGCCTGGGCCAAAGCAGGCCGAGGAAGGCCGCGACCGCGGCGCCGTCCAAACCCCACATTTTGGGATCACCCATCGCATTGCCGACCCACGCCCCGACAAAGGTGAAGAGATTCCACAACAACCAAACGCCCACGCCGGCTGTCCAGAAACCGCGTCGTTGTTCGGCATCGCCATCGGCAGCCATCGCGGTGGCGAATGATTCATCGATGGTGATGTGGGCCATCAAGGGACGCAGCGGTCCGCGCGGTGTCAGAGTTGCGTTGATCTGCGCGCCGTAGACCGCGTTGCGGATTCCGAGCAGGCTCGCGGCCGCCAGTGCAGCGATCCCACCACCCCCGAGGGAGCCGATGAAAGCGAACTGGCTACCTCCGGTGAACATCAGTGCGCTCAGTGCCTGGGTCTGCCAGCGAGTCAACCCGGCGGTTACACCCAGCGCGCCGAACGAAATCCCGTAGAGCCCGGTGGCGATCGAAACCGACAGGCCCATCCGTACGGCGGGACTGCCCAACAGGTCTGTCACTGGTTCAAAGACTCAACCAAGGATTGTTCGGCAGCGCCGGCCTTGGACTCACGGCTGCGGATGCGTCGGTACAAGCCGAGCCCACTGAAAAGAGCAACCAGCGCGCAGAGCACGATCGAGCAAAGCAAGGGCGAAAACTCCCAGACCATCTGGAGCGCGCGGAAACCGACGAAACCGACCGTGCCGTACAACAGCGCCCACAAAACGCTACCGACACCCAGAGCCGGCAGGAATCTGCGCAGTGGCATGCGCAGACCACCAGCAGCCAGCAGCACCATCGTCTGCAATCCGACGGTCAAGAAGCACACCGAAATCACCGGGGCGCCGTAGCGTTCCACCAGCCGCGACGCGTGTTGATACCGTTCGCCCTGCATCTTGGCAGTGGCTTTCACCCGGGACGCCCCGGCGATCAGTCCGCGTCCCAGAGCGTAGGTGGCACTCGCACGTAAGAAGACGATGCAGAACAACACGGCATACACCAGTAGCTTGGGCATATCCCACTCGAGTGGATTCACGCGCGCTCCTCGTCGATTCGGCTGTCATCGGTTGATCCGAACACACTAGCTGGCTCGGGTCCTATCGGATTACTCGTCCGTGCCCAGGAAGCGGCCCGTTCCCGCAGCGATAGCCCGTAAGGTTGGCCTTTGTGGGAGATCTGCTGTCGGGCTTCTTCACCGTCTGGTTCGTCATCGGGATCGGCTGGCTCTTGGCCCAATTCCGGGTTTTGGACGCACACGGTCAGCGCGCGCTGTCTCAGGTCTCATTCTGGGTCGGTTTGCCGGCGCTACTTTTCGGAAGCTTGCGCCAGGCCGATCTCGAACGCATCTTCTCGCTGAATGTGATCGTCTCGTTGTTGGCGATCTTCATCACCTTGGCGGTCTACCTGGTCCTGGTCTCGACGATCTGGCAACGAGATGCGGGTCACAAGGTGATCGGCGGGTTCGCCTCCTGCTATGTCAATGCGAACAATATGGGTCTTCCGATCGCGGCCTATGTGCTGCACGACACCAGCTGGGTGGCTCCGATCCTGCTGATCCAGGTGGTCTTCTTGCAGCCCGTTGGCTTGAGCATCCTCGACGCGCTGAATGCGCGAAAGCACGGACACTCGACCAGCATGATGCGTAATGTCACCCTGCCGCTGCGTAATCCGATGACCATCGGCGTCATCGCGGGTCTGGTAGTCAACCTGACCGGGCTGCGGCTACCTGAGTTGATGACCGCCACCCTCGATCTCGTCGGGGGAATCGCGGTCCCGGCGATGTTGATCGCGTTCGGTATCGCGTTGCGGACCGGTCCGCTACCAGGGCATGGGAATCTGGGGGAGACCGTGGCGATCAGCGTGCTCAAGGTGCTCGTCCAGCCGTTGCTGGCGTTCGTGCTGGCCCGCTTTGTTTTCAACCTGGATCCGGTGACGACGCTGGCCGTGACGGTGATGGCGGGTCTACCGACCGCACAGAATGTTTTCATCTTCGCGATGCGCGGCGAGGAGTCGGTGCATCTGGCCCGCGACGCGATCTTCATCACGTCTTTCGCGTCGATCCCAGCGGTGACCGCGATGGCTGCGTTGGCGCAGGCGTTCTAGCGGTCACGCGCGTCCGACGCCCGCGGTTGGTCCCCCGTTCCGTCTAATCGGGTCGAATCCGCGCGAAATCGTGATCTGGCGACCACACAGGGGCGTTGTGGGTTGCCGCATAGACTTACCCGCGAGATGACCACCACCGTGCCCGAGCCACCGCTCCTCGATTTCCCGACCGATCTGCCGATCAGCGCACATGCGGATCAGATTGCGCGTCTCATCCGTGAAAACCAGGTCGTGGTGGTGGCGGGGGAGACCGGCTCAGGTAAGACCACTCAGCTGCCGAAGATCTGTCTGATGGCCGGCCGCAAGCGCATCGGTCACACCCAGCCACGCCGGATCGCCGCGCGTAGCGTCGCCGAGCGGATCGCCTCCGAGATGGGAGTCCAGCTGGGTGCCCTGGTTGGCTACCAGGTCAGGTTCACCCGTCAGACCGGCCGCCAGACGCGCATCAAGCTGATGACCGATGGCATCCTGCTCGCCGAGATCAGTCACGATCGTCGGTTGCGCCGCTATGACACGATCATCATCGACGAAGCCCACGAACGCAGTCTGAACATCGACTTCCTGCTGGGTTATCTCAAGCAACTGCTGCCTACCCGCCCCGAGTTGCGGGTGATCATCACCTCCGCCACCATCGACACCGCCCGTTTCGCGGAGCACTTCGGCGATGCTCCGGTGGTCGAAGTGTCCGGACGCAGTTATCCGGTGGAGATCCGCTATCGCCCCCTGTCAGATCCCGATGATCCGTCGGGTGAAGGGATCGATCAGGCCGAGGGTATCGTCCAGGCCTGTGACGAATTGCGGGCAGCAGGCCCCGGTGACATCCTCGTCTTCTGCTCCGGCGAACGCGAGATCCGCGACGGTCTAACAGCGTTGGCGGCCCAGGAATGGCCCGAAACCGAACTGGTTGGCCTGCATGCGCGGCTGTCCGCCTCCGAACAGCACCGCATCTTCGCGTCGCACAGTGGACGCCGAATCGTGCTGGCGACCAACATTGCCGAGACCTCGCTGACCGTGCCGGGCGTCCGCTATGTCGTGGATGCGGGCACGGCCCGCATCTCGCGGTATTCGGCACGCACCAAAGTGCAGCGGCTGCCGATCGAGCCGATCTCGCAGGCCTCGGCCAACCAGCGCGCCGGACGCTGCGGACGTGTCGCCCCTGGCATCGCGATCCGGCTGTACAGCGAGGACGACTATCTGAGCCGTCCGGCTTTCACCGAGCCTGAGATCTTGCGCACCAACCTCGCCTCGGTCATTTTGCAGATGGCCAAAGCCAATCTCGGTGAGATCTCAAACTTCCCCTTCGTCCAAGCACCGGACACGGCCCAGATAGCTGACGGACTACGACTGCTCAGCGAACTGGGTGCGCTGAAGACCACCCGACCGGTGCGGCTGACCAAGATCGGAGATCAACTCGCCGAGCTGCCGATTGATCCGCGGCTAGGCAGAATGCTGATCGAAGCAGGAAAACGCGGCTGTCTACGTGAGGTACTGGTGATCGTCGGGTTCCTGGCGATTCAGGACCCCAGGGAGCGTCCGAACGAGAAACGGGATGAGGCGGATCGGCTGCACGCCCGGTTCTTCTCCGACGCTGCGCTAGCTGCATCACAAGACCAGCCAACCGTTCGGGATTCCGGCACTCAACCGTTGCGTCACACGCCGCACACCTCGAAGACCGCCCGAGCCAACCGGCTGCGCGGTGATGGCGCGGCCAACCAGAATGGTCTGTCCGCCGATCCCGGTGGCGATATCATCGCGATTCTTCGGCTCTGGCGATATCTCAAGACCAAGCGCCACGAACTAACCGGAAACCAGTTTCGCAGAAAATGCCGCGCGGAATACTTGAACTATCTACGGGTACGCGAGTGGCAAGACCTGCACACACAGCTGAAGATCGTTTGCAAAGACCTCGGTATGGGCCGAAATGAGAACCCTGCCGAACCGCAGGAGATCCTGACCAGCGTGCTGTCCGGCCTCGTCAGTCACATCGGCATGCAACTGCCGCCACCCCAACGAGACCCGAAAGCCCGCCGGGGGCGTCCGATGACCGAGTTCATGGGCACCCGGAACTCACGATTCGCCATTCAACCCGGTTCGGCGCTGGCTAAGAAGCCACCGCAGTTGGTGATGGCTGTGGAACTGGTTGAGACCACCCGGCTGTGGGCCCGCATGGTTGCGGCCATCGAACCAGAATGGCTTGAGCAAGTTGCCGGTCATCTGCTGAAGCGCAGCTATTCGGAGCCGCATTGGTCGTCCAATTCGGCCAGTGTGGTCGCCTTTGAAAAGGTGATGTTACTCGGCGTGCCGATTATCGCGGACCGGCTGATCGACTTTGCTCGCGTCGATCCGGGCGTTGCTAGGCAGATCTTCATCCAATCCGGACTGATCGAAGAGCAATGGAATCCTGCCGACATCCACGCCCGGCACGACTTCTTACGCCACAACCGGGCCGTGCTGCACGAAGCGGAAGACGTTGCAGACCGCACCCGTCGGCGTGCCATGACCGTCGATGAGCAGGCGATCTTCGATTTCTACGACAAGCGGTTACCCTCCGAGGTCACCTCCGGCGCCACCTTCGACGCTTGGTGGCGCGGCTACCCCAATAAGCGATACCTCGAGTTCGATCTTGACCTGCTAACCGATGCCGACGACCGCGACGCGGCACGCACAGATTTCCCCGACAGCTGGCAGATCGCAGGTCTGAACCTACCGGTCAGCTACGTTTTCGAACCCGGCGACGGACAGGACGGAGCCAACATCGCCGTCCGCTTGGCTCAGCTCAACCAACTTCGTCCCGAACCGTTCAGCTGGCAAGTGCCTGGGTTACGCGCCGAACTGGCCACCGAACTCATCCGGCATCTTCCCAAACATGTGCGGACGAACTTCGTCCCGGCCCCTGACCATGCCCGCGAAGCGCTGGCCTGGCTGGAGGCCAACCAGCCCGATCATTCGAAGCGGTTCTGCGACGAGCTGGGGCGGGCGCTGCGCGCACTCACCGGAGTCGTGGTCGAACCCGAAGACTGGCATCCCGAGGCGGTGGCCAGCCACTTGCAGGTCGGTTTCGTCGCCGCAACGCCTGGTAAGCCCGACCGCTTCAGCCGTGACCTGGGCGAGTTACGCCAAGAACTGTCGGCGCAGGTTTCCCGGACGCTGACCAAAGCCGCTCCCAAGGTCGAGGCCTCGACCTCCTGGACGTTCGGCACCTTACAACCCAAGGTGAGTATCAAACGTTCCGGCATCACTGCTATCGGATATCCCGCGCTGACCGATCTCGGCCAATCCGTCGGATTGATCATGGCCGAGACCCCCGAGCAGCAGGCAGCCAGTCACCGGCACGGCATCCGTCGACTGCTGACGCTGACCAATCCCGATCCGACCCGCTGGACAGTCTCGCATCTGACGAGCGCCGAAAAACTGGCGCTGCCCACCAGCCCGTATTCGAGTGTGCCCGCGCTGCTCGCAGACGCCTGGCTGAAGGCCGTCGACCAATGCGCCGCGAGGCAGGTCGATACCGCGACCGTGCGCGATGAGCGTGCCTACGAGGCGCTGGCACTCCAGGTCCGCCAGGAGCAGGCCGATCAAATGCGCCAGGTGGTGCGGGTCGCCGCCGAGGTCTGCGAACTGGGTCGCCAGATCCGGTTACTGGCAAGCTCATCGAAGATCGGGGATGAGATCAGCGAGCAACTCGACAATCTGGTCTTCGACGGCTTCATCAGTTTCATCCGCGACCCCTGGTACGACCGGCTGCCGTATTACTGCAAGGCAATGCTTGCGCGGATC
>JALHFX010000075.1 GCA_022837595.1 Propionibacterium sp.
GGCTGCTCGTCGACGTGAGGAGCTCGCGCGTGGGGTCACACTGGTCGGGCCACACCGAGACGATTTGAGCCTCACCATCGGCGAGTTGCCGGCCCGCGGCTACGCATCCCACGGCGAATCCTGGTCATTGGCATTGGCATTGCGGCTGGGCGCTTTCGAAGTGCTGCACAGTGACGGTATCGAAGCAGTGCTGATCTTGGATGATGTTTTTGCTGAATTGGATGTCACCCGCCGGGAGCGGTTGGCCGGTGCTGTAAAACAGGCTGAGCAGGTGCTCGTGACTGCGGCAGTCGGTGCTGACGTGCCAGACCAACTCAACGGAACGCGTTTTGAGATCACCGGGGGTCGGATTGCGGCCCTCCAGCCTGCGGCTGAGCACTCGACCCCTGAACCACCGCCCGGTGCCGGCAACCACGGAGGTGAGTATGACGAAAGGCCCTGATGAATCGGGTAGCAATGGCTTCGGTCCCCCAACCGATGATCCAGATATCGGTGTCTTTCCCGACCCGCTTGACAGTGACGAGCACGATCCGCTCGGCATCGAGGTGGCCACGCAGATTGCACGTAACATCGCCGGTATTCTTCCTCCGCCACGCGGCGTTTCTGTTCGTAAACCACGTCGTCGTCCTGAACTCAATGAACAGCGTTCCGGTTCGGGCCCGGACGACCGTGATCCACAGCTTCTGAAGTCTTCTTTGGATCGGCTGGTGACCAGACGAGGATGGAAGACTCAACTGGGTTTGCGCAGGCTGCTGGAAAGCTGGCCCCAGATTGTCGGCTCGGTCAACGCCCAACATTCACAGCCGGTCGGATTCGACAATAAGGTGCTCTCGGTGCGGGCCGAGTCGACCACTTGGGCCACCGTGTTGCGTCAGATGGCACCTCAACTCGTGGCCAAGCTGAATGCTGAGCTGGGTGAGGGTGCGGTAATACGCATCGATATCCGTGGGCCCGCGGCCCCGAGCTGGTCACATGGCCCCCGTTCGGTGCGCGACGGTCGGGGACCCCGCGACACCTACGGTTGAGTTTGATCTCGCAGGCAACGATCTTTCGACTCTTTACAGCGTCGAACTCGTCTCCGAGCGCCGTGGACCCTGGCTCATACCCGGCTGTCTAGGAGATCGTCAGGGACCCAGCGTGAGTCCGCTACAGACCTCAACCCCGATATAGGACCGCCTCGACGGGTTAATGAAGCCTTTACGGGGCATTGACGGGCTCGACAGGGCTAATCGGGGGGCCACGAGGCGGCCTCCAGCTAGGATGCTACACAGCGTAGCTGGTAAGATTTCTTACTTGGGACGGGTCGCGTGAAGGCCTGTGGGTCCGATCGCCCACCGCAGTTCGAGGCGGTTCTGAGAACTCTACGAAGGAGCTTCTGCCGGTGAGTGATCTGGCGAATAGTCCGGAGCCCGAAGACGTCGAATTCGGCCGGGATGTCGATATCAGCGACGGCGCCGAGAATGTTCAAGTTGACGGCGAGTATGGTGCCGCCGAGATTCAGGTACTCGAAGGCCTTGAGGCCGTGCGCATGCGTCCTGGCATGTATATCGGGTCGACCGGTGAGCGGGGCTTGCACCATCTGGTCTACGAGATTGTCGATAATGCGGTAGATGAAGCGTTAGCCGGCTATTGCGATCAAATCAGCGTCGAGCTACTCGACGGCGGAGGTTGTCGGGTAACCGACAACGGTCGCGGTATTCCAGTGGCTCTACACCCTGCAGAGGGCGTCTCCAGCCTGACCCTGGTACTCACAGTGCTGCACGCCGGTGGGAAGTTCGGCAACGGCGGTTACAAGGTGTCCGGTGGTCTGCACGGTGTGGGCAGCTCGGTGGTCAATGCACTTTCTGGACGGATGATCGCCGAGGTCTTCCGCGATGGCTACCACTGGCGGCAGAGCTTCACACTCGGTGTTCCTGACGCCGTGGTCGAGCGCTTGGAGCCCACCACCGAGACCGGCACCAGAATCACCTTCTTCCCCAGTTCCGAAATCTTCGAGACCACCAACTTCAACTACGAGACCCTGGTAACCCGGTTCCGTGAGATGGCGTTCCTGAACAAGGGTCTGCGGATCAAAATCACCGATTTGCGCAAGAATCGTGTGGACGAGGACGGTAAACCCCTCAGCGATGAGTTCAAGTTTGACAATGGACTAGTTGACTACGTGCGATACCTCAATAGCTCACGTGAAGCGTTGACCAGCATTATCGATGTCGAGGCACACTCCAGCGATCTGGGCATGGGTCTGGAATTGGCGATGCAGTGGCATACCGGCTATTCAGGTTCGTTGCATACCTTCGCCAATACGATCAACACCCACGAGGGTGGCACTCACGAAGAGGGCCTGCGCGCTGCGCTGACCACCACGGTCAACAAGTGGGGTGAAGCTTGGGGGCTGATCCGCAAGAAGGAGGACCGGGTCGGCAACGAGGACATTCGCGAAGGCCTGACCGCGATTTTGTCGGTCAAGCTCGCCGAACCGCAATTCGAAGGCCAAACCAAGACCAAACTCGGCAATACCGAGGTACGTGGATTTGTGCAGCGGCTGGTCAACGACCGGCTGGGCGACTGGATGGAGCGCAACCCCTCCGAGGGCAAGGAGATCGTCCGCAAGTCGATCGCAGCTGCCACGGCACGGGTTGCAGCGCGCAAGGCTCGCGAAGCAGCGCGTAGCCGCAAAGGCCTTCTGGGCGGTGGCGGCCTGCCGGGCAAGCTGTCGGATTGTTCGTCCAATAACCCCGAGGAATGTGAGATCTTCATTGTCGAGGGTGACTCGGCGGGCGGTTCCGCCAAGGGCGGACGCAACCCGCGCATTCAGGCGATCCTGCCGTTGCGCGGCAAGATCTTGAATGTTGAGAAGGCGCGCATCGACCGAATCTGGGCGAACAAGGAGGTCGAGGCGATCATCAATGCGCTCGGCACCGGTGTCCACGAGGACTTCGATATCAACAAGCTGCGTTACCACAAGATCGTGCTGATGGCCGATGCCGATGTCGACGGCAGCCATATCCGCACGCTGCTGTTGACGTTGCTTTTCCGTTTCATGAAACCGTTGATCGATCAGGGTCACGTCTACCTGGCTCAGCCACCGCTATACCGGCTGCGCTGGACGAATGCTCCCCACGAATTGGCCTACAACGACGCGGAGCGCGATGCGCTACGCGATGCGGGCAGGGCGGCCGGCAAGAAAATGCCGAATATCAATCCCATCCAGCGCTATAAGGGTCTGGGCGAGATGAATGCGTCCGATCTCTGGGAGACCACCATGGATCCCGACGGCCGAATTCTGTTGCAGGTGACGCTGGACGACGCCGCACGCGCCGACCAGATGTTCTCGATCCTGATGGGTGAGGACGTCGAAGAGCGTCGCTCTTTCATTCAGCGCAACGCCAAAGACGTCCGCTTCCTCGACATCTGAGAAGGACTGACACCAAGTGAGTGAAACTCCACAGGGTCCCAACACGCCCGACGAGCCCGGCGCCAACCTGGACGACGAGATTCTAGGTGGTGGCGGCGATGCCCGAACCGGTGGTAACCCGATAACCGACGAAGACGCTGCAGCAGCCGACGGCAAGATCAGCGAACCGCGCAAGGGATTGATCGAACAGATCGATCTTCAGACCGAGGTGCAGAACTCTTATCTCGAGTACGCGATGAGCGTCATCGTTGGACGCGCGTTACCCGATGTGCGCGACGGTCTCAAGCCAGTACACCGCCGCGTGATCTATGCGATGTACGACGGCGGCTATCGGCCCGATCGCGGCTGGAATAAGTGTTCGCGTGTCGTCGGCGAAGTCATGGGTCTCTACCACCCGCATGGCGACTCGGCGATCTACGACACCTTGGTGCGCCTCGCGCAGCCGTGGGTGATGCGCGGGCCGTTGGTTTCGGGGCAGGGAAACTTCGGATCGCCGGGTAACGATCCGGCAGCGGCGATGCGCTACACCGAGTGCAAGATGGCGCCGCTGGCGATGGAGATGGTCCGCGATATCGGCGAGAATACCGTCGATTTCCAGGACAACTACGATGGCCGCGAACAGGAGCCGACCGTACTGCCGGCCCGCTTCCCGAACCTACTGGTCAATGGTTCGTCCGGTATCGCCGTCGGTATGGCGACGAATATTCCCCCTCACAACCTGCGCGAGGTGAACGAGGCGGTTCAGTGGTCGCTCGCCCACCCCGGTGCTGACGCCGAAGAATTGTTGGAAGCTGCGATGGCCCGCGTCAAGGGCCCGGATTTCCCGACCGGTGCGCTGATCGTCGGACGTCAAGGCATCGAGGACGCCTACCGCACCGGTCGTGGTTCGGTCACGATGCGTGCGGTCATCAATGTCGAGGAGGACTCGAAGGGTCGCACCTCGTTGGTGGTCACGGAGTTGCCGTATATGTGCAACCCGGACAACCTGGCCCAGAAGATCGCCGATCTGGTGAACTCCGGACGCTTGACGGGTATCGCCGATATCCGTGACGATACCTCGGCCCGCACCGGGCAGCGACTGGTCATCGTCCTCAAGAGGGACGCCCAGCCGCGCGTGGTGATGAACAACCTGTACAAGCACACGCAGCTGCAAGACACTTTTGGCTGCAACATGCTCGCTCTGGTGGACGAAGTTCCACGCACGCTGCGTCTCGACCAGTTCATCTCGGAGTGGGTCACCCACCAGCTCGAGGTCATCCGCCGGCGCACCCAGTACCGCTTGGATGAGGCCGAGAAGGCCGCGCACATCTATCGCGGTCTGGTCAAGGCGCTCGACATGCTGGATGAGGTCATCGCGTTGATTCGGCGTTCGCCGAACTCGGAAGCGGCCAATATTGGCCTGCAGGGGTTGCTGCAGATTGACGAGGTGCAGGCTCAGGCCATCCTGGACATGCAGCTACGCCGGCTTGCGGCTCTCGAACGTCAGAAAATCATCGACAGGCTTGCTGATCTCGAGCGGACCATCGCAGACTTGCTCGACATCCTCGCCAAGGAACACCGCCAGCGCGAGATCGTATCCACAGAGCTCAACGAGATTGTGGAAAAGTATGGTGACGAGCGTCGTACCCAGATCATCTCGGCCGACGGCGATATGAGTGAAGAAGACCTTATTCCCGATGAGGAATGCGTCATCACGCTCACTCGTGGCGGTTATATCAAGCGCACCCGGATCGACCAGTATCGCGTTCAGCGGCGCGGCGGTACGGGGGTGCGCGGTGCTTCGCTGCGTGCGGAGGACCAAGTCGATGCGGTGTTGACTGCGATGAGCCACGATTGGTTGGTCTTCATCACTACGATGGGCCGGGCATACCGGATCAAGGCGTGGCAGGTCCCCGAGGGTGGCCGTGATGCCAAGGGCGGCCACGTTGCCGGCCTGCTGAGTTTCCTGCCCGATGAGCGGATCGCTCGGGGTATCGTGCTGCGCAGCTACGACGACGCTGACTACCTGGTGCTGGCCACCCGAAAAGGTTTGGTCAAGAAGACTGCCCTGTCGGCCTATGATTCGCCGCGGCAAGCGGGTCTGATCGCGGTCAATTTCCGTGACCCGGGCGACGAATTGATCGGTGCGGAGCTGGTGAACAGTACTGATGACATCTTGCTGCTCAGCCGTAAGGGTCAGGGGATCCGATTCAGCGCCGAGGATGAGCAGATTCGCCCGATGGGACGCACTACCTCGGGAGTGACGGGGATGCGCTTCCGTAAAGGTGATGAACTCTTGTCGATGGCGATCATCCCGGCTGATACTGATGAGGATTCACAATATGTCTTCACCATGACAGATGAGGGCTACGCCAAACGGACCGCGGTTTCGGAATTCCGGCAGCAGAATCGTGGTGGCCTAGGCGTGCGTGCAATGCGGGTGAGTGGCGACCGCGGTGGTTTGGTGGCTGCCTTGGTGGTCGGCGAGGACGACGAGATCATCTCCTTCAAGGCATCTGGGCAGGTCATCCGCAGCTCTGTGGCCGATGTCACCCCGACCGGTCGCGACACCATGGGGGTACGGTTCGTCGGCTTGCGCGGGGATGATCAAGTGGTCGCAGTCACAGTGAACGCGGATCGCCCGGATCGTGACGAGCAGGTCGAGGACGAAGCCACGGGCAGCAATGGCGATGAGGCGGTCGAAAACGGCGACCGGCTGGACGAGCCCGTTGACACTAGCTCGGCTGAGTCGCTGGATGACAACGCCACAAATGACGTTAGTGTTGTCCTCGACGAAGAAGCCGATCAGGAGGCAGCCGATGAGTGAAGACAATCGGAGCACTACGGCCACTCCAAGACCCAGCGATGGGGATGAGACCGTTGTGACACCCAAGGTACAGGCAGACCTGGCGACCGCGGTTGATGAGACCAGGCTGAACCCGAAGTTCACTGCTGCTGGCCCGATCGCTGCTTCGCCCGCAGTGGGCGTGATCAAGCAAAATGCTGACGAGTCTCCGCCGATCAAGAACCCTGTTGCAGAGAACGCCGCAGTGGAGGCTGCTGCGCAGACGGCCTCGGGTCCGGTGCGCGACCGTACGGGTCGGGTGAAGACCAGTAGGAGCGGGACGGTTCGTCCGGCCCGCAAGGCGCGGCTGCGAATCTCGAAGCTCGACCCATGGTCGGTCATGAAGACTGCGCTGATGTTCTCGGTGGCGGGGGCGATCATCTTGTTCGTTGCCGTCGCATTGCTTTGGTCAGTGATTGAGGCTTCGGGAGCGTTGGATACGTTGCAAGAGACGATGAACTCGTTGCTGGGGAATCCGGACGGGACGGGGTCCATACAGGTGAACTCCATCATCGATCGCTGGCGTGTCCTGGGCTTCACCGCGATCATTTCGGCAGTCAATGTGATCTTGCTCACCGCACTGGCAACTTTGGCGGCCTTCTTGTACAACCTGTCGAGTTCGGTGCTTGGTGGTCTAGACATCACCCTCGCCGAGGACTGATCCTGCCGACCGGTTCCTGAGGACGGTCCGACGCAGGGCTCAGCTCAAGACAGTGATCTTCCATGGGTAGTTGTATGGCTGACCCTTGGAAACGGCGACCGCGGCGAGAATGCCTGAGATCACAGAAGCGAGGAGTGCGACGATCATCAGAATGACGCCAACCGGTATCAGAATGATGGTGACGAGGAGCACGCCACCGACGATCGAGACCAGCCACATCGATAGCTGGAAGTTGAACGCGTTGGCGGCCTGCTGGCGCACGAAAGCGTCCCGGTCTTTGTTGATCAACCAAATCACTAACGGACCGACGATTGAGAGCCACCCTGCCGAGATGACTGCAGCGATGGGTCCAGCGAGGTGCGCGAGGATGGCTGCAGTGCGAGAATCATCGGGACTCATGGCCGGGTACGGTGCGGATGGGTTTGTCATATCTTCCATGGTGCACAGCGATCCTAAATCCTAAAGTGGTGCAAGAACTGTCCGGGGCGTTTCAGGGAGCATCCTGGATGGTCTGAGGAATAATCAGGAACACCGTAAAGCGCGATCGATCGTGTCGTGGCTCGGGCGGGTCGTGGATTTGAGTCTGCGCCATCTCGTGCGGTAATGTGATCGCTCGGTGCTGGTTCTCCCGGTGCTGGTTCGGGCCTTTAGCTCAGTCGGTTAGAGCGCGTCCCTGATAAGGACGAGGTCACTGGTTCAAGTCCAGTAAGGCCCACCAATAAACCCCACACTGATAAGGCATCTCGGAAGCCGATTGAATCGCAGCAGACGATCGGCGCGAGCGACAAGCTGGACATCAACGGGTTCCTCCGCCAAAGAGAGTAACCTGTCTCACGCCAAACGGCCGCCAGCCGACGACGGTTCTGTCGGCTGGCACACGCGGTCCGGTTGAGCTCTTCGGCTCATGCAGGCAGGTTCGCGATCGCGTAATCGGCCTGGTCCGGGGTGAATGCCTCACCGTATTCGGAAGTCAGCTGGTCCCAGATCGCGGCCGGTGACATCGACTCGGAAGTCAGCTGGTCCCAGATCGCGGCCGGTGACATCGACATGATTTCTTGGTAAGTGATCGCGGACTCGAGGGCCTCGGCATACCAGTCGACCTGCACGTTCTCGATCGCATACTGGGCGGCCTCGTGAGAGAACTTCTCACCGTACTCAGAGGTCAGTTGGTCGTAGAGGCGAGCCTCGCTGAAGGCCATCATGTCGACATAGCTCTGGGCCTTCTTGAGCGCTGACTTGTACTCTGTCGGCACCGCCGCGGTTGTCGGCTTGGGTTCTGGTGGCGGTGCCTGTTCGGTTGCCTCGGTCTGTGTGGACTGTGTGCCTGCAGGCACCGCCTGATCTGGGTCTTTGTCTCGACCGCCGCCGAGGATATTCACCAGCAGCAGGAGCGCGACAACTCCCACGACGATGAAGGCTGCGATCCGCAGTACTCCGCCCTTCTTCTTCGGAGGCTCGGGCGGTGCTCCTGGGAACTGCTGAAAACTCTGCGGAGGCATCGGTTGTTGTGCGTACCGCGGGTCTGGTGCGTATTGCGGTTGTTGGATGGATCGCGGTTGTTGTACATATGGCGGCTGCTGAACATACTGGGGTGGTCGTTGCTCATATCTCGGTTGCTGAGGTTGGCCGTATCCGTACTGCGGCGGTGGCGGCTGAGCGCGCGGTGGTTGTGCAGGCTGGTCGGAGGGTTGCTGTGGGCCCTGGGGCGGACGGACGTTAGACATGTCGATTCCTATGGGTCGGTCGTCACTGACGTTGTCAGCACCAGTTCTAGCAGCCAGCACCGACGCTGCTGGCGCAAGATCATGACTCGGTCTCGGACAGTCGTCACAGTTCTGGTGGCCAGCAGCTCTGGCCGCGGTGATGGGTGTAGCTGGATCATCGGGATTACAGGCCAATACCGTACCGAGATCAATTTGGAGCCCAATCTCTGGACAGGCTTGAATCTTATCGAAGTCTCTGGGTATTGTTCCCACCATGATTATGACGCGCCAGGCACCGATGATGTCCTGTTGTTGTGCGTCCATGGCCTGTTGCGGCTGTTGATCTGCGTAATTTGGCACCTGTCAATCCACGAAGCCAGCTCACATAACTCTGGTTAACCACCTGTTCGCGCTTGTCACAAGCGTGGTTGGTGGCGGCAGGGATACAGCTGTAGCCGCAGCTAGTTGATTACAATCTCCGCTCTCCGCGGGTGATTCGTGATTGTTACATATCCAGCAAACGCGGTATTCCTCGAGGGCTTCCCGAATTGGGGAGACCATTCATGATACCGAGAACAACGATGACGAAGGACGAAGAATATGGCCTATTTCGAAGATGCGACCCAGCTAATCGGCCGCACGCCACTGGTTAAGATCAATCGCTTGTACGGCGACTCGCAGGCCACCGTGCTGGCAAAGCTCGAGTTCTACAACCCGGCGAATTCGGTTAAGGATCGTATCGGTGTTGCCATCGTCGATGCTGCAGAGGCGTCCGGAGCACTGAAGCCAGGTGGCACTATCGTTGAAGGGACGTCGGGTAACACCGGTATCGCACTCGCCTGGGTGGGTGCGGCTCGTGGTTACAAAGTGATCATCACGTTGCCAGAGAGCTTCTCGAAAGAACGCCGGGCGGTGCTGAGGGGTTACGGCGCTCAATTGGTATTGACTCCTGCCGCAGAAGGCGTACCTGGTGCGAATAAGCGGGCCGAGGAGATCGCGGCCAACGCGCCTGGTGCAATCCTCGCTCGGCAATTCGATAATCCTGCCAATGTCGAGATCCACCGGAAGACGACTGCCGAGGAGATCTGGGCCGACACCGAGGGCCGGGTCGACATCGTCGTTTCCGGTGTAGGCACCGGAGGCACGGTGAGCGGTGTCGGACAGGTACTCAAGCAGCGCAAACCCGAGGTCAAGATCTATGCCGTCGAGGCCGCCGAATCTCCGGTTCTTTCTGGTGGTCAGAAGGCTCCCCATCGCATCCAGGGCCTCAGCCCGGGTTTCGTCCCCGCGATCTACGACAGCAGTGTCGTTGATGGGATCATCCAGGTCACGTCGGATGATGCTTTGGCTTGGGCGCGTCGTGCAGCGAGCGAGGAGGGTTTGCTTGTTGGCATCTCGTCCGGCGCTGCATTGCGGGCGGCAGCCGATCTGGCCGCCGATTCGGCGAACGCCGGAAAGACCATCGTCGTGATCATTCCCGACTGGGGCGAGCGCTATCTGTCGACACAACTGTTCGAAGGTCTGACCGACTGAACGATTCATTGTCGACTACCGCCGTGGAGCGGCCGCCTGTCACCCCAGGCGGCCGCTCTGTTCATTTCGGCGGGCAGAGGCATGATTAACCCATGACTGCGCGTCCGGACTACACGACGACGCGACGCCGCGCCCGTATAGCGACAGCTGACTACGTTGAGCGCTACGTCGATCTGCCCCGGGTGCTGGGCTATTGCGAGCAGTGCCCGATCTATGGCCAGGTCTGGTCATGCCCGCCATTCGAGTTCGATCCGTTGACGATCTGGACCTCTTATGACTGGCTCGAGATTGATGCCGTGCAGATCGAATTCAGCACTCAGGAGCGAGCGGTCCAACGTTCGCCGCTTGAGATGCAGACCATCGTCCGCCGGGCGATCGATCGTGAGAAGCGAATGGCCGCACGTCGGCACCGCCATCGTGCCCGGAGCCACCGTCAAGCCCTGGTCCTGTCAGCAGGTGCCTGTGAATTATGCGATCCATGCACTCGGACACAAGGTGAACCCTGTAAACACCCGGATCTAATGCAATATTCGATAGAAGCGTTGGGCGGTGATGTCGTTGCTACAGTCGAAGAACTCTGCGGTTTCGAGGTCAAGTGGAGCGAAGGTGTCCAGCTACCCCAAGCCGTGCTCGTGGTCACCGGTCTGCTGAGTCGCGACATCGAAGCAACGGTTTTCTAGAAAACCAAGACAGTGCGGAATACTTTAGGATTCAACTAGGTTGTATGTGGTGAGCCCCGCGGAGAAGCCGTAGGTGCCCGAGAGGAGAAGATCATGGTTGATACCGCTGGTATGACTGGTAACTGGACGCTTGACCCCGCGCACACGCGTCTGGGCTTTTCGGCGCGGCACGCGATGGTCACGAAGGTCCGCGGCGAATTCGACAATTTTGAGGGTACGGCTTTCATCGATGCTGACAATCCTGCTGCTTCGCATGTCGAAGTGACCATCCAGACCGACTCAATCAGCACGCGCAATGAGATGCGGGATAAGCACTTGCGCACCAACGATTTTCTCGAGGTAGAGACCTACCCCACCATCACTTTCAAGTCGACCAATGTCGAAAAGTTGGACGATGAGCATGTCCGCATCACCGGCGATCTGACGATCAAGGCCACTACCAAGCAGATCAGCATCGACTTTGAGATCGGTGGAATTTCTCAAGATCCGTTCGGCAACACCCGGATGGGTTTCGAGGGAACCTCGAGCCTAAACCGTCAGGACTACGGTGTCGCGTTCAACGCCGCACTGGAGACCGGCGGAGTTCTGGTGAGTGACAAGGTCGGCATCGATATCGAGATCTCGATCATCAAGGTTGTCGAGGCTCAGCAGTAACGCGATACGCCTGGGTAGGTCTGGCAAGACCAGAGAGGGTCACGCTGGCAGGTGCCGCCTTCCCGCTTTCGTTCGCCTTGGCGAGCCGGAAGCGGGAAGAATGACCCGAACACTGTGCGGTTAGGGTCTTCTAGACTCGCGACATGCCCGTGCAATTGACTCCCGAGGAATTCGAGCGCTGCGTCGACCACGCACTCGACTCGATCCCCGACGAGCTGATCTCGCTGATTGACAACTGCGTCGTCCTCGTCGAAGAAGAACCACCCGAAGGCGAGCAGGTCTTCGGCATTTATGACGGCATACCGCTGACCGAACGTGGTTTCGACTATGGCGGTGTATTGCCAGATCGAATCATGATCTTTCGCGGACCGCACCTTCGTGCTTGCGACTCACTCGACGATCTCGTATCTGAGATTCACATCACCGTCGTACACGAGATCGCTCATCACTTCGGCATCGACGACGACGCGCTTGAAGCACTCGGTTATCAGTGAGCTGAAGACTGGACCGGTTGAAATCGAACTCAGGGCTCGACGAGTTTGCGGTACTTGGCCCAGGTGGCCCCGGCCTGTGCGAGTAACAAGACGACGATGACAGCGCCGACGACCTTACCCCAAACGGACGCGACGAAGAAGAAGCAAACCATCGCGATCAGGATGGGCATCAGATAGCGGACGCTCCACACGATATAACCTCCGAAGGAGGGCATCACGACACCGCCGGATTCGGCTACTGACTTCACCATGAAGTTGGGCCCATTGCCGATGTAGGTCAGTGCGCCGCACGCAACCGAGCCTAGCGAGATCGCCTCCAACCACAGCCACGGGACGCCGGCTACCCGATCCATTCCCGGCATCACGCTCGGGTCGGTACCCAACGTGTTGGCCATCTCGAAGAAGGTCACATATGTCGGTGCATTGTCGAGGAAGGCAGAAAGCGTGCCGGTGAACGCGAAGAAGGTAATCGTGTTGAGCGGTAGCTGGTCTGCGACCTGAGCCAAAAAGAGCAGAGCGGGGATCATCGTCAAGAAGATGCCGATGAAGATAACTGCAACCTCGCGGATCGGAGCCCAGTTGAACTGGTTGAGTTCGAATCGAATCCTCTTGCTACTGGTGGTGTACGATCCTGCTGCCGCGATCAGGAAGACGATCTCTCGCCAAGGTATGTAGTGGTGCCACAACGCATGGCCCTCTTCGATGAGCTCCAGATTCGTTGAGGGGAGCAGTGCGACCCCACCGATGACGATGGCGAACCAGAGCAAGTTGATCAGGCCCAGCACCTTGATCGGGGTGACCTCCACCTTGTCTTCGACAACGTTCGCCAACGGTTCTTGTGCGTATTCCTTGGTGTCGAGCGCGTAGTAGATGATCAGCAGCATCACGTTGATGAAGGCCCACATCGGCAGCAGGTGGAAAGTCCAAGTGAATGGCACTCCGCGCAGGAAGCCAAGGAATAGCGGTGGATCTCCGAGTGGAGTGAGCATGCCGCCGTTGTTCGCCACGATCAGGATCGTGAAGATCACCGTGTGCACCTTATTCACCCGCTCTGAGTTGATATTCAGCAGCGGCCGGATCAGCAGCATTGCGGCACCGGTTGTTCCCACGAAGGAAGCGACGACCGCGCCGATGGCAAGCACGATCGTGTTGTTCTTCGGTGTAGCTCGGATATCACCGGACAAGAAGAGTCCGCCCGAGACCACGAACAGCGCGAAGAGCAGCAGAATGAACTGGACGTACTCGAGGATCGCGTGGCCCACGCGGGCCCAATTGAGTATGAAGCCCACCCAAATCGCCACCGGGACACCTAAGATCAGCGCGATTCCGAGTTGAAACTTCCAGTTCTCCCAATGGGGAGCGGTTGCGGGGATCAGCGGCATCAAGGCGATACTCAGGAGCATCGCGACGAATGGCAGGATCCCCCACCAGGGCACTAAAGCTTCCATCAGCACTCTCCTATGAGTTGGCTGGGCACATGATGCCGCCGCCAGTCAGGATTCGTATATCCTACGGGACGTCAGGTTGTCTGAGTCGACATAGTGTGTGGACAATTGGGCCTGCAAAAGACGGTATTCCACAGTATTATCCACAGCTTTTCGGTGTCATGGCTCGAGCCATGGTATCGAGAGGAATCTTCGTGGGTCTAGTGGATAATCAAGAGTGTGTTAGAAGCGTTCAGAGACACACGCCAAGGCTCTCAGATGGTCGAGTTTTCCACAGATGACCGTCTCGTCTGGCCAAAGCAGATCCGCGTGACATAAGGTGCTCCTACCGCAACCACCCTCTCGCGGTGAAGAGGATAACCACCTATGGCCACCCCACGCGTACGTCCCTCAGTGACGTCTTCGACGCAGCCGTCGCACGTCCCGCAGCGCCCGGTCAACGTACAGCTACGCGCTCGCCGAAGTAACCGCTTGATCGTCATCGGTGTGCTTTGCGCGTGCCTCGGGGCGTTGATTATGGCCTGGGCATGGACGGGTGCCAAGGAATCGCAGGCAGTAGTCGTGATGGTTAAAGATGTCGCACGCGGCGAACAGATCGAGGCCTCCGACTTGATGACCACGACGCTCGGCCGAGCCGATGGTGTTGCAGTGGTCGCCGCCGACCGGGCGCCCGGTCTCGTCGGGCAGTTCGCGCGGGTGGATCTTCCGGCCGGCTCCCTGCCCGGCCCAGGCGCTGTGGGCGCAGACCTCGTGCCGCCCGGTACCGCTCAAGTGGGCTTGAAACTTGCATCGGGGCGGCTACCTTCTCAAACGTTGCGCCCCGGCACGCGCGTTTGGTTGGTTGAGGTGCCCGGTCCAATGGATTCGAGCACAACCGCGGGTACGCAGTTCGAGGCGGTCCTCGCCTGCGCGCCTCAGCTCACCGCAGACGGCACTGGATGGCTCGTTGATGTCCAAGTCGACGAATCGGTGGCGGCCTCGATCGCGGCACTGGTGCTTCGGCCGGTGGCTCTCCGGGCGTCACTACCGCCGCATTGGGACTGGCATTGACCTGGCCGCGCGAAGTGCTGCTCGCCGACTGCGACCCGCATCCCAGTCAGTCGGTGCTGTCCGGTTACTTATCTGGCATGCCCGGTGGGGGGCGAGGTCTTGGCAGGCTAGCTGAAAGCTATCGCGCTCATCCGGTCGGCCCATCGACGGGATTATTGGACCATACCCTTCCACTGGACGAGGGCTCAGTGCACCCTCGTCATTTCCTACCAGGGTTCACTCACCCCCGGTCGGCCCTGCTCTTCTCGAGCTATTGGGATCGGTTGGCGGAGCAGCTAGATGATCTCCAGTCCGACGGTCTTGATGTCATCGTTGATGCGGGGCGTCTTGACGCCCACGGATTGCCGCGTCCGCTGCTTGAACGCGCCCGAACGATCGCTGTTGTCACGAGGTCAAACCTGCCCGCGTTGGCCGCGTTGCGGCTGGCGCTGCCGGAACTGGTCAACGCCAGCGAGCTAGCTTCGGCCAGCCCAGCCTTGGTGGTCGCCGGTGGCGGTCGCCCTTACTCTGCTTCCGAGATCGCTAAGCAACTCGAGATCGCGCTGCTTGCCGACCTGCCGTGGGATCCGCCGACAGCCGAAGTGTTCAGCTCCGGTGCGCTTCCACCGCGCAGACTGACGAGTCGACCGTTGTGGAAGGCACTGCAAGCGCTCGCGCTAGAGCTGGGCGGCCAGCGGACATCGTTTGGGAGTCAAGCTAGTGCTCGCGGACAGGGGGCCTCATGACCCCGCGAGGGGGCACCCGGGTGGTCTCAGGCTCACCTCCCCCACAACTGGGCGACCTTTTGACGGCGCTGGACCCAGCCGCAGAAACTGCCTCAGCCCTGAGCGAGACCAGATCCACTCAGAGTCCGAAACGCGCCAGCAGACTCGAGGCGGTTGATTGGCAACTCGTGATCCAGTTACGCCGGTCAGCGTCTGAACAGATCGCGGAGAACTCTCATCATTGGGCCGGTGAGCATGGCCGGCCGATGCCCGCCGATGATCGCCGGATGATGGGGCGTTCGGTGATCAGCACGGTCGTCCGAGATTATGCGGGACGCCTCACACAGACCGGCGAGCAACTCTGGGAATTGGCCACCGAACAGGCATACGCGGCCGCCGTCGAGAACTCGATCTTCGGTTACGGAAGATTGCAGCCGCTCTTCGAGATCCCGACCGCCGAGAACATCGAAATCCACGGCTGGGATTGTGTGATGGCGCAACATGGCGATGGTCGCCGCGAACAGCTACCGCCGGTCGCCGACAGCGATGACGAACTGGTCGAAGCAATCCGCTTCCTCGGTTCGAGCGCCAATCCAGCGCGCGCTTTCGATGATGCACATCCGATGATGACCCTGGCGCTCGGTGATCGCTTCCGGCTGCATGCCATCGGATTCGGCCTGAGCTACCGGCCGTCGATCGTCATACGCCAGCACCTGCTGACCAGTATCGACCTGGACGACCTCGCCAGCACCGGCATGCTACCCGCTGAACTCGCCGAATTCCTGCACACCTGCGTGCTCGCCCGCAAGTCGTGCGTGATTTCTGGCGATCAGGGTGCGGGCAAGACCACACTATTGCGTGCATTAGTCGCGGCGATCCCGATCAGCGAGCGCATCGGCACCCTCGAGACTGATTACGAATTACTCACTCATCTGTTGCCCGGGCGACGCAATATGGTCGCATTGCAGGCGAAGACTGGATTGGGTGAATACCACGACGGTCGCAGTGTGGGCGAATACTCGGTTGCCGATCTGATTCCCGAAGCCTTGCGCCAGAACCTCTCGCGAATGATCGTCGGTGAGGTCCGCGGGGGTGAGGCCGGAGCCATGTTTGAGGCGATGCAATCCGGCGCCGGCACAATGTCGACGACACATTCGCATTCGGCGGCATCCACCATGGACCGGCTTGCCGCTCGGGTCGCGCAAGGTGGTGTGCTCGGTGTCGCCGAGGCATACCGCCAGATCGCGCTCAATCTGCATCTACTGATCCACGTCAACCTGGTGGATGATACCTGGCGCGGTGGTACGCGAAAGCGCTTCATCAGTGAGGTCCGTGAACTAACCGGGGCTGTCGAGAACGGCCGACCTGTCACCCATCTCGCCTATCGGGCCGATGACCAGGGTCGACCCCTGCTCTTTCAGCCCAGTGCCGAATTGCTGGGCGAGCTGCGAGCGTTTCGGGGGCAGCCGTGAGTGCGGTCTATCCGGGAATTGCAACAGCGATGATCATCATCGGGATTTTCACCGTTATCCACGGGCTGATGCCTTCGGTGGTCGGCGATGAGCAGGGCATCACGCTAGGAATTCGGGTTCGACGCCGCTGGCGCGGTATGCCGAAACCTATGCGTTGGCGACTGGGGATCGGCCTGGGGCTGGGAGTAGCAGTGCTCGCCTTCACAGGTTTCATCCCGGGGCTGTTGCTCGTGCCGGCACTGGTCGTCGTCCTACCCGAACTCTTGCGCGCCCAGCCTCAGCCCGAGATCGAGATGCTCGAAGCCCTCGATCGTTGGATCCGGGTATTGACCGCGTCGGTGCGGACTGGGAAGTCCGTTCCCCAGGCGCTTCGGTCCACGATCAATCAGGCTCCCTCGCTGTTGTCTGCTGCGCTACGTGGCCTGGTTGACAGACTGGACGATCGTTGGACACTGCGCGACAGCCTGCAGGCGATGGCCGATGATCTCGACTCTGCCGATGCGGACGCGGTATTGGCTGCCCTGATCCTGGTCGGAGAACGCGGCGGAATGGGAGCCTCTGCTACTTTGCAGGCGCTCAGTGACAGCATTCAAGACCGGCTTCGGGCGATGCGCGAGATCGCTGCGGAGCGAGCCAAGCCACAGTTCGTGGTACGGCAGGTGACGTTGATCACCCTCACTGCGATCGCTGCGGGGATCGTGTTTGCTCCTGGATACTTCGCCGCCTTCACGTTACCGCTGGGCCAGATTCTGATGCTCGTGCTGGGCAGCTGCTATTTGGGATCGCTATATATCCTGCGCCGGATCGCTACTCCACGGCGGCGTGAACGGCTCTTGGTCCGCATACATGACCAGGAGGTGAGCGCTGATGCCTGATCCGCTTTTCGCGTCTGCCCTGCTCGGCGCTGCCACGGTTGCGGGCGGGGGCTGGTTGGTGGTTTATGCACTGCTACCTCGTCCTATTCGTTTGGACGATGCACTTGGCGTGCTGATGACCGAACACTCGGGGGCTTTGGGTGACCCCGGCCCGCTGCTGTTCTCAGACAGCACTTCGCGGCTGGAATTACTGGGTGCTTGGTGCTATCAGCGTGGTCGATTTCCGCTGCCTGAGGCCACCGCGCGAATGCTACTGCTGAACGGACGCACAGTCGGAGACTACTTCAGTAACAAGCTGGTGTTAGCTGCTGCCGGCCTGGTGATGCCCTGGCTCCTAGCGTTTGCCATCAGGCCGCTCACCGGTACGGTCGGAATACTGCCCGGAGTCGTCGGTCTCGCGGCAGCGCTAGTTGGCTGGTCGTGGCCCGATCTCGTGATGCGTTCGAAGCAGTATCAGACGAATGCGGACGCTGATGAGGCTTTGAACACGTATTTCGATCTTGTCGTGCTCGAAAGGCTCGCGAATCTGTCGGCGACGCAATCGCTCGAAGCCGCAGCAGCCCTCTCCGATACTCCAGTATTCGTTCGTATAGCCGCGGCACTAGAACGTGCAAGACTTGAGCAGAGACCCCCGTGGAATGATCTCTACCGCTTGTCCCGCGAACTCGAGCTTCCGTCGATTGCGGATATGGCAGACATCATGCGGCTGGACGATCAGGGCGCCGCACTCGCTGAAGTCCTGAGCTCGCGGGCCAAAGAGTTGAGGGACGCCCACTTGACCCGGGAACGTACCCGTGCACATCAAGTGAGCGAGCGAATGACCCTGTGGATGTCGATTCCCGTGATCATTTTCGCGCTGATCTTCCTTATCCCGCCGTTATTGAGTATTTCAGGAGCTGGCTGATGCCCGCTGTCGACCATGTGACATGTATCCACACCCAACCAGGAGGACCGATGAACGATCTAGAACTGGCCCGGCCACCCCAAAGCCGTATCCGCCGGGTTGTATATCTAGCGGTGGGTACGATCGCGAGTTGGCGGTCTATCCCTTCGCGACGTGACGAGCGCGGCCTGTCACAGTCGACTGAGAATGCGGTGCTGCTTACCGGGGCAGTGGCAATAGCGCTCACCGTGATCGGTCTGGTGGGCAATTATGTGGCCAAGAAGCTCGGCGAACTCGGCTGACCGCCGGGCCAGCAGCAGCCGAGGCCTTTTCAGCTCGGTCCAACTCGCTGTCTTGACGCCGTTGATGCTTGGCGTCATCTTTGCCGTCATCCAAAGCAGCATCTGGTTCGCCGGTCGCTCCACGGCACAGCAGGCAGCCATGGCCGGCGCCGAGCGTGCCGCGTATGCATCCGGCTTAGCCGACGATGCCGCGCGTGTCTGCGAAGAGATCGCTGAGCGTGGTGGTCTGCAAGCGATCGATGTCAGCGTCCAGGCAGAGTCTGGCGTAGTGCAAGTGCGGATCAGCGGCCGGGTATCGGAACTCTTGCCTGGGCCCTGGACGACAGTCGAAGCATCTGCGCAACGGATGAAGGAGGCGTGATGAGGCTGCTGCCACGACTCGAATCCCATGAATCCAGAGCCACCTTGACTATTTCGGGCGGTGACTCGGGGTCATTACCCGGCGTAGCGATCGAGTCATCCGATTCCGCGAGTTCAAAGATGAAGGGTCAACGTGGCAACCGAGGTAGTGTCGCGGTCGAGGTCACGTTGATTGTCCCACTGGTCGTGATGCTGATGCTCGGGCTTGCCGGCGGCTGGCGGATCGGCTGGGCACGAGCTCAGCTGGCCGAGGCAGCAGCAGCGGGCGCCCGCGCCGCAACACTGGCCGGGTCGGCTCCGCAGGCCGTCCAACAGGCGACCGCAGCTATCGAATTCGATCTAGCTACGGTGGATGTGCATTGCAGTTCTTTGAGCGTGCAGATCGACGCCAGCGCTTTCAATAGTGCGCCCGGACATCACGCCGAAGTCAGCGCAGAACTCGGCTGTCGTCTGGACCTGGCTGACGTACTGGTCCCGGGCCTGCCTGGCGCAGTGCAGTTGGAGGCTCGCGCTACTGAGGCCCTGGATGTTTTCAAGGAGCGCACACCATGACTGCTGTCGCGCGAATCGTTCGGGCAGTTGTATCGTTGCTCGCTGTTCTCGGCATGGTCATCGGCGGCGCCTGGGCTCTGGCGAGATTCGGTCGGCTGTCGGCGCTGTGGACTACTGACTGGCGACAGGTGTTGACTCGCCCGGACGATGGATCGCTGCTGCTGGCAATCATCAGCCTTGTTGGTTGGGTCGCATGGATCTTGATCACGTTGTCAATCGTGAACGAGGGGCTGGCTGCAGCGACTCAGCAACGGTGGCGCTTCAGATTCCCGGGGAGCGAATCACTCGCGCCGCTCACCGCCGTGCTAATCGCGGGTATCGTCGCGCTGCTGACGGGCGGCTCCGCGACCACCTCCTCGCAACGGGCCGCCGTCAACGATGCTCAATCTGCTTCACGCCTGGAGGCGGTAATTTCGAATGCGGTCGCTACCCAGGCTCCTGCCGACACCGCAAGCCAAGACAGAAGCCCTGAAACCCGTACGCATCTGGTTCAGCCCGGTGACAATCTATGGTCATTGGCTGAGAGGTATTACGGTGATGGCGCGAAGTGGCGCGAGATCGCGGACGCGAATCATACCTCGCTGCTCATTTCGACCGATCATCTGGAGCCAGGCATGATGCTGGCGATCCCCGAGCTCGGTGTGGAACGGGCCGGGCCGACGATAGTCGTCCAGCCTGGTCAGACATTGAGCGGATTGTCCGCGGAGTACCTCGGCGATGCAGGACGCTGGGGCGAACTGGTCGAACTCAACTCTGATGTCATCAGCAATCCCGACCTTATCGATGCCGGATGGCACCTACAACTGCCCGGATCGCAGAACGACACGGCACCCGAAACCGGTCCGGACCTTGTCAGCGACTCAGATCAACAGCCCCAGGTTGGTCGGTCCGAGCCGGATAGGAATGCGGACCAGCGAGCCCCTGTGGATTTGGACTTGTGTCCAGTCCAACCGATTCATGACCAACCTCGCGGGTCGGACGAGCATTCGGTTGCCGTCGGTGAACAGATCGTTACTGCGCTGCAGAGCCATCAAGCTGGCATCATCGCGCTCGGTGGTGCAGCCATCAGCGTATTGGCGAGTACCTTCGTTTTGCGCCGCCGTCAGCAGCTGGCCAAACGACCGGTTGGCCGCGCCGTACCCGAACTCGGGCTGCGAGCCCGCCGCGCGAGTATCGGCTTGGTGCAGGCCGCTTCCGCGTTGCCGTTCATGGACCCGGCACCAGCGGTGACCGCAGGTGACCAAGCCCCCAATAATCGAGAGATCAATCGCGGTGAGACCGAGGTAGCGCTCGGCGTATTCAACGACGCAAGATCTGCGGGGCTACGGGCGGAGCTGCACTACGACGTCGAGCGCGAGCAAGTGACATGGCTCCACGGTCGGCACGACCTCTGCGTCGGCTTGGCCTGTGCTATGGGCCTTGCCCTCACCGAATCGCCGATGGTGCGTGTCATCGTTGCCGGTGAGAGTTTCGGCTGGCTGGCCACCCTCGAAGAGCCGCGACTCGAGGTATTTGCGAGAGTCGATGATGCCTGCCGCTGGCTCGACGAATTGGTTGCTCAGCGGATCGCCAACCGCGACCCGGACTCTTCGTTGATTCAACTGCGGGCCGATCCGCTGGTTTCCGAAGCCTGGTCGCCGGTCGTATTGATCATCGACGAGTCTCCCGCAAGGCTTCCGCGCCGGTTCAGTGGAGTGGGAATAAGCATGATCATTTGCGCTGGAGAAGCCATGCCCGTCGATGGTTCCGCTGTCATCCAGGTGAGCGCAGGACAAGCGATGTGTCTGCTCAGTGGTGAGCGGTTCGTCCCTTATACGGTGAATGGTGAGACTCAGCGGGCATTGGGTGAAGCTTTCGAAGGGGCTGCAGCCACCGATTATCCAGTGGCGCCGTGGTGGGCCACTGACGAAACAGCCGACCTGCCGATCCTATTGCCGACGGCCATCAGGCCAGCACCTGTGGAAGGAGGAGCGGTGTCGTCCATGGCCTCAGCTGAGCATCCCATGGTGAAACTGCTCGGCACTATCGAGCTGGTGGGGGCCCGTAACGCACCACCACCACGGGCGGTCAAGCAGTGCATCGAATACTGTGCCTGGTTGCTGGAGAACCCTGGCGGTACAGCAATCATGATGGCTGATGATCTGATGGTGGCGGAGACTACTCGGCGGTCGAATATGAGCAGGCTGCGCAGTTGGCTCGGCGCAGATGATCATGGTGCCGCCTATCTTCCGGATGCCTACTCTGGGCAGATCTCATTGCACCCTGCTATCACCTCAGATTGGGAGCTCCTACAGAGTCTTCTCGGTGGTGGCGTGAACCGCGTGGCGAACTCCTCGTTGGTGCATGCGCTCGAGTTTGTGAGGGGTGCCCCGCTGGCTGACGCGGCGCCAGGCCAGTGGCATTGGGCCGAGCAACTGCGGCAGAACATGGTCGCCACCATCTGCGATATCGCTGTGGTCCTTGCTCGTCGGGCTCTGAAAGCCGGCGATCTGGATTCGGCCCGCTGGGCCATTGACAAGGGTCTTGCCGCCGGTGTCGAGGATGAACACCTCGCAGCAGCGCAGATCCAGCTTGCGCATCTGCAACAAGATGACGCGTTGGTGGACCAGCTGGTCATGCAGCTCACCCGCAGAACTCGGGCGTTGGGCGTGGATCTCAGCGACGAAACGGTGACCTTGCTGCAGGAAGTCGTGGAGGGTAGGGCCCGTTTGCGCCGGGCCTGAGCTGTTCTGCGCGGGGTCGCGCGATGCGTAGGCCAACCCTAATCAGCCAAGGCTGCCCAGACCATGAGGGAGTGCAAAGTCAGTGCGCCGCTGCCGCCGCAGCCCCGCGCTGATAGTCCTCAGACTCGGAACTAGTGATAGCGAAGACCACGGCGCAAACGGCGAAGAGCACCGCGATCCCGATGAAGAACGGCACCGAGTGCCCGTTTGCGGGTAGCAGCGCCGCAGCGACAACCGCACCGACGACATAGCCCAGGTTGTTGATGATGTCGTAAATCACCATGACTCTGCCGCGCACATCATCGGCGATGTGAGCCTGCACCACCGCATCGGCGCAGATCTTCACGCTCTGGAGACATAAGCCGAGCCCGAATCCCGCGATCATCAGGCTGGGGCGAAACAGCAGGCTACCGGGCATCAGCTGCACGACTGCCGCCGCTCCGAAGGCGAAGATGATCGTCCGACGCACGCCGATAATCGCGGAGGTCGGACTCGCGATCAACCCGGATAGCGCGAACCCGGCTCCGGAGATCAAGAACCAAGCGCCCATCTCGATCATCACGCGCTCGAGATCGGCGTCCGAGCCGAAGTAATGCCGGAAAAGGACGATGATCCCGGTCATCAGTGCGCCATAGCCGAGTCGTGCGAAGAAGACCATGGTCATTGACAGAGCAGCAGGATGCTTGCGCGTGATCTCGCGTCCAGCAGCGGTCAATCCGCTGACCACCTGGCTCCAGGTGGTCACCGGTGCGCCACTACGTGGCCCGAGTTCGGTACGCCCGAAGCCCATGGCGGTGATGGCCGCGGCAATGAAGAGGAGTGAGCCGACGAGGAAAACCAACCCATCGGCCCAATTCGGCGCCAGCAGTCGCCCGGATGCCAGCCTGATGATTGCGGCCAGCGCGCCGCCGATCATCCCGGACAGCGGCCCGAGCATCGGCATGATGGCTGCCGCGTCCAAGTACTCGTTGTTGTCGACAGTGAGCGGCATGCCGGCGGTCAGACCGGCGATCTGAAGCCGGTTCAGGCTGAGCGTGATGACGAGCAAGACCATCAAGACCGCCTGCCAGGCCATCCCGGTGTGACCCGTGACAACCATTGCGGTCATGATCAACGCCATGCTCATCCGCACTAGGTCACAGCCGATCACTACCCGCTGTCGAGAGTGTCGGTCCAGGATCGGGCTGACAAAGGGCCCAACCACCGAGAACGGCAGCATGATCAAAGCGATTACGGCCGCAACAGCCCAGGCGTTGGGCTGCGATTGAGGGCTGAATAAGAGGTAGGCGGCCATTCCGACCTGGACGACGGCATCTCCGCCCTGGGAGAGTGCGCGCACGATCACCAGCCGCCGGAACCCGGCATGACGCATGAGTCGGGCCGGATGGTGAAGGGCTCTCATAATGGACCATCGTAGAAGACGCCTGTCTCGCGACCGCTTCTTCGATCCGGAGTGGACGATTCCGCACTGCGGCCCGAACACCTGCCGGAGCCATCGTCATCCCTCCGACCAGGGCAGACGCTATAGGTACGCACGGTATGGTTGAAGAGTGCCAGAAATGAGTCACGACGAGGTGACTGCCAGCCGACCAGAGACGCCCAGTCGATCTCGACGAGAGGACGCGCTGTTGCGCGAGGAGCTCGCGAGCGTCGCGGCCCAACGTGAAGCCCACGAAGCTCAGCAGCTGATCGACGACTTCATCGCGCAGGCTCGACGTGCGGGTATCGAGCCGGAACCGTTGCGGGTGCACTTATCGGGCGGAGGCACCGCACGAACCGACAGATTTGGGTGGTATATCAAGGTGGATCAGACCGTCGCCATCGGCAGCGACGGTGGCTATTACGTGCTGAGCATGCCAGGAGGGCTGCAAGAGCGACTCTCGGGAGTGCGGCTGGTCGCTACTCAGCCGGCACTCCAGGTCAGCCTGGGCGGGCGTGACGGCGAGTCCGGAGACTTGGCTGACTTCCTGACCAGGAGGCTGAGGCATTGAGGTGACCGAGACCTTGCGCAAGCAAGTGCGGACCTCCTGATCGCTGGGTACGTATTCACCAGGAGCCAGGCACTGACTGGACGTAGGAAGTTGAAGAAGCGCCAGGGGGCTGATAGTCACCCCTACCAACCCCCTGGGCTAACTGAAACCTGAATATAGCCTGATACCTTCATGCAGCAAGGATCGGCGCGCGGGTTCGTGCATGAGGTAACGATTCGGTTACCTAGGTTGCCGGGTTGCCGGGTGTTTCTTGAATCTGCCGTGCTAAAATCCATAAACTCCAATTCAGCTAGTGGAATTTGAGCTGTGTGCGTCCGGTCCGATTGGAAGGCCAGCTGTCTTCGGCGACGAAGTCTAGCGTTTGAATGGATTTAACCGGCGCCCGGCGAGCCATGTAAGACCAATATCAAGGAGGAACAACCGTGAAGTTGTCCAAGGTCATTCTGACAGGCGCTGTCGGTCTCGTGTCGCTGAGCCTCGCTGCCTGTGGTGGCGGCTCGAGCGGCGATTCAAGCGATGGTTCGGGCAAGGGCAGCAGTGGTCAGACCGTCTTCAAGCTCGCGTTCAACCAGACTGCCGACCATCCGCAGTACGAGGCCGGTGTCGCGTTGGGTAAGAAACTCGAAGAAGTCACCGATGGCCGTTACTCGGTGAAGGTCTACCCGAACGAGCAGTTGGGTGGTCAAGCAGACGTAATCCAGAATCTCTCGAACGGCACCGTCGAGCTGATGTGGGTCGGCGCGCCTGTGCTCGAGGGCTTCAACTCCGACTTCATCGTCTTCAACCTGCCATATATGTTCGACTCCACTGAGGCCCAGGGCGCTGTCCTGTCGAACACCGAGGCACTCGAATCTCTCTACCACTCCATCGAGGACTCGAAGGGGATCACCGTCCTCACTGGTGTGAACGCCGGCACCCGGAATATCTACAACAGCAAGCACCCGGTCGTGACTCCGGCAGACCTGCAGGGCATGAAGATCCGCGTGCAGCAGTCCGATTCACAGGTAGCGATGATTGAGGCCATGGGAGCCATCGCTTCTCCGATGAACCAGGGCGATGTTTACTCCGCGTTGCAGACCGGTGTTCTGGATGGCGCTGAGAACAATGAGGTCACCTGGGATGCGCTGAAGCAGGACGAGGTCGCGAAGTACTACTCGTACACCAAGCACCTGATGCTCCCCGACTACCTGCTGATGAGCACGAAGGCTCTCAACAAGATGAGCGAAGAGGATCAGGCCGCGCTCCTGGGGCTTATCCCCGAGATTCAGCAGATCGCCAATGAAGGTTTCGCCGCGTTCACTCAGTCCTCTATCGAACACGCCACCTCGATCGGTGCGGAGTTCAACGACAATGTCGACATTGAGGCCTTCAAGACTCTGACCCAGCCGCTGGTTGATTCGGCCCTCAGCGGGAACGACACTCGCCAGGCGCTGTACCAAGTGGTTCAGGAAGCGAACGCCGCATACCCAGCAAAGTAGTACTCACCTAACACCTGCCGTGTGACGCGGCAGGAAGACGTGAGAATTAGAGCGGTGGACCCGGACTCTTCGGAGTCCGGGTCCACCGCTCTAGCTATCTCCTCAGCCGTACGGTCAACGGCGAAACCCAAGGTTACGATCTGACATATTTGTTGCCTGGTTGCCAGTCGGTCTTGACCCTGAAACTCCCCCGTTCCTAGACTCAATCTACGTCAAGCTGAACCCTGTTTGATCTGACGAACCGTCACATCGTCGAGATTGCGTTCTTCCCATTGGCACTGTCCGCTAACTGAGAGTCTGCAATCATTGGTAGGAAGTCGCACTGCCTGTCTGCAAGAAAGGACATCAACAATGAAGTTGTCAAAGCTGGTACTGACCGGCGCGATTGGTCTCGTGTCGCTCAGCCTGGCTGCCTGTGGGGGTGGCTCTAGCAGCGGAGGAAGTAGCGAGGGAGGCGGCGGCGGTGGTAAGACCGTCTTCAAGCTTGCATTTAATCAGACTGCCGACCATCCGCAATATAAGGCAGCTGTCGAGTTCGGAAAGAAGCTGGAAGAGGCCACTGATGGCCGTTACTCGGTGAAGGTTTATCCGAACGAGCAGCTCGGCACGCAGTCTGATGTCGTCCAGAACCTTTCGAATGGCACCGTCGAGATGATGTACATCGGTGGCCCGGTCATGGAGGGCTTCAACTCCGATTTCATCGTCTATAACCTGCCGTACATGTTCGACGGCTATGAGGCCCAACAGGCCATCTTCGACAATGACGAGCTCAACAAGGATCTCTTCATTTCTGTTGAGGGGTCGAAGAACATTACGGTGCTGGCGGCACTGTATGCCGGCGTTCGTAACGTCTACAACAGCAAGCATCCGATTGTGACTCCGAATGATCTGCAAGGTCTGAAGATCCGCGTGCAGCAGTCTGATTCCCAGGTTGAAATGATTGAGGCCATGGGAGCAATCGCTTCGCCGATGGGTCAGGGCGATGTCTACTCTGCTCTGCAGACGGGCGTTCTCGATGGTGCCGAGAATAATGAGACTGTCTACCACGCCCTCAAGCACGACGAGGTTGCGAAGTACTACTCCTACACCAAGCATCTGATGATCCCCGACTACCTGCTGATCAATACCCAGGCGCTCAACAAGCTCGACGATGCTGATCGTGCGACTTTCCTTGGTTTGATCCCGGAGCTGCGTGACCAGGCGAACACCGGATTCCTCGAGTTCGCGAAGGAGTCGAAGGCAGAATCTGAGAAGATCGGTGCCCAGTTCAACGACGATGTCGATATCGCCGCTTTCAAGGAACTCGTGCAGCCGATGGTCGACAATGCCGTCACCCAAAATGAGGTCCGCAAACAGCTTTACGATGCTGTCCAAAAGGCAAACGAAGAGCACCCGGCGTAGGTTCAGCTGACGTCAGGCGATGCGCGGGCGGGTACACAGATCGTGGTACCCAACCGCGCATCCCGCAGCCAAGGGATCCCAGAGGCCTCAATCGTCGAGTTGTGTTCGCCGCTGCCTCCCGCTGTCTTCATAATTAATTGACATATACAAAGGTTTCGACCCATGAAAGCTCTCAGTGGATTTCAGCGCGTGGTCGATGCGATCTTGAGATGGTTCTGTATCGTATTGTTCGCGGCGCTGGTGGTTCTAGTTGTTTATCAGGTAGTCATTCGTTCTTTCGGTGGCGGTAACGCCTGGACCGAGGCGATGGCACGCATCATCTTCATTTGGCAGGGGATCATCGGTGCCGCCTACGTTATTGGTGAGAACGACGACGTCGCTATCGATTTCCTCGTCCGTAAGTTCCCGGCCGTCGTCGTGAAATTCTTCGAGGTATTGGCCCATTCAGTTGTCGGATTCTTCGCCGTCTGGATCATGATCCTGGGCGGTTGGCAGCTGGCATCGTCCGCCTTCGACCAGACTGTCGAGTTGTTGCCTTTCTCGCAGGGTCAGATCTACATGATTCTGCCGTTGTCTGGCGTGCTCATCACGATCTATTGCATCCTGCACATCATCAAAGCAGTCACCTCGGATGTGAAGCAGATCGTTGCTGAAGAAGACATCGATATCGCATCCCTGCAGGAAGAGGGCATCTGATTATGAGTGACGCAGGACTTGTTGCCATCATCTTGGTGGTGGGCATGTTCGGACTAATGGCCATCGGCGTTTCGGTGTCGGTATCCATTGGTCTGCCTTCGGCTATCTGCCTGGTAATCCTCATGGGCCCGGATTCGGGTATCTTCACCTCGGCTCAGAAGATTTATAACGGTATCGACTCCTTCGCTCTGCTCGCGATCCCTTTGTTCGTATTGGCAGGGGCGATCATGAACCAAGGCGGTATCGCCTCGCGGCTGATCGACTTCGCGAAGGCATTGGTCGGGCCGATGCCCGGCGCGTTGGCGCAGACGAACTGTGTGACGAATATGTTGTTCTCGACTATTTCGGGTTCTTCACTCGCGTGCGCGTCGGCTGTCGGTGCGATCATGAGCCCCGAGATGGAAAAAGACGGCTACGACATGAGTTTCGCCGCCGCGGTGAATATCTCGACCGCGCCGGCCGGCATGCTGATTCCGCCGTCGAACACTGTGATTGTTTACGCATTGGTTTCTCAGGCCTCCGTTGGCGCCTTGTTCCTCGCCGGTTACATCCCCGGTATCTTGTGGATCGCCACTTGTATGGTGCTGGTGCACTTGTATGCACGTAAGCGTCCGGAACTTAAAGGTAAGGGCTTCCCTCCGTTCAAGGACGGACTGCGGGCGTTCTTGCGGGCACTGCCCAGCCTCGGCCTGATCCTCGTGGTTATCGGCGGTATCATTTCCGGTATCTTCACCGCGACCGAAGGCGCAGCGGTTGCTGTCTCCTACGCGTTGATCCTCTCGCTGATCTACCGCACCGTCCGTGTGCGGGATATTCCGCGCATCCTGTTGACCGCCACCCGTACGAGCTCTGTCGTGATCTTCTTGATCGGTCTGTCTTCGATTATGAGCTACGCCATGGTCTTCGCCGATATCCCGATGCTGATTGCCGAGTGGCTGACCGACTTCACCGATTCGCGCGTCGTCTTCTTGCTGATCATGGCAGTCATTCTCCTGATCATCGGTATTCCGCTCGACGCGACTCCGGCTGTCTTGATCTTCACTCCGATCTTCCTGCCTATCGCTGTTGAGTACGGGGTCAGCCCCGTCCATCTGGGCATGATGATGATGTTCAACATGGGCATTGCGATCATCTCGCCGCCTTCGGCGCCGGTGCTGTTCGTCGGTGCTCGGGTGGCAGGCAAGAAGGTTGAGGATGTTATTCGTCCGCTGCTGCCGTTCTTCGGTGCGCTGATCGTGATGTTGCTGGTCGTTCAGTACGTTCCTGCACTGTCTCTATGGCTACCGACCATGGCAGGCATGATCGCTCCGGCGTAAAAGCCGTTTTCAACTGAGGAGAACGCTGATGAAGGCCGTTTATATCAAGGGCAAAGAAGACCTCGAGATCGCTGAGGTGCCTGTTCCGGAACCTGGTCCTGATCAGGTGCGTTTGAAGGTTGCCTATGTTGGAATCTGCGGTTCGGATTTGCACTATTACTACCACGGCGCCAATGGCACTTTCGTGGTGCGTGAACCACTGATTCCCGGTCACGAGATGTCGGGCTATATCGATCTGGACCCGTCCGGCGAATGGGCTCCGGGCACTGCAGTCACACTGCACCCGGCAACCTTCGGGCCTGATCTGCCCGGCATGGAGAACCTGCGCCACCTGCGCCCGGGTGGTTCCTACCTGGGCAGTGCGTCCACCTGGCCGCACACTCAGGGTGCGATGGCGGAGTACATGCTGGTCGGACGCGATATGCTGCGCGCGTTGCCTGCTGAAGTCTCGGTTGAGGCGGCCGCACTGGCCGAACCGCTGGGTGTGGTGCTGCATGGCATCAACATGGCCGGTGATGTGAGCGGATGCGACGTATTGGTTTCCGGCTCGGGACCGATCGGCCTGCTGGCCGGCTTCGCTGCTAAACAGCGTGGTGCGGCCAAGGTCACCTTCTCGGACGTTCTTGACGGACCGCTGGCCCGGGCCAAGCAGATCGGTGCGGACGAGGTGATCAACGTCGCGAAGGACGCCCTGCCTGCGAACACTTACGATGTGATCCTGGAATGCTCCGCTGCCCCGCCTGCGGTTAACGGTTGCATGAAGGCTGTCAAGCCTCGTGGGCGTATCTCTCAGATCGGCATGTTCCCGGGTACCCCGGTGGCTGTCGAACTGGCGGCGCTGAGCCAAAAGGAGTTGACCTGGGTCGGTTCGTTCCGCTTCGATACCGAAGTCGACGAGGCCATCGAGATGATCGCTGCGGCGCCGGCGGTCGCGGACGTCATCACTCACGTCATCGGGGTTGACGAGGCCGAGGAGGCCTTTGCTGTGGCGAAGGACTCGCAAATCTCCGGCAAGGTGCTCGTGAAACTGGACGGTGATGTCGAAGCCTGATCAATGGCGCCGCTCGGACACGAATGTGATTCCGTCGCGGTGAGTACCGCATCAGTACCAGTGCCACCGCGCGGGTCACCTTCGGTGTCCCGCGCGGTGGCGATTCTGAACCTGATTGCGCAGCGTCCTGGCGGATGGTCGTTGACCCAGATCGCGTCGAGCCTTGGCCTGGCGAAGTCATCTGCCCTGTCGATCTTGATTTCCCTTGAGGCCGCTGGAATGGTCAGCAGGGTAGAACACTTCTACGATCTCGATATCGGAGTGCTGACGCCCGCGGGCGGCTTCCTTCGTGGATCGGATTCGATCAGTCAATTCAGGCGTCAGGTAGCGGTCTCGCCGCTGCTCTCGGAAGAACTCGCCCACCTTGCGGTGCTCGCCGGCAGAGAGGTCACCTACATCGCCAGGCATGTTGGGCGGGAACCGTTGCCTGTTAGCGCTGGGGTAGGCGATCGTTTCCCGGCTTCGGTCACGGCGGTGGGAGTGGCACTCCTAGCAGAGTTGGACGACGAAGACATCATCCAGCTCTACGATGGCGTCCGACAACTTCCGCGGTGGTCGCCCCGTTCGACAGCAGACCTGCCCGGGTTGCTGAGGAAACTACACCAAACTCGCGAGGCTGGATATGCCATTGATGATGGCGAGACCTATTACGGTGTTTTCGCTTACGGGTTGGTGGTGCATCGGGCGGGCAATCACACCCAGGATTTCTGGCTCTTCGTACTTGAGCGTGGGGTGAGCGTGGTTCCGATGGTGGGCGTGTCGGCGGGTTGAGAGGGGTCGAGACCCTCAAGAATCGGGGTTACCACAC